>JBBRXJ010000094.1:0-12515 GCA_038248505.1 Bacteroidales bacterium
ACATTAAAATGGGTACACATAGCAATTAATAATGCGAAAAGAAATTTTCTTGGAATATATCACAAGATTAAAGGAATGTACCTTCAGAATTATCTCGATGAATTTTCTTACAGATTAAATCGCAGACATCGACGTGATATCCTTGATAGACTGGTTGCGAGTGCGTTTTTTAGGTGTACAAATGTGCAGAATCAATTAAATAATCCCAATTATATCTATATGTACTACGTTTTGACTAAAGGGAGAAAATAATTCAAAATTTCTTCCAGCAGTAACAAGTTAATGGGTGTTTCCTTGGTTTGTGTCTTAGTTTTCTTTTGGACACAAAAAAAGAATTTTTTTTCTTCCCTCAACTTTTCATCTTGATCCATTTCAGGGAACAAAACAATCTTCATTCACCATGCTAACCAAGCACAAAAGCCGAAACTATTCTAAATACATTCTACCACTTCCATTCCTCTTTTAATGGCATTCATATTTAAAGGTATTAATTTATGATGGCGCTCTGGTAAGGATTTTTTAAGACCTACCTCCACATTTTCTAACTTAATAATTGGCTTCAATTTTAAAAAGGCACCAAGCACAATCATATTAAAAACAATTGATGAACCAAGATTATTAGCTTCACTAACAGCATCAATTGAAAATATTTTTATATCAGTACGAGTGGGTGCTTTAGTAATACCCATTCTATCGTACAAAAGAATTCCGCCTGGTTTTACGTTCTGCTCAAATTTATCTAAGGACTGTTGATTTAAAAGAATTGCCGTATCATATTCGTTTAATATTGGAGAACTAATTTTATCATTGCTAATAATTACGGTAACATTAGCCGTTCCACCACGCATTTCAGGACCATAAGATGGCATCCATGATACTTCAAGATCCTGCATAATTCCCGAATAACAAAGTATCTTACCCATTGATAATACTCCTTGTCCTCCAAATCCAGCAATAATAAGTTCTTCTGTCATGTATCTTCTTTTGTATTTTATTAATAGAAATGCTTGAGCGTAAAAAATAAAATCAATGTATAAAATCAATGCACTACTTCCTAACATAATTCTCTTATCTCAACTCGTATATTAGCCTTTTAACAACTTACCATCCACCTTAATATCACCCAAAGGATATTCAGGAATCATATTATCTTCCATCCATTTATTCGCTTCAATTGGACTCATTTTCCAATTTGAGTTACAACTCGAAACAAATTCAATAAAAGAAACTCCTTTATTTAATTTTTGATTTTCAAATGCCTGGCGTAATGCTTTTTTAGCCTTGCGAGCATATGTGGGTGTATGAGCAGCTTGTCTTGTTACATAATACGTACCAGGTAATTGTGCAACAATTTCAGTAATTTTTAATGGATTACCCATCGTACTTACATCACGTCCATAGGGCGATGTGCTTGTTTTCATACCTGCAATTGAAGTGGGTGCCATTTGTCCTCCGGTCATTCCATATATTCCATTATTTACAAAAACAATGGTCACATTATCACCTCGATTGCAAACATGTAATGATTCACCTGTACCAATAGCAGCAAGGTCACCATCACCCTGATAGGTAAAAACAAAACGATCAGGCCGAACTCTTTTTACACCACATGCTACTGCAGCAGCGCGTCCGTGTGGAGCACTTATAAAATCGATATCAATGTAATTAAAAATAAATGCCGAACAACCTACAGAGCCTACACCAATAGTTTCATTCTGTATTCCCATCTCGTCTATTACCTCAGCAACCATTCTTGTAATAGTACCATGAGGGCAACCTGGACAATAACCAGTTACGGTATCAGTCATTAAAGATGTTTTCTTATAAACCAGATTTTCTGGGCTAATAAGAGGATTAGCGGTTTTTATAATTGATTCTGTCATGCTCTAATTAGTTTTGATTTTATTGCTGAGAGTATTTCCACTGGGGTTGGAATGATCCCTCCTAATCTACCAAAATATTCTACCGGTTTACGTCCATTAACACTTAATCGAACATCTTCTACCATTTGACCCGCACTCATCTCAACAGCCATAAACCCTTTCACTTTGTCGGCAAGTAAGGCAAGGGGTTTGTAAGGAAATGGATAAAGCGAAATGGGTCGCAACAGTCCAATCTTCAAACCTTCTTTTCTTGCATTCTCAACAACCTTTAAACATATACGAGAGGTACTTCCATATGCTACAATTACATATTCAGCATCATCACATTGTATTGATTCATACCGAATCTCTTCACGCTCCATCTGTTCGTACTTCGATAATAATTTCAAATTATTTTGCTCTTGCAGTTCCGAATTAAGTTCTACACTTTTTAAAACATTTCGCTTCCGATCTGAGTTTTTACCTGTGGCAGCCCATGGGTACAACTTCTCAATTTGCTCATTGCTTAAGCGTTTCTCTTGAGGCGAAAATTTTACTTTCTCCATCATCATTCCAATAATTGCATCTGCTAAAATAATAACAGGATTACGATACTTAAATGCAATATCAAAACCAATTTTGACAAAATCTGCCATCTCTTGAACCGAATTAGGTGCTAAAACATAGGTGCGATAATCACCATGCCCCCCTCCTCTTGTAGCTTGAAAATAATCCGCTTGGGATGCTTGAATTGTTCCAAGTCCTGGACCTCCTCTTACAATATCAACTACCAAACAAGGAATTTCAGAACCAGCTAAATATGATAAACCCTCTTGTATTAGACTAACACCCGGACTTGAGGAAGATATCATAACTTTCTTGCCAGTTCCAGCAGCACCTAGCACCATATTAATTGCACCAATTTCACTCTCCGCTTGCAAAACAATCATACCTGTTCGTTCCTCTGGCATTTCAGCGGCTAAATACTCCATAATTTCAGTTTGGGGAGTAATTGGATATCCAAAATAGGCATCAGCACCGGCTCTAATTGTAGCTTCAGCAATAGCTTCGTTGCCTTTCATTAATCGTATTTCTTCCATCAGATTTGTGGTTGATTTTTTTGACGATAAACACTTAAAACACCATCAGGACATACGATACCGCAATTTGAACATCCTGTACATGCCTCAGGTTTTTCCATATAAGAATAATGGTAACCTTTACTGTTTACTTCTTTTGCTAGCTTTAAAACATCACGTGGGCAAGCTGCAACACAAATTCCGCATCCTTTACACTTCTGTGTATCAACCACCACTGTTCCTTTAGCTTTGATTATCGAATTCTCCATAGCCTTCAATTTTTGAAGAAGCTAAATTAACATTTTAATACCAAAAACCGAAAAAAAGAAGCGTTTTTATTTATAATTATTCTAATTAAAACAGCAACTTGCTTATTTTCATGTTATAAAGCTAGTGTCGTGAATACGTTTCAATCCGTTTAAAACTTTCAATTAAGCCTCTTAACATGACAATAAAGAAGTAATACAAATGAAAAATTAGTATTTTTGCTTTTCCTGCCTTTTTATGTAAAGGCTTATTAATTAATCAAGAACTAGGAATAATATCAAAAATGAAAGCGATTTTATCAGCCATTTTGTGGTTAAGCATCCTGAATGTAACGCATTCGCAGGAAGAAGTTGTGCGTATTACCCTTGAAGACGGCAAAAGCGATATACTTCAAATTGATACTAAAAAGATTGGGAAAGCATACGTCATTGGTACTAGAGAAAACATTATTAAGTTACTCATCAGCGAAAAATACGTCCAACATCAAATGGGGAAAGGGATTATTTACAATTTTCTTCTTTCAGATGAAATGAGTGGAAATTCAAAAAAAACATGGACTCGTGATGAATTAAAAGCCGATTCAAATAAAATATTAATCGTTGCAGAAGATACAGCTTCGTTTAATAGTATTTACCGCCGTAGTATTAAACCCATTACAAACAGCGATAATAATGCTTTCCAATTAGGTGAAGTCAATAACCTAAAAATTTTCGTGTCAAACAAATCAACAGATACAACTATTTTTAATTCGAATGATTTAGTGGTAAAAATTGCACTTGACAAAAACAATAGTGACATATTTCAAGTGGAAGGTCATCTCATCTCACAAGTTGCAATATATGGAACCCGCGAGAATATTATCCGTTTTCTTATTAATGATAAATTCATTAAACACAAAATGGATGCGGGTTCAAGCTACAGTTTTGTTTCAAGTATTGAGACTACAAATCTTTTCAATAGCATCAGTCCTAAAAGCAATAAATTATTAATACAAATTGAGGATGGTAATCAATTTATTGATGTTTATAATACACAAAACAAAAACTCGCCAATAACAAACACGAATGATGTTAAGGCAATTAAACTTGAATCACTTAACAATTTAGAGATATACGCACTTCCAAAAACAAAATAATAATAGAACACGAATCAAAAAATTAAAAAAATCCTGTTACATTTGAGTGACAGGATTTTTTATTATTGGTTTTTTATTAGTAACAAAAGAAAAAACATGAGAAAAATAACTTTAATACTCAGCACCCTTTTTCTTATTTCTAGTGCACATGCAAAACATGGTATTAATGAATACTTCCGAAACATAGCGCTAAGAGTTGATACCTCCACTTTTGAATATCCAAAAGACACAATATATATAAATAATGAAAGTGGTCTCCCTTTTATCTACAATAATGATGATGAAGTATGTGAACTAAATCTCTTTCCTAATAACAACAAACAAATCCAAAAAATACAAATTATTTCATCAGGTGACTATGAACTTATTGATTCAATAGTATTCGTAAACAATGAATTTTATCGTTTTAAAATACAATTTATTGATCTGACGAATAGCGAATTTTTAAAATTTGTATTTTTAATAAAAACCGCTGGCGATTCTTTACCTACAATTCGTGAGTTAATACTTTTTCCGTTTACTCGAACCGAAGTGCAATTTAAACCGCTAAGTGATGAATTGTATATTGGAGAAGAGAAAATATTTGAATTGTTAACCAATGATGTCAATAATATCCGTTTGCAAGAAATCTGGACAAACAACAATAAAATAGATTATAAATTAACTGAGAAATTCAGCCAGATACGATTGCATTTACTCCCTAATGAAATTGGCACTCAGTCTATCAAACTAAATCTAAAAACTAAAAAACCATTTATAACAAAAGATGGTAAAGTAGTTTATGATTTACCTCAAATAAGCTATTCATTTAATGTAAAAAAAAGTCGTTTGCAATTTTTGAATATTGATGAAAATGATCTTACAATGAATGATGATGCTCGCATTCGAGGAATTGAAGTTCAGATGGATAATAGCGCTCTTTTACAACTTAATAAAACTTACCGAATAGAAAACCAAGAAGCTGCTGGTGGAACTCTAATTGGGGAGCTTTTTACGCGAAGCTATTTGGCTAATAACAAAGTTTTATGTCAGCTTCGCTTATATAACTATCATCGCAAAACAGAAGGTTATCTGTATCTAAAAGATGGCGACCGAGCAATGTTTATTTCTAACTTCAGCATTACACCACAAACCAATATCAACTCAATAAGCATCTTGCATCAGGGGAGTGATTGGAGCAACCGTCTTGCAATATATCCTGGCGAAACTATATTATTAAAACTTGAAGGTGATGGATTAAATAAAGCACGTTTTATTTTTGAAGGCCTAAATGATATCTCACAAGATTCACTACTTCGTAGCGAAAATATTTCCCTCTTTAAATTAAAAATACCTCTTGATATTAGTAATCGTCGGGTAGCAATTATTAATCATGGGAAACGAACGGGGCAGGAGTTAAAAGTAGTGGAATACATACGGCCTCATAGTCTCGATTTTGTTCAGCTTGATTTTGGCGATGGACCAAAAAAGTTAACAAATATCAATAAACCAATATTGTATGACAAAACAATTAAAGATATCTACTTTTCATTTGACAGAGATATCATTGATCTTGAAAAATTATGTGGTCCTCAATACATTTCAATAAGCATTCGAATCACCAATAAAAACGACAATCTTATTGAAATGCGCAATATCAATAGTATGGTAATCTACCCTGGTGATCGTTCACCTCGTGCGGCATATTATGAAAAAAACATCTCGGGATCAACAGGGTTTAATTTAAATAACTATATCAACCGAAAAACCTACGACTTAGAGGAATGGAGCAAAATTGAAATCGTAATTAATCACCAAGATGGTCGTTACCCTGATCAGGAAACGGAGAGTCGCAAAATAGAAATTTACTTGCAAAAACATTACAAGTTTGACATGGATGTTTCGTTTCCTGCGGGTTTATTAGTTCGAAAACAAGGCGACACTACTTTTGGCGCTTTTGGGGGTATTAGTATGGCCATTATTGCACAATTTAGTTTTTATCAACCCGATAAAATTGCAAGATACAGACCTTATAAAATTGGTATGGGTTTTCTTGCATTTAATGCATTTGACTTTAGTGATAAAAGCGGAAACCGTGATGTGGGTGCCGTTTTAATTGCCAGTCTTTATCCCACAACTCGAGATGCTAAATTATCATTCCCGCTCTATCTTGGGGGCGGGTATTTCCTTGGTAGAGGCAAATGGTTTTACTTAATAGGACCAGGTATTCATGTTCGTCTTTAGATTAAATGAGCAAAATACCTCGCGGCAGAGCATAGGGGAATAAAAAACCGAAAACTTCTCAAACGAGGCAGATTCTATACAAAACAACCAAATATTCACTGCATTTTTGATAAAACGTAAAAACATAAATAATGAAAAAAGAAACTAAAAAAGAAATTGCCGAGAAAATAGCAGTACTCAAATTATATATAATGGAACGCTTGGATGCAGAAGAACGTGAACTTCTAAAAAACCTCGCTACTGAAATGAATGTTGAAAATCCTGATGAGCTATTCTCTATTATGCTAACTCAGTCAAAAGGAGAAAATACAAGCACTGCAATCAATCCATTTAAAACTCATTTCATAAAGTCCTTCTTTGAAATCGCATTTAAAAATCCTAAATTCTTTAACGACGAATCAAAATATCTATTCCATAAATTACAACGAGCCTACGTGATTTATGTTTTAGAGCTCGTTCGCGATAAAAAAGCACTTATCGAATTTAGAGACCGAATGGAAGAAGCACGCCTCGTTTTTAGGGATGCTTTAGCTGATGATGATTTAATTTACGAAATAAATGAGCTTCTAGAAGATTTTGAAACAAGAATAAATACGCCTCTACCGCCTATTCATAAGCAGTAGTTATGGGAATTTAATCAAAATATTAGTTCATTATAAGGGGGCCATAGATGGCGGCTGTGTTAGTCTGAGCGGTTCGCCGCGGCTAAACTAATCCCAACGAAAATTCAGTTTAATAATTCTGGTTAAGTCTAACGAGAGACATCTAATTGATATGTCGTTTGTTTGCCAAAATAAATTGCATGCCATTACTAGCCTTTCAAAAATTGAGCTTAAAAATCTTCTGTTTAAATGAAGCAAAACTCTTCTAAGTAAATTTAATCGCAAAATACCTCGCATTAATTAACAAAAATAAATGAAAAGCAATGCAACAAATCTCGCGAGTAGAGGATACGTTCAATACAATAACGGAAGTGAGAAGCTCCATATATATTCATTATCTGAAAAACTGAACTTATTAAAAAGCACTATTGCAACTGAAAGAACAATTGGAGCACGACTTTTAGGCGCAGATAAGGAAATTGAATCAATACCTAATTTGATTCATGCACTTAAAAATGAACAAAAAATATATTGCAAAATCGAATTGTCAAATACACTTGCGCTATTCGGAAAATATGCAATACCAGCACTTATAAATGTATTAGGAGTAATAGGAAACAATCAACTCAAAGCTATTTCTGAAAAGTCATTTAACAAAGACTGTTATCCATTACCTCGCGATATTGCTGGCCGGATTCTAATTCGAATAGGTATAGAGGCCTTACCGAAATTAGCTCAGTTATTAAAAACTAAAGATTACAATAAACTGAGTGAAGCTACTGATACGATTGGCCATATAAACTTCTATTCAAAACAAAATTACGCGTATAATTCGTTATTAAAATGCTATTCTGAAAATATAAACCATGATGTAATTCGATGGAAAATCATTCGTGCATTTAGTGGTTATACAGAAAGTATAAAAACATTAACTGATTTTTTATTGACAGAAAAAAACATTCTTATTAAAAATGAAATAGAAAGAAGTATGCGAATATTAAATAAAAGAATAAATCATGAATAAAGAAACGCCAAAGTATGTTGGTCCAAAGCCCATGAATCGCCTAATGAATAAGGACGAAATTAAGATCCGATTTGACAATGAAACGGCATCAGCCTACAGTCAGGAAGACCCGATATACCTACCCGATTATGCAAGTACATTTGAACTGCTCATTGATTGTATAAATAAAACGAATGAACCGATGCAAGTACTTGATTTAGGAGCTGGTACAAGAAATTTAACAATGCGGCTGCTTCGTAGAAACAAAAACTGTCATATCCGATTGGTGGATTTTTCAAAAAATATGTTGGACGTAGTTTCAGTGGTGTTAAAAGAATATCCGAATAATTTTACGAATGAATGTAATGATTTTACACAGATTGATTATGAAGAAGGAAGCTACGATGCGGTTATTTCGAGCTTTGCAATACATCATACACGCAGTATAGAGGAGTATACCGATTTATATAAGAAGATACACAAATGGCTTAAACCGGGCGGTATCTTTGCATGTGTAGATGTAGTAAATGGTTTTAATATGCAATGGACCATAGTTAATGGAGATGGCTGGAAGAAATACCTAAAAGATTATTTTAATGAAGAAAAAATCAATCAAATATTTGCCAACTATCATGCAGAGGATAGTCAAATATCACTACCCGAACACATGAACTGCTTACATAAAGCAGGATTTACCGATGCTGATATACTTTGGAAACGATATAATTTTAGTTTATATTGTGCGAGAAAATAAATTAGTATTTACAAAAATGTTTTGAAACAAAACCAAGGTCGTTTTGCATTAATAAAATATATATTCCTGATGAAAATTTAGAAACATCAATCATATTGATTGAACCCTCAATTTTGCTTGTAAATACTGATACTCCGTTTGAATTAAGGATAGTAATAAAATGTACATCCTCTGTTGGCGTATTAATATTTAATATATCTAAAGTTGGATTTGGATAAATATTAAATTCGATATTTTGCTTTGCGTCACCAACATTTGTAATGATTGAAGCAGTAGAAAATTCCCATATAATACTATCGTTAAATAAACCAGATGCATTCTTAAAGGCAGCAGCAGGAACGACTACACGATAAGTTCCTAGGGCATCAAAATTTGCATGACCTATTAATAACATATTTTTAATAGCATTCCAACTGTAAATTGCATTCTGAATTTCGTTGTTTGAGGGATCATATATTACAATACCATTTGTACTAAGCAATTGAACAAACTGCGAAAACTCAATAAGTACCTCACTTGTAGCATCAATACCATAAGCGCCATTTGATGGAGCCAGGGTTCGGGCATAGGGTTTCGCCTGAATATTAAAACGCCACCAGTTAATGAGCACATTACCACCTCCTGCATTGGTTAAAGCATTGGCAGGTATTGTAACCGTATACCAATCGTTCGCATGTGTAAAAATTGGATGCGTAATTGTTAATGTTCTTCCATCACCTGACAAACTCGAACTAATTCCGGCAAGCAAACCCGTGGAATCACCTACCAGTGTAATACCTGACAAATCAAGAACAGTAACCGGATTATCCCAAGTGATAGAAACAACAGCATTAATGTTCACATTGCGCTCGCCAGCAAATGGTAACAATGTTTTTGGTTGAGGTGCAGCCGTTGATGAACATACCAGTTTATCCGTTAATGTACCATTGCTCCATAGTTGCGCAGAACAAGTATGATCAATTTCTCCCGTTCCTGAATTGCCAAAAATCTGCAAATCGGTAGTACCTTCAGCTCCCCTTGCAGTAATACCGGTAATGTTGTAATTACTATCAATAATACATTTATCCAAACGGTGATCAACACTGTTTTTTGCTACTACATAAATATAGCCTGAATTGACCAAATTATTTTTGGCAATATGAACATCTTTAATGTCATTCATCCAAAATAAACCAATGTATGCATTCACTTTATTATTTAAAATATAAATACCATCAACTTTTTTATATGGATCAACAGATTCTGGAGTAAGAATACCTTCCCCATCTACCGATGAAAAGCCGCTCCAGATGATAGCATGACGGTATACTTCAAAATCGTTGTTTTCAATAAGAACATTATGACCTGAAAAATTCATGCCTCTATTTTCGTAAGTAGCGGCGTTATTGCGGGCCAACTCCCATCCTAAAGCATGTAGATATACTCGTTTGTTTAACTGGTCTTTTTTTACATTCCCTCGCACAACTTGTCCGTAGCCTTTTACAAAATAACCTACACGCATGGTGGTGTAAATCCAATTATCGATGACTTCGAGCTTTTCATCTGGTTCAACAGCAGTTGTGTAAGGCTCATAATACTTGCCATTTAATCTAATACCATAATGATCGGTATAATTAAAACGCGCCCAACTACCTCGTGAAATATGCGTTGTATCGGTAGTAACATCAACAGCACCGGTATATTTTGTAACTCCATATGGAAACTCTTTTGCAACATCTCCAACATTGTATTTATATTTACCATAGGCCACATATCCAGGCTGGTCGTAACTTTCGTCGGGTACTGGATTAAACTTATTATTCATAAAATCGTTTGCACGATTGTTTACAATAGAACCATTTTCATTTACCGACACGCTAATGTTTGATGTAAACATATAGGAGAAACGCTGCCAAGACTCCATACGCGGGTAGTTTGTGGGTATATAAGGATCGGGTTGTGCAATATTGTTTTGACGAACACCAAATACCAAAACATTTTTTCCATCCACGCCAATTGATATACGACCTCTGTTGATATCAAGAAAAACAATAGCAATATTGTTGCGAATACTATCGGAATATATACGTTTAAAAGCAGTTGAATTGGCTGTTCCACTGCCTGAAAAAGCAGGAATATATGCAGGAAAAACCAAACGCGAAGGTGGTGCAAAAGAATCACTTTTTGCATTGTTGCATAAAGGCTTATCGCCACGCAATAGTACGCCTGATAATAATTTAAGATCGTTTGCAAAAAAATAGGTACCCGCTGGAAAATAAAGAACTCCACCACCCTGTGCATACAATGACTTAATAGCTACAACAGCAATACTATCCCATGTTGCAGGGTTTGTTGCCAAACTTTTAATGTTAATAACGTTTGCCCATTCTAATTCATTTACCCATGATGGGCAAGTGTCATACTTATCGGTATATGGATTAAAAACAGGCTGTGCAACTGTTAAATAACAGTTTACATAAAACAATAAAAAGATGAATATTACCGATTTCATATGTAGATTATTTATGTTTATTCATTCACAAAGTAACATAAAAAACGTATTTTGAGGGATAGAATGTATGATAGGAACGTATTCAAAATTTGAACGAAGAAAAACAAACTTATTCGAAATCTATCTGAATCACAATTAACCTATATTTTAGACACTTACTAAATTTAAATCAATGAAATCATTACATGCTTCTTTTCTATTCATTTTCGTATTGATACCAAATTACGAAATATACTCTCAGCATACTAGTCAAAAAAACAAGTTAAAGGAAGATCAAGCAGCATATTTATTCTCGGTAAAAGATGTAAATGGAGATAGTTTGCGATTATCCGATTTTAGAGGGAAAAAGATTCTACTCACATTTAATAGAAATGTTGGATGTCCGGTTTGTAATTTGCGATTTCATGAATTGCAGGAAGAGAGTGAGTATTTTAAAGAAAAGGAATTGGTCATTCTTTCGGTTTATGAAAGTAGTGCAGAGAACATGAAAATATACTTGATAAATGAAAAACCATACGCAAAAATGATTCCAAATCCAGATCAAAATTTATATGTACTTTACAATGTTGAGCGAAGCAATGTGAAATTTATTAAAAGTATTTTTTTTGATGTAATAAAAAAAAGAAAGCAAGGCGAAAAATTATTTAAAAGCAAAATTAATTCAGATGGCAATACCAATAGGATAAGCGCGGATTTTATGATTGATGAAAAAGGGAATATTATAAGAGCATATTATGGGAAATATGTTGGCGATCATTTATCAATTGAAGAAATAAATAATTTGATTGAGAAATAAAATAGAGTATTCATATTGCTGGATGTTATATAATAGCAGCATTTTCAAACTATGAAATAAGTTTATTGACCTCAGGTTTGGAACGTTGTACCAGTAGTAGTGATAAAAAAGAATTTGTATTCTATATCAATCATAGTAAAGAAGCAATAGAGTATAAAATAGAAAATGACTATCCGTTTTTGCACCCAACGCATGTTTATTAACAATTTTCTATACATGCAATGAGTAATCTGTCGAATATTTTTTCTCCAAAATATCTTCTGTTGTATTTGTAACAATACTCATTTAGGTAATTTTGTAGGT
>JBBRXJ010000095.1:0-11850 GCA_038248505.1 Bacteroidales bacterium
ACAATAACTTAATTGAAAATAAAATCCGATCGATAGCACTAGAGAGAAAAAATTATCTCTTTGCTGGATCTCATGAAGGCGCTATGCGTGCTGCAATGATGTATAGTTTTTTTGGCACTTGCAAAGAACATGATATTGAGCCGCAACAATGGCTCGAAAATGTTCTCACATGCATCCCAGATTATAAAGTCAGTAAGCTACACGAATTACTACCTATCAAAAAGGCTTAGCTGCCCTTCGCACAAAATTAATCTTTATTTTTTGGTAACAAGGACGTGGTTCACCGAATGCTTACAAAACAAAGATGTAATTTGGAATATTCAATTCAAATAATTAAAAAAAAGTTGCATTTTCCACTTGAACCGTTATTAGACTTTAGAAGTGAACCGCACTTAAGTCTAATGTTGGATAAGTGAGTAGATTTTGCGGTTAATCCCGATGTAGCGCAGTGTAGTAGGGCTTTGTGTCAGATTATGAAATTTCCATTGCATAATCTGGGTTGAATTCAGATTATATAAAGATAGTCACATAAAAACAGTAAAAAAAATTATTGACGATTTTCTAAGTACATGACAAAACATTTATACAAACTCTTAATTCCTCTCTGTTAGAATCATTTAGGAGTGCGTGAGCGATTCGAATAAGTCCATACTTAAAAAAACTATGGGCTCTTCTTCCATGTTTCTTAATTTCTATTTTCCTAATATTTCGATGCTTGTCCAAGCCTGCTTTGTAAGCCCAAACAAAAGCAACAGCAATGATTGCAATCAATTTAGTTATCCTTTCTAAATCGGTTAAGTGTGTGCTTTCCATGTTAAAGCCACTGGTTTTCATTGCCTTAAACATTGTTTCTATCTGCCACCTCTCCTTGTAATCAATCATCGCTTGATCTTGCTGGTTATAAGAAGCAATAATCAGATATTCATATTTGTTTGTCTCAGGATTAAATGTTTTCATGCCTGATAAATAGACTAAATTATTATCAATATATACCAGTTTTTTATATTGCAATGGCTCATTGATGTTTATTTTGTTAAATAACCAGAAAGCTTTTACTTCTCCTTTTTTAGGTATATTAACTTTCATATTTCCTTTTATCCTGATATGAAAAGGTATCTTATTGTGTATTAATTCGCTAAACCAGTTCCCTCCAATAAATTCTCTATCGGCCATTAGACTTACTATAGTTGATGATCCAAACAGAATTATATATTGCTCTATTAGCTCCTTTCGTTCTTTAAAATTAGAGTTACCCCGCTTTGGAAGCAATGACCATAAGATAGGGATTGCAATCCCTTTATAACAGACGCTGAGCATTAAAATGTTGATGTCTGTCTTTCCAAACTTCCAGTTCGTTCTATCCATGCTAAGCTTATAGGGTGGTTCATGTGGCAACAAGGAAAATACGATTTTAGCGATAAGATGATTATCAACTATAAAATCGGCAAAGAAACGTTGTATGCGTCTGAGATTAGACTCCTGCAAAGTGTCTCCTTCAAAGCCCTGTGAGAGCTTCACAAAAGAAACTGTCTGCAACTTACACATCGAACAAATAAATGAAACAAAGAACGTTACACGGGCTCTATGCCATCCCGTTTGAACTTTAAATAACTCATTTAAATCGCTATATTTGTTCTTTAACCTGGTATTCATGTTTATTGCATTTTGGAGTGGTTTTCTGGTGCAATATACTGAATATCAGGTGTTTAACCTAATTTTTAGCGACTTATTTTACTGATTATTAGTGCTTTATTGTTTTGTCATGTACTTAGGACGATTTTACTGTTTTTTTATGGAGTATTTACAACAATACTATCAAAGTTTTCTTTGTAAATAAGTTTTGATGTGTAACTGTTTAAAATGGTTACATCATCTAACATTCCATCAAAAGAATAAAAAATATGTATACCAATTAATTCCCCGAGATTAGATTTATACGGAATTTCTGTTAGCTTTTTATTCTCTGATTCTAGTATCAGTTTTTTATTTTTTGTAGTTATTTTAATGTTTTTCCATTCAGAAAAATTAATTCCCATAAAGCTTAGATTATCTTTTGATCCTATTAATACAACATCTTTACCTATTCCAATATCTGAATTACTAAAGCATGTTGTATCTGTATATTTTACAGTAAAAAAGTTATCTTCAGTATAAAAATAAATAAACATGTAATTGCAAATAGAATTGGATTGAGTTAAATAATGTTGCTTTATTTTCATAGATATCTGTAATGAATCAGCAGATAAATTATAGTTTCTATAAAGACTAAAATCAGATTGATAAAATGAAGTATCAATGTTACTATTTTCTATCTCGGATTTGCTGATATATAGATACCCTTTATTTTCTGAAATGTTTCCAAGTCGCAACCCTTTAGGCTTACCATCTAAAACTCGTAACCAATTATTAGAAGGAATTAAAATATGGTAGCTTTTAGTGAAGAACAATCCTTGTTTAATACTAATGTGGTAAATTCCTGTAAATGGATAATAATGAGATATTTCTTTGTTTTTTAAATTTAATAATTGAGGAGGTGCATCTTTATTTATTTTAGAGTCACCAAAATCAATATAAAATTTATTCCCTAAGGTTCTTGAAACTGAATATTTAATTTTAACAGTAGTAGGTGCTGTATTAATTTGTGCGGGAATTATAATAACAATTTTGGGTGGTATAATAAAAGAACGAAAATAAAATATTGTAATCAAAAGTAGTATTGAAAAAGCTATTGAAATATTTTTTATTGAATGGGGGTTGATTTTTACTTCATTATTTAATAGTGGGGCTTTATTTTTTGGAATCTGAACATAGTTTTTATCTACATCATCCTCAAATTTTGCCCAACTAGGATATCCAATGTGTTTTGCTAATGCATTGAGTGTTGTTTCATTAGGGAAATAGTCTTTTTCGGATTTAACTTTTCCAAAAATTCTTTTTAAAGTCTGCGTACTAATAATAATTCCTGAAGTATCTTTTATTTTATCCGACAAAATAGAAATATTTCGTTCCCTCCATTTGTCAATTGAACCCCAGCCGGATTTCTCCTCTAGTATTTCTATTATTTTCTCGAAGTACTTGTTTTTCATCTATTTGTAAAAAGATTAACCATAAATTAAACACTAACAAGATAAACAAAAAGTTTTGATCAATCCAACCATTATCCAAACATAATCAAAACAGAGGTTAAGCAAGTTTTAAATGCAACATTTGTGCTATATTTTGAGACAATAGTACAAGAGATTTTTTGAAACTGGATATAACTTGCATCGTATAATTTATAATTCAAAAAAAATCCTTATGAAACATTTTACTTTAATTATCGGCATTTTTTTAGGATCAATTCTTGTTTATGCACAGCAGGGAAGAGTTACTGTGGGTAAATGGCAAATGATAAATGATGGTATAGGAAAATGTGCTCCAATAGGACAGAATGGTTCTATGGGAGATGTTTATACTGATAATTTTACAATCTCCGAAATTTTTCATTCAAGAGGACAAATATATGGATACCTGATTTATGATGAATATCCTTGCACTTCACCTACTTACGATGCTTCGCCTTGTAAGGATGGTATTTTTCGTTTTGATACTCTTCAGTTAAAGTGGATTCGTATGACCAATACTGCGCCTGGTGCTAAGCCCTATTTAAATTTTAAAATTGTTGCCGGGATGGAACGTGGGGTATATGTAATTAATCCAGGACTGAAAATTTTTGAAATGACAACTGATTATTCTCATTACCCTGATGGTTGGAAAGAGGTTTCTGCGGGTGGTTTCATCTATAATGATTTAGCACCCTATCTAGCACCAGGCGTTAATCCATCTGATATTTACAACGTCACAACCGATCCTATTTTTGTTGATCATGGAACCAAAATCAGCATATTTGGAGATACATTATTTATGTTTCAAGGAACAATATTAGCTGCTTTGCCTTATGATAATTCACTGATATTAAAATATTGTTTTACCAGTAAATTATGGTCTTTTGAACGTATCCCAGATATTCATTTTATTTATAACGGGGTAAGTTATGCCGGTACTAAGATGGATCCTTACTGGTCTGCTTCTAAAAATTATCAAGAACGTTTACAACAAGGAACTTGGCAGGGTGGAATAACTTTTGCAGACCATGTTGCCGGAATATTTACGTTGTTCTATACGTCATCGGCAGGATCTAATATGAAATGCATACCGGATAATTTATGGGCTTATGATCCACGAATAAATAATTGGATAAATATCTCTAAAGGAGTTGATTATACAAATTTAACAGGGACTTCAAATAGTTTTACGTGTGCTGCTCCAAATGCAAGTTTCAGTTGGAAAAAAGATCCTCAAACCTGTAGTTATTATGATGATAATCCTTTAATTGATTACCCTATCGGACATCCTTGGACACCAACACAGATTTGTAACGGGGGAGCTTATTCCCATAATGCACTTGGAAAGTGGGCACTTGCCACAAGATTTTGGTTAAGTTGGGATCAAAAAGAAATATATGTTGGTACGCAACAAGGATTTTATCGTTGGATTGGAAATGCATGGGAGCAAGCAACAGCAGGTCTTACCGATGGAATTATTCCTACAAAAGCCGGTATGTTTACCTATAGCTTTTCAAATGGCGATTTAGTTGGAGTATATCCTGATAAGACTGTTAATTATGGTAGTCCGCAAGATGAATATCCACAATTTGGTTTTCAATGGGATCCCAATGGTGGCTTTTGTATGACACCCGATAATGGTAAAACTTGGTATATGAAATTAAAGGGGAATGATCCCCTAGGTTATGGTTGTGGTTCTGTTGGCTTTTTTAGAATGTACTTAGACCCGAATACGCCTGGAATAGTGAAGAATTTACACATGGAAACAGGTACTTATATTGGACCTTCACAGCCGGTATTAAATTATGAATCAAAATTAGAGATAAATAAAAAGTATGAAATAATAGTTTCTTCAACTTTTAATGGACCACTAAGTCCGGCTAAAAAAGCATCAACCTATAATGATTATTATAAAGGAGCACCGGGTGCACAAAATCTGAACTTACCCTGGGTTACTAATACCACTAGTAATGGACGATTGTTAGTGATGAATTTACGTTACGATACCATTATCACTATAACAAAAGATTCTACCATTACACCTGCCGGAGATAAAGTGGTTTATAATAGAACAAAGGTTCGGGTTTCAGCAAAATACAATACATACGCAGCATCCATTTATCTTGGCAATGAAATTTATGATATGCAAATGCAGAATTATGGGGAGAACCAGATTGCCGTACTTTGCAATTTCGGTTTGGTTGTATTGGATTCCACAGCTCGTAACTTAATCTGGGCAGTTCCTGCAGCCAGTTTACCTAAAGGATTAGCGTATGATGATCGCCGATTGAGCATTGGTGACAATGGAAAAGTTGCAGTACTATGTGGACTTAGGGGAGAAGCAAGTATTGCTGCAAAGATGGGTGAATTTGCAGTTTGGCAACGCAATGGAGTAACCAATACTGGTGTTCAGATTGGTCCATTGGGTTGGGTTGGAAAATCGAAACGAGGTTGGGGTATTGCAATGAAGAATGATACCGTTTTTGTTGCAGGTCAACATCAATCTAATTTTACAGTTTTACCAAGCACTGTTCCTTGTGCTGATGCTGGCGGATATATTGATCAGCCTGTTCAACAACCCTATTTATATGCTTATGCTTACTCTGCAGGTGCATGGAATAAAATATGGACAGATTGGGACTTTGTTGAGAGTGAGTTGTATGGCGATATGGCAGATGCTAATTACACCGGTTGTATTAAAATTGGATTGGATGGCGGTTTGTATTTTACCAGTACGAATGCCGGAGGTAATAGTGTATTTCGTTGGAATGGCAAAACTTCGCGAGCAAGCAGGATAACAGGTTGTAAAAATCCTATTTCAACATTACAAACCTATGACTTATATAATACACCGGTGAATACCCAATCAGCACATTTTACATATTATTGTAAGATTAATACTAAAACTGGTATTGTAGAAAAAGGACAGTTTTTAATACCAAGACTCACTGGTGTAAGCAATACTCATATACCATCTTATATTACAGCAGCAAAAGATGGAACTTTATTATTAGGGGGTAATTCAACCTGGATATTTAATGGACGAGACGTACAAACAATAAATGGTAAGTTGTTAGGTGCATATAATAATGGAGATCCAACGTTGTTAATCAATAGTCCTAATTGGAATGAACGTACTTTCTGGGGTAGCTTTGTAAAAACTACTGGAGGAGGTGTAATAACCGGAATAGGTACGCGTGATAATATTACCGCTTTTGTAATGCAAACGCCAGGTGTAATGCATGTAACAGATACTGGCATTAGTTTAAACCGTATTAATACAGTAGCTGGGGAGAATAATCTTTATGTAGGTGCATTTTATAAAGATGTTTGGAATTATTCACAAGTTGATTCAATTAATTTTAAAACTTGGCCATCTGATTCATCAGTTATAGAGCCAGATCAATTTAGATATGATGTAGATTTTGTATCAAATCGTGATTTTGTTTGTATAAATCAGGATATCACTTATACAAATAAATCGAATGGTGATAGCTGTTGTTATAAATGGAATTTTGGTATTGGTGCGAATATACCGGGAACAATAGGTGAAGGACCTTTTACAATTCAATACAATACTCCAGGAGATAAAAAAGTTCGACTGGAATTAACGTATCGTAATGGAATACGTGATTATAAAGAAAAATATATTACTGTAGTTTCAGCAGCCGATTTAAGTATTGCTAATTTTAGAGGACCACAATATGTTTGTCAGGGTTCTGTGGTGCATTATCAGGTTGATCCTACCTGGGGTATTGGAGAATATGTATGGACTGTTCCTACTGGTGCAACAATATTAGAAGGTCAAGGTAGCCAGGGAATTTCGGTATCTCTCGGCATGGATAGTGGATATGTATCTGTTTATGGTCGTTCGAGCTGTGGAAAAACAGTTACATCTTCGATGATGGTACATGTTAATCCGGGAAGTGAAAGCTCTGCCATTTTAGTTACTGGAACTAAAGGGATGAGTACTCTTTTAAAAACATATCCAGCCAACTCAAAAGTTATTGTAAATTTTACAGGAGCAACTTATGGAACGTTCCCATCAGCAGGGGCTATTGGAGCACAATTTTTAGATATCCCAAATGCCGGAAATGGAAATATAATATTCCAGCCAAATTTATCTATAAGTGATAAATATGAGGTTTTCTTTAATAGAGCTACAAGAATTTGTCCTAAGTATGTTGCAAAATCATTTGTTGTAGAAGTGCATCATGTTAATGGTGTTGCTCAAATTACAATAGATCAAACAGTAAATACAAATAATGATACATGGGAAAAGATAAGTTTGGGAACATATAATCTCGATGCTTTTAGTTATGTAAAAGTATTAATAAATGGTAGCCGCGAAAATTCTATATTAATTGATGCCGTTATTTTTGAGCCACGATTTTCTATGCCAATTTTAGCTCCAGAAGATATTGCATTAAAAAATAAAATATTATCGTGGAGTTATCCAATAATTACAAATGTAAGTATTGTTCCCGATTATGAAGTAACAGAAACGAATGCTGCTTGTGCGTGCTTGGTTGTTATTTCTAATACGGTTGATTCAATGACATTGGGTTATAAAATGGCAACCGCAACAGTGCCTGTATTAGTTTGTAACAAAAGCGTGTTTCCTAAAATGTATATGACTTCAAATTCAAATGTGGGAACAATTAATGGAACGCAAGTAAATATAGATTTACCGTCAACCGATGAATTGGTAGGGGGTGTAGGAACCGGATTACAAAGTGTGTATACTGTTACAGATAAATTAAATTATGGAAAACCAAGCTTGGCTGCACTTAATGTAGCTTCAGCTAGTGGTAATGCAGCATTAAAAACTTATTTTGCGTATGAAGTGGGAGCAGGTATGGAAAAAGGTGTTGCTCCAGAACGAAGAGTAGGATTTTATATGACAGAGGGTGGAGTTACTAAATTAACTGCTATTGGAGATACCTTATTAAAACGTGCTGCCTGTTGGTCTACCCGCAAATGTCCTACAACAAATAAAATAAATGTAGTATCGGTTAAAAATATATCTGATGTTGTAACTACCAGTTTCTGTACAGGAGATTCTTTAAAAGTCACCTTTACTACAACAGGCACTTTTACCACAGACCCTAATTTAGCTGCTACTATTCGTATTGCTAAAGGAGATGTACCACCAAATTTATTTATAAATAGTGCATGGACAGACATGGGAACATATTATAGATATAGATCTACTTCTAGACCAAATGCCACATTTAATCCATATATTATGTATGGCGGAAAATATCATATTGTATATGAAAATCCGTTAGCCGGTGGCCCCTATTCAAAGGACATGGAGGTTACCATTAATACCCGCAAGGGACCAGTAACCCGTTATATTGATTTAACCTCAGCTGCCGATATTGTTATTGGGGACTTTGAATTTGCAAAAGGAATGTCAATCTTACCTTTAGTTCAAATAAATAAATACAATGCTGTTTTGTTTGATACTCTCTTTTTAAAGGCAATTCGTTTTGAGCCGGTAGTAAGTAGTATGGATCCTTGCGGTAATCGTTTTGAAATAGAATTATCTAATGCATTAGGATCTTTTGCTGTACGAACAAAAATAGCTGAGGTGTATGCCTCGGCACCAAATACATATACTGCCGAAGGTGTTTTCCCTGAATATGATTTTAATTTAGTTCCTTTTGCACCGGGTTCTAAATATAGTATTCGTGTTGTATCAACAGATCCATCTACAATAAGTACAAATTCAATTAATAATATCTCTTTGTTAGGTTTTCCTGAATCTCCTTCAGATATTATTGTTCCTACGCAAGTTTGTGTTGGGCAAACATTTTCTGTATCGGCACTTCCGTTAAATCCAACTTTAAAATATGTTTGGACATATTTAAATGGGTTAGATGTTGTTCCTTCTAATACTAATAATCCTTTGACTAGTGCTACTGGAGTTAATACATTACAACTTAGAGCAGTGGGTATGGGAAACGGAGGAGCAAGAACTATTAAAGTACAAACCATGAATGCTTGTAAAACAAGTGATGTTGTTTTTGGTTCTGTAAGTAAAGAAATTAATGCAAACACTTTTACTCCGCAAGCCTATTATATAAGTGGAGAAAATAAAATTTGTCCAAACGCAACACGTACTTATTCTGTAGCTGATGATGGTACTGCATTAGAATATAAGTGGACAGTTAGTAATGCAACAAGAGCAACCATTCTTACCACTGACACAGCAAAAACAGTAAGTATTAGATTTATTGGAACAGGTTCTGTTGATATACAAGTGGTGCCTGTTGGGCCTTGTGGTCTAGGAACTATGGTGACTTATACCATTTCAATTAGTGATTTAAATGGAAAACCAACATTACCGGATGTTGTTACAGGCTCAACTTTATTTTGTCCAGGAAGTAGTAATTTACAATATTCAACCAGTTTTGCAACTCCTGCAAGTGCATTATTAACTTATTCTTGGACACTACCAGCTGATATGAGTATTACACAATCGATAGATCCATTAACTATTGTAACAAAATGTAATAATTTAAATACATTTACTGGTCCAATAAAGATAACAGCTACGAATGAATGTGGTTTTACTAGTAAGAGTTTAACCGTTAACGCAACTGGGCAAGCTAATAAAGCCATACTTTTAGTTGGAGATAAAACTATAGCAACCACTGCCGATACCTATTTGCTAACACATCTTATATCAGCAGGTTATGCTGTTATTAAAGTAGATGATTTAGAACCTGTTCCTAGTTATGCAAATTGTGTAGGTATCATTGTGATTTCTCCATCAGCAACGGCCGGAGGTGTGAAGGATAAATATAAAGATGTTGGCATTGGTGTGTTATGTAATAATTCAGATATTGGAAAAGACATGAATATTATAAATTACACAAATTCAACTTCTACTGTAGGTGCAACACAATTAAAAATCAATTATGCCGGAGCTCATACATTAAAAGCAGGATATGCTACCGGAACAAATTTATTGGTATCAACAAATCTACTTGCAACCTATAATGCTTTTAACGATAATGGAAACTTATTGCCCATTGCTATTAAAACAGCGGGGGGAGCGGGTCCTAAATTAATTACAGGTTGTGAAACAGGTACAACCATGATTAATAATCATGTGGCACCAAGTCGAAGAACCGAATTTTTCTTATCTGAAAGTATAGCGGCTGCACCAACGGTAGATTGTAATAAATTATTAGATTCTGCTATTTGTTGGACTTCTGGAAAATGTAATGCCGTTACCCGCACAGTTGTTGAAGAAATAACTCCTTTACCTGCTTGTGCCGGAAGTACAATAAATATTAAATATAGAACAGAAGGAATATTTAATGCCGGTAATATTTTTAGTTTTAAATTAGTAGATAGAAATGGTGTATATCTAACCACACCTATCATTGCAACGATTGCATCTATCACTAACGGAATTGTTACGGCAAACTTACCTAATGATATTCCTGCAGGAGATAATTATTATATAAAGATATTGGCAAGCAATCCATCTACTGCTGTAAGCATTACATCTGCAGATTTTAAGATTAATCCATATTATTTGTGTTCATCTGCAATTGATATTACAAATATTGCCTCAGGTCAGACTTTATGTAAAGGTGCAAATCCCTTTGTTATCAATATAAATGCGAACCAAACTGTATTTTGTTGTACAGATAGTCTGGATGATTTTAGCAAAAAACAATTGGTGAGTGGATTTACAATTCCTCAGGGATGGCTTGTTGCCAATAAAGGATTAACACCTGCATTAACCAATATTTATGATATTGGTGGGAATGTGATGAGGCTTCTTGCTGATGCCTGTTATAATGCTGCAGGTAGCTGGGCGTATGCTGCAATGTATAGAAATGATATTCAGAACAACCTTGATATCTGGACAAAATTAAAAGCAGAAGGTGGTTCTGTCAGTGCTGGCAACCAAATGGTAGGTTTATTTGTTGCTTCAGATGCCAATACGCTTACAGCTAATTCTCTTATGATATATTATAATAATGGTGCTTTAAATATGATTAAAGGTTCTGCTGCATCATCTTCATTAGATGTTGGAACTACTTATGCTTATCCTTGCTGGATTCGTATTAAGAGAGTAGGTACAACATATTATGTTTATGCAAAAAAGAATTGGGAAGATTCCTGGAAATTAGTTACTACGCAGACTCTGGCTACAATAAACACAACAACTGGTAACTGTGGATTGTTTGTAACCAATAGGAGTTATTCATCTCATAATGCTTATGGAACAAGTTCCGGTGATTTTGGAATGTTTTATGGATATTCAAATACAACAGGAAAAAATGTAAATGTTACTGCAGAATTATCAGATAATACTGGAAGTTTTAATAATAAAACAATATTAAAAGATACATCCGTAAGAACAGGCGTTAGCTATTGTTCCAGCGGAATATTATCATTAAATTCTGCAATTCCATCCTCATTAATCGACGGGAATAATTATAAAATAAGATTAAATGCTACCCGTTGGGATAATGTCAATATACAAGGTGCATCAATAAATGTTATGGTTGGTCTTTGTATTTGTACAGTAGCTGCAGCCTCCAGTACACCAACTTTGTGTATCAACACGGTGTTAACAGCAATCACTCATACCACGACATTAGCAACAGGTATTGGTGCTGCAACAGGATTGCCAACAGGCGTTACTGCCGCATGGGCAGGCAATACCATTACAATAAGTGGAACACCAAGTGCAAGTGGAACATTTAGCTACAGC
>JBBRXJ010000096.1:0-11691 GCA_038248505.1 Bacteroidales bacterium
AGATGTATTCATGAACACTGTCGCGGTCTTTCCATGAGAAATCGATGTCGAAATCGGGTGGTGAAGTTCTTTGAGGATTTATAAACCTTTCGAAATACAGGTTTAATTCGATGGGGTCAATATCGGTGATCATGAGACAATAGGCAACTATGCTGTTTCCGCCGCTACCCCTTCCGATATGGTAAATACCGTTGTCCATGGTATGCTTGATAATATCCCAGGTAATGAGGAAATAAGCACAGAAACCAAGATCGTTGATTACTTTCAGCTCCTTTTTGATCCTGGCCTCAGCTTCAATATTACCCTTCCCGTACCGGTATGCCATGCCTTCGTATGCCAGCATATCCAATAGCTGTTTATCGTTGTACCGGCTTGAAGTAAATATCTTTTTGTTGCGCGATTCTTTGAAGTCGAACTGGAAATTGCAGGCATCGATAAGCTGTTCAGCTTTTATCAGCAGTTCGTTATAATCTTTATAAAGGCTATAGTAAGTTTCGGTAGAGATAAATACCTCATCGTGCCGGGCTAACTGATCCGTGTTTATTTTGGAAAGCAAGGTATTATGATCCACAGCCCTTAAATGATAATGGAGATCAAAACCCGCAGGGGAAGAAAATGTAACCTGTTGGAAAGCCACCAATTTTTTCCTGGTGGAAGGACTGATTGAAACAATACGGTTCACTTCAAATACCAGGTCTTCTACAATCTTTTACTGAAGAAGCTTTCACTTTACTAAACTGATCTTTTATTCGATTAATATCCCTTTGAGACAGTAGAACTGAATCACTTTTTGTAATCAGCATGCCATCAGAATCATAGGATCTTCCAAGAATACGATATAATTTAGCTGAATCATGAAAACAGCTGATCGTAAAAACGGAATAATCTTTACATGGGTTTAAATCATCTTTGGGATATAATAGCCGAATAAAATTCTGTTGCTGATTTAATCTTTTTGGTTCTTTTAATTGCTTAAGAATGTAGGAAAAAATCAGTTCATCATTAATGCCATTTAATTCTTTACTAGAGAAATAATTGTAGATGGTATCGGTTTCAGCAAGTTTATTAAATACTAATTTATTGTATTGAGTCTTTTTTGGAAAATATGAAAAGTAGTCTTGATCATTCTGTAAAATTGAATCTATTGGAGTTTCTGTAAATGCAAAAACTCCATCCTGTTGTACAATTTTGGTAAACTTATATAGAGTATCTTTTGAAATAAAAACTACATTATTAAAAGATTTTTTTATAAAGAAGCTATCAATTTTTGTTTGACAATAAGTCCAATTACTTATTGTCAAACTCATCCATGAAATAAAGATATACTTAATCATTATATATTTAATTTAAAATAGTTTTGATAAAGCTGAAATTGTTCTCCAACCAAATAAATCATTCAATGAATTAACTGGGTTACTTTGGTATCTATAAACGCCTAATTGATTAAGGGCATCTCTAAAAACTATTTTTTTTGATGCCGTTGTTTGAGACAAATATATAATTTGGTTTTTTAAAAACCTAATTATATTCCCCCTCCCTAATTTTTATTTAACTAAACATCAACTACATATAATATTGAGTGGTTCACAACAGGACATTCCTATCCCATAGCAACGACTATTTTTAGCTGTGCACATCGACAAATATTATAAGTTAGGTTCATCATCCCTATTTTTGCTTTTGCCCTAGCAATGCCGATTGTTCTTATAATAGAACCCTTCAAGCTGTTTTCAACGATATTCCAGTGTATATATTTGTTCAGTTTTTGAAGCTGATCACCAAGTTTGGTAAGCTTTTCCATCAAAAAGTGATCATCAAATAAGCCATGTGAGTTGATGTTTTTCATAATCTTTGTTTTTCTCTAAAATAAGCAATATGCACAAGGAAAACAAGGATATGTTATTAACAATCAGATATATATATTAACAATAGTTTTTTAGAGATGCCCTATAACAAAAGGGGATGTGAAAAATTGATAAAAATATGTGATATTGAGACATGGAATAGCTTACAAATAGTATCATATAGTAAATAATACAATAAAAAATACCTTTTCCTTAGTCCCTTTAGCCTTTTGCATAAAGACTTCAGGCCATATTTAACATTCCTTGTTAATAAATAGCAAAGTTCGCCTACATAATCTTTCCTACCTTTAGAGAAATTCACAAGGCATTGGACGATCATAAGAAATATGTAGAAACCCCGCTCATGAAGCAATACTATGGCATTAAGGAGAAACATCCGGATGCCTTGCTGCTTTTCAGGGTAGGCGATTTCTATGAGACTTTTGGCGAAGATGCCATTAAAACTGCCGAAATTCTTGGCATTACTCTTACACGACGCGCCAATGGTGCTGCTTCGTATGTTGAGCTGGCTGGTTTTCCGCATCATGCCATTGATACCTACCTGCCGCGTTTGGTACGTGCTGGCCAACGTGTGGCTATTTGCGACCAGCTCGAGGATCCCAAACTCACTAAAACCATAGTAAAACGTGGAATTACCGAGCTAGTTACTCCTGGCGTTTCTTTTAACGATTCCATTTTAGAGCGTAAGGAAAATCACTTCCTTGCTGCGGTTCATATTGATAAACAAGTGGCGGGCGTTGCGTTCCTAGATATATCTACGGGCGAATTTCTCACTGCTGAAGGAAGTTTTGAATATATTGATAAATTACTCAGTAATTTTCAGCCTAAAGAGGTTCTTTTTGAACGTAGCAAGGAGAAGCTTTTTGAGCAGTATTTTGGTACGCGTTTCTATTCTTATAAATTGGATGACTGGATTTTTACCTCTCAGCATGGGAATGAAAAGTTACAGAATCACTTTAAGACAAGCTCATTAAAAGGCTTTGGTATAGACACTTTAACTCAGGGTATTATTGCAGCTGGAGCCATCTTGTATTATTTGGAAACCACTCAGCATACGAAGCTACAACATATATCGTGTATCTCTCGTATTATAGAAGATCATTACGTATGGCTCGATAAATTTACCATTCGCAATCTCGAATTATTTAATACCATTAGTGAGAATGGCCGCTCGCTGGTTGATGTGATTGACCGCAGCGTTTCACCTATGGGAGCACGCATGCTGAAACGATGGATTGCACTACCTTTGAAAGAGTGTAAACCCATTCAAGAACGTTTGGATACGGTTGATTTTTTAATTTCGGCAGAAGATTTTAAAGACCAGCTTATTGAACAGTTGCGCATTATGGGCGATTTAGAACGTATCATTTCACGCGTGGCGGCAGGCAAGGTGAGTCCGCGTGAAGTGATGCAATTGCGCTATGCCTTAGATGCTATTGTGGTGGTGAAGGAATTGATTGGTACGGTAATGTGTCCGCCATTATTGCGCATTGCCGAACAATTAAATGCTTGCCGTAGCATAGCCGATCGTATTGCGCGTGAGCTCATGGCTGAACCGCCTATGCTTGTAATAAAGGGAAATGTTATTGCCGCTGGAGTTTCAGCGGAACTAGATGAGCTGAGAGCTATCTCTCACTCAGGTAAGGATTTTATACTGCAAATTCAACAGAAAGAAGCAGAGCGCACCAATATTCCTTCCTTAAAAATAAGTTTTAATAATGTTTTTGGTTATTATATAGAGGTTAGAAACACACATAAAGACAAGGTTCCGCCTGAATGGATTCGCAAACAAACCCTCGTAAGTGCCGAAAGATATATCACTGAAGAGCTAAAGGAATATGAGTCGAAAGTGCTTGGGGCAGAGGAAAAGATACTGAACCTTGAAGTAAAATTATTTGGCGAATTGGTGAGTGGTTTGTTTGAATATATTGAAGCTATTCAGCTGAATGCCTCATTAATAGGCCGTCTCGACTGCCTTATATCATTTGCTTGCATTGCCATAGAGAATAAATATGTGAAGCCTATTATTGATGACAGTACGGCGTTAGATATAAAAGATGGGCGCCACCCTGTTATTGAAAAGATGTTAGCAACAGGCAATACATACATTGCAAACGATGTGTATCTTGATACCGATGACCAACAAATTATTATCATTACGGGGCCAAACATGTCGGGTAAATCGGCATTACTGCGCCAAACAGCATTAATTGTTTTGATGGCACAGATGGGCTCCTTTGTACCCGCCAAAGCTGCACGTATTGGGCTGGTAGACAAGATCTTTACTAGGGTAGGAGCCTCCGATAATATTTCGCAGGGCGAATCTACTTTTATGGTGGAGATGAATGAGGCAGCAAGTATTCTCAACAATGTATCGCCTCAAAGCCTTATATTACTTGACGAACTTGGTAGAGGCACGAGTACATACGATGGTATTTCAATTGCATGGGCCATAGCCGAATATTTGCATGAACACCCAGCTGCAAAGGCTAAAACCCTTTTTGCAACACATTATCATGAATTAAACGAGATGGAAAAACATTTTCATCGCATTCGTAATTTTAATGTGAGTGTGAAAGAACTTGAAAATAAGGTCATTTTTCTGCGTAAACTAAAACCAGGCGGCAGCGAACATAGCTTTGGTATTCATGTAGCACAAATGGCTGGTATGCCCAAGAGCATTATTAAAAGGGCTAATGAAGTACTGCATGAATTAGAGGGCGATAGCTCACGCGATAAACTCACCAAACCAACAAACGAAATATCAGCACATCGCGAAGGTATGCAGTTATCATTCTTTCAGTTAGAGGATCCCTTGCTCAAACAAATACGCGATGAAATTCATAATCTGGATATTAACAGCTTAACGCCGCTTGAAGCCTTAAATAAGCTGAGTGAGATTAAAAGGGTAATGGGGCTGAAGTAATGCTCAGTGAGTTTTGAGTTCATTTTTAAAATTCATCATTTATCTTTCGTATCGGGCTAATGTTTTTAGTGCTTATATCTTGATTTACACCTTTAACATTTCGCCTTACGATTTTGCAATTACAACAGCACCGCAAGTGTCGTCACATACAGAACAAGCTTATTTTGTCATACTCATCACAACATTGAAAATTTAGCTTGTATTTTTTTTATAATTACAAGCTTGATTTTTAGGATTTTAGGGAGCTAATAAAAACAAAAACCTCTGAAGTAAATCAGAGGTTTTGTACCCGGGGCGGGGCTTGAACCCGCACGACCATTACTGATCACAGGATTTTAAGTCCTGCGTGTCTACCAGTTCCACCACCCAGGCAGAAACTTTGAAAAGAAACCCCGATGTGTATTTCATCGGGGTCTGTTTTTTGAGCAGAAAACGAGACTCGAACTCGCGACCCTAACCTTGGCAAGGTTATGCTCTACCAACTGAGCTATTTCTGCATTTTTTTAAGCAGCACAAAGATAGAAAAAAAAATGAATTGAAAAAAAAAGAAGGAAAAAAATTAACTCTTAAAGCCAATATGGCTATAAGAGTCAATAGGTGAAAGAATTATATTAAACATAGGCTTTAAACCGTATCTATTTTATCAATCGGCACTTTTTAGTATCTTTCCAAAATAATTCAATTTGATATTTGAATAATGTTACAACAGGCATCAATAAAAACAATAGTAATTATTGGAACAGGCAATCTTGCCTCACAACTTGCACCTGCATTAGCCCAAAAGGGTTTTACTATACGAGCCCTTTACGGACGAACTGCCTCCTCTGTCAATAAATTAGCGGCCTTGGTAAATACTACTGGAGTTACCGAGTTAGATCTTATTCCAAATCAGGCCGATGCCTATTTATTTTGCTTAAGTGATGATGCAATTCCTGGCATTGCTATGAAATTGAGTCATTGTAAAGGTATTTTCATACATACTGCTGGTAGTCTTAATATAAATATCTTTAAAAAACTAAGCGATCATGCGGCTGTGCTATATCCTTTACAGACTATTAATGCGAATAAGAAAAGCAATTTTTCAAATCTTCCTTTTTGTATAGAAGCTTCTTCTGTGCAGGTTTTAAAAACAATTCATGAACTAGCTAGCTGCCTATCGTCAACGGTTATTGAGCTCACTTCTGAAGAACGATTGAAGATACACTTAAGTGCTGTTTTTGTGTCGAATTTCAGCAATCACATGTATACCCTGGCATCCGAATATCTTCAACAAAATAATTTATCATTTGAACTCTTACATCCATTATTGCTCGAAACGGCAAATCGTGCAATAGAGATAGGTCCCAAAGCATCACAAACGGGCCCAGCACGTCGATGTGATAAAAAAACAATACGAAAACATATTAAGTGTTTGGCCGAATATCCTCAAATGCAAAAGATTTACGAGGAAGTAACAACGAGTATTCAAACAGAATATAAATAAATATATGGGAAATTTTAAAGAAGATCTCAAGAAGGTAAGGGCATTTGCCTTTGATGTAGATGGTGTTTTTGCCTCCTCTCTTGTATTATTAAATGCCGATGGTGAGATGTTACGTACTATGAATATTAAAGATGGATATGTGATTCAGTATGCCATTAAGAAAGGATTTCCGATAGCTATTATCTCTGGAGGTGGATCAAATGCTATTATTGAGCGTTTTAAGAATTTAGGGGTAAAAGACATCTACGTGAAAATATTAGATAAAGAACAAGCCTTACTTGATTTTGCGGCAAACAACAGTTTAGATCTTGCTGCCATTCTCTACATGGGTGATGACATACCCGACCTTGGGCCCATCGCTACCGTTGGTTTTCCAACCTGTCCTGCTGATGCCGTACCTGAAATTAAAGAATTGTGTTGTTATATTTCAGATAAAGAAGGGGGCAAAGGCTGCGTGCGCGATGTGGTTGAGCAAGTGCTTAAAGTACAAGGTTTATGGATGGATACGGAGATGATGAGTTGGTAGGTAAGTTTATAAAGTTTGTCAGGTTTATAAAGTAGTATCTAGTATTTAAATTAAAAACAGTCAACATTAAACATTCAAATTCAACATTTGACTTCAAAATACTACATAGAAAAATTAGAGCTTGAAAAACACCCTGAAGGTGGCTGGTATCGTGAAGTTTATAGAGCGGTGGGAGAGGTGCATCTTGAAAATATGCTTACGCGAAATTATAGTACCGCCATTTATTATCTTCTTGAAGGTTCCGATTTTAGTGGCTTTCATCGTATAAAATCCGATGAGATTTGGCATTTTTATGATGGTTTTCCCATTAATATTTATGTACTTGATGAGCAAAAAGGCCTACAAATATTGAAACTAGGGCTCGTTGAAGGGGCTTTACCTCAACAAATTGTTTCTGCAGGGGCATGGTTTGCTGCTGAGATCGATAATAAAAAGGCTTTTGCATTAGTGGGCTGTACGGTAGCACCAGGCTTCGATTTTAAAGATTTTGAAATGGCATCTCAAGATACTCTATTACAGCATTATCCAATGCATGAGCCATTAATAAGGAGCTTAACAAGATATTAAGTATTTATTAAAGTAAAATATCATATATATCAGTAAATCAATAAATAATATGAAACTATTAATAAGCAAGTTGCTTTTGTTTTTTAAGCTCATTCGTTATCCAAATTTACTAATAATGGCTGCTACCATGTATCTTATGCAATATGCTCTGTTAAAGCCTATGATAGAAGCAGCTAAGTACGAAATGCAGATGAGTAGTTTAAGCTTATTCTTAATCGTTTTTGCAACGGTATGTATAGCAGCAGCAGGTTATATCATAAACGACGTGCATGATGTTGAAATTGACACACATAATAAAAGCGACAAAGTCATTATAGGCAAGCATTTTAGCGAATCAACAGCAACCATTTGGTATTATGTGCTAAATGTAATGGGCATTTTGGCTGGGGTTTGGGTTTCGCGTTCACTGGGTTTAAACAGTTTATCTCTCATATATATTCTAACTGCAGGTCTATTGTATTTTTATTCAAGCACATACAAAGATCAGTTACTCATTGGTAATCTAATAATTGCATTGCTAACAGGGGTGGTACCCATGCTTCCATTTTTGTATGAAATACCTCTTTTAAACCGAGCATACGAAACCGATATTGTTAACTACAACGCTAGTTTTAATGATCTAATGCAATGGGCATGGGCGTATGCCATATTTGCTTTTTTATTAAATTTAATACGCGAGTTTGTAAAAGATACCGAAGATTTTGAAGGCGATAAAGCTTACGGCCGCACTAGTATACCTATTGCCGCAGGTTCCAAAATTACAAAATGGATAATCTCAAGCATTACCATATTGTTTATTTGCCTTGTAACCCTTGGTTTTAAAATGTATTTGCTGCTAGGGGAGAAGCCAATTGCCGATTTTATTTTAGCCATTTACTTAGGCGTACTAATTATTTCTCCGCTATTGTTTGCTATATACAAAACCATAACAGCCCAAAATACAAGTGATTATCGTATCATCTCCCAAACTCTAAAATTGGTAATGGCAGGCGGATTACTATTTACAATTGTACTAAATATTGTACTAAACTTGTATTATAGACAATAGAATAAACATAATATAACATTCTAAAAACCATGTCAAAACTCCTTCATGAATTACTCAAAGACTACAAAGTCATACTGGCATCACAATCTCCACGTCGTCAGTCGCTTATGCGAGAGCTGGGCATCGATTTTGAGGTAGTTATGCATCAGGGTGATGAGTCATATCCTTCAAAACTACGACCTCGAGTGGTACCATCTTATTTGGCAGCTATAAAATCAGAGGTAGTTACGAATACTCAAGGCAATAAAAAGTGTTTAATAATATCAGCAGATACCATTGTATTATTGGGTGGTAAGATAATTAACAAACCCGCCGATAAAGCCGAAGCCATAACAATGCTTAAAAAACTATCTGGTAAAATGCATGAGGTTATAACAGGGGTTTGTCTTCGTATTGATGATCGAAAGCATTGCTTTTCATGTAAAACCAATGTTTGGTTTAACGAGTTATCGAACGATCAAATTCAATATTATGTTGAGAATTTTAAACCCTATGATAAAGCAGGTGCCTATGGCATTCAGGAGTGGATTGGGTATGTAGGTATTTGTCGAATAAATGGCTCGTTTTATAATGTAATGGGACTCCCAGTAGAGACCATGTATTCTGAAATCATCGATTTTATTAAGTAATTTAAAACATTTATGTAATGTCAAAAAAAGAAAAGCCAAGCAAAGATCCATACGAAAACCTCGGTTGTCTTCTCAAAATTATTCCTTTCTTCTTAGTATTTATTGGCTATGGGACGTATGGACGTTGGTATGAATCAAAATACCAATTAAAGGATTTAGTTAGGGTTGAAGCTGTCATTGAAAAAGCACTACCTTGGGAAATCACTTCAACCAGCAGTCGCAGTAGTAAAAGAAGAGCTGGAATAGAGCTGCATTTGAGAGGATACGATAAAACCTTTAATGCCTCAACTTCAGGTTTAAATGAATCGAATTATATCATTGAAAACTATCTACATAATGGAGATACCGCAATCGTTTACCACCGCCATCGTTTTCAGCAATTGATAGGCATGGGAGCAGTACGAAACATATATCAACTTGAAACTACGAAATACCTCATTACCGATTTAAAAGAAAGTCTTAAATCAGCCTCAAATGTAATGTTTTTAGTAAGTATAGGGGGAGGTATGCTATTTCTTTTATGGTTGGGGTATTTGATCTTTTATTATGCCGTGTATAGGAGAAGAGGAAAGAATAAATCCGCCGCCGCTTAGAAATAAAAAGCTAAAAGCAAAAGGATTAGCTGTATCAAAATTAAGTATTCAATCGTTATAAATTTGAAGCTTAAAATTATTTGTAATAAAGATATATTTTAAAAAAGTGCCCAAGACAGGACTCGAACCTGCACGATCTTACGAACACTAGTCCCTGAAACTAGCGCGTCTACCAATTCCGCCACTTGGGCATTAATTGTGGCAAAAATAGGAGAATTTTCATGAATGAATGAATAAAAGTTATAAATTTGCGCAAATTTAAAAACATCATATGAGAAAGATAGTTTTGATTGCTGTTGTAGCGCTTGTAGCACTTACAGCGTATGGTAAAAATCCAAAAAGTTTTGTGCGTAGAGCAGATTTGTTTCTTGCGTCAAATGAATTAGAAAAGGCTAAGGAAGACTTGGATTCTGCATTACAATATCCTGAAAACCTTATATGGTCACAAACTTGGTTAACTCTAGGCAATTACTATTATGCTATTTCAAAAACAAGCGATATAGAATCGCTTAAAAAAGCAGTAGATAGTTATGTTAAAGCAAATGAATTAGATGTTAAAGGAAGCACTATGCAAGAAGTGAATTACATAAAAATGCCTGGAATGGCAAATACCTTTCGTGAAACAGGGTTAAAATGTTTTGATACAAAAGATTACATCTGTGCATTTGAATCTTTTCGTTATCTACATTTAATCAACCAAACACCTGGAATGTTAACTAAAGATGCCAATGGAAATGTTGCAAAAGACAGTGCTGTAATATTTTACACAGGAATAGCCGCACTTAATGCAAATTTAAGTGATTCAGCATTACGCTATTTGCAAATGGCGTATTCAATTAAACATAAGCCTACAGATGCTATCATTTATATGAAGAAAATTTATATTGAAAATAAAAAGGATACTGTAGGAGCAATGGAATTATTAAAAACAGCTTACAATAATAAGCCAGCAGAATCAGGATTATTAATAGAACTATTGCAGATGTATCTTTATAAAGGTCAGAATGATATAGCCTTTGAGTATCTAAAAAAGGGGATGCAGAATGATCCTAAAAACGATGTTCTATATTTAGCAGAAGGTATTTTGTTTGAAAAGCTCGGAAAACCAGATAACGCGCTTGAATCATATTTAAAAGCCATTGAACTCAATCCAATGCAAACAAATGGATATACCAATATTGGTGCTATTTATCTTGAAAAAGCAAATACTAAATTCAGCGAAGCTGATAAGATTCCATTAAAAGAAAGAGCTAAAACAGATGCGGTAATTGCAGAAGCATACGTATTTTTAAAGAAAGCATTGCCATATTATGAAAAATCAAGCGAATTGCTTGAATCAAAGAATATAGATGTTTTAAAAACACTAAAACAAGTTTATTACAAACTTAAACAGAAAGATTCAAGCCTAGAGAAACGATATAATGAGATAGTAGCTTTACTTGATAATTTAATATAAAATAGCTTTGGTTTTAAAGGAACAAAAAAGCCTCTTTCAGTAAAATGGAAGAGGCTTTTTGATTTTTGAGAGGTGGTAGAATACTTTGCAGCATAGGAGAAAAATACTTCGATCGGGACTCAGGAGTCAAATAAAAATGCATTCAATCAGGGAGAATGAAGACAAAAATCAGATGAAAAAAACAGTCCGTACTTCGTTAGCTGACTATAGGACTGACAATGAATTGACTGCATTTACAAACCTCGATTTTGAAAACTTCTATAAAACAATGTGAAGTAGTGATAAAACATCTATTTAACATAATATTAATTATAAGACAAATATAATTGTGTAATTTGTTGATAATCTGTGCTTATTTTTCAGTAATTCCATGTATGCCGAAACAACCACCATAAAATGGATACCGAAACAAACACCTTTTTTAAAATGTTATACATCTTATATTAATCTATAATCTGAGACCGTTGCAAAAAGCCCCCTAACGTTCCAGTTTTATTTTTAGGAGTTTTATTTTGATTATTTTTGATATTTCAGTAAAAAAACAACCACATATCTTTAGTTTTTTAACCTTTACAAGGTTATTTTTGCCTTTTTCTAG
>JBBRXJ010000097.1:0-11680 GCA_038248505.1 Bacteroidales bacterium
GTTTTTGCAGCCAATAATGTTTCTTGCATCCACATTTTTTGCATTTCACACCGTTTTTAATTCTTACATCTCTAAAGTGCTCTCTACATGAAAGTTCATCAGGAAATCGCTGAGAAAAATTTAATATCTTCTTTTTCTTGCTAAACTATCTGATTGATACGTCAAAACGTGTCGGAGGTGTATGATAATGCAGAATCAATTTATTTTTTGATTTTCAGAAAATTTCATTCAATTTATCGTCAATAATCGCATTATTGCTAAGCTAGGTATATCTTAAGTCCTCCCTTTCAACCCTATTTATTCTTGTTTCTTCAAAACTATCACCTTACCCATCACCAGAACATCCATACCTGTTTTCATAAAGCAAAGATAGGCATCATCGGGAGTACAAACAATTGGCTCACCCCTCACATTAAAGCTCGTATTAATTAAAACGCTGTATCCAGTTTTTATTTTGAAAGCCATTAATAATTTATGAAGTAATGGTTGCATCTCTTTGTTAAGGGTTTGTATTCGGGCAGAATAGTCAGCATGCGTAATAGCCGGGAGATTTGATCGTTGCTGATTTATTTTTTCATTTAAAGATAATTTGATATTCTCTGATGTAAAGGCCGTTCGAATATCATTTTTTACACTCGCAGTAAATAACATATATGGTGAAATGCTAGCGTCCTTAAAATAATTCTCAACATCTTCCTCTGCAACCACAGGAGCAAAAGGCCGAAAGCCTTCTCTAAATTTTATTTTCAAATTTAAAGTCTGAAGCATTTCAATATTTAAGGGTGATGCCAATATACTTCGGCTGCCAAGGGCGCGTGGGCCAAATTCCATAGGACCATGAAACCATCCTACGACTTTATTCTCTGAAAGAAATGTAGCAATTGTTTCAATTAATAAATCATCATTCTCAAAAAAGCTGAATTTCGCATTATATTTATTTAAACAATCTTTAATTTGTAAATTCGTAAAAGATGGTCCGAGTAAAGCCCCAGACATCTGATCAAAGGTAGTACATTTATTTTGAGGCTTATTAAATGTAATATGATGCACTGCTAAAGCGGCACCCAAAGCACCACCAGCATCGCCAGCAGCGGGTTGTATCCAAATATTTTCAAATATTTTTTCTTCTTTTATTTTATTATTAGCAACACAATTTAATGCAACACCGCCTGCCATCACTAAATTTTTACTTCCTGTTAACTCTTTAGCAGTTTTGCAAATACGAATCATTACTTCATTTGTAATATCTTGAGCGGCTTTTGCAAGTGCGATGTATTCGTTGGTAATATCTGATTCGGGATGCCGAGGGCCAATACCAAAGAGCTCGTTCCATTTACGGTTATTGGTCATTCTTAATCCTGTAGCAAATCTAAAATAATTCATATTTAATAGTACTGAACCATCGGCATGAAGTGTAAGAATATTTCTTAAAATACGATCTTTGTATTCCTCCACCAAAACGTTATTTTCTCCTGCATACGGTGCTAATCCCATTAACTTATACTCCCCACTATTTACTTTAAACCCGCAATAGTAAGTAAAAGCTGAATAAAGCAAACCTAATGAATTAGGAAAATGCTGTTCACGTAGTATTTTAATACAATTTTCTTTTCCATGCATTATCGAGCTGGTCGTCCATTCACCAACACTATCAGCTGTAACGATTGCTGCGTCTGTAAAGCCGGAGGGATAATACGCGCTAGCGGCATGCGAAAGATGATGTTCTGGAAAATATAATGTGAATTCTTTTAAACAAATTTTTCGTAATTGTTTTTTAATAGTACTTTTAATAAATAACTTTTCATTCAACCACACTGGTAGCATTCGACTGAATGAGAGAAAACCGACTGGAGCAAAGGCATGATAGGTCTCAAGTAAGCGCTCAAATTTCAAAAAAGGTTTATCATAGAAAGCGATATGTTTTATTTTTGAAACATCAATTTTGGCAATTTCCAGGATTGATTTAATTGACTGAATAGGAAAATCGGAGTCGTGTTTTATTCGGCTAAATCGTTCTTCTTGAGCCGCTGCAATAATTTCTCCATTACAGATAAGTACTGCTGCTGAATCGTGGTAAAATGCTGAAATCCCTAATATATAGGTTTTGTCAATCATCTTTTAAAAAATGGTGTATATGAACGGTGCAATGGCTGGCGAAGTGGTAATAATAATGAGAATACCAAGTATTAACAACACAATGATAATAGGCAGAAGCCAAAACTTTTTTCGTGTTTTTAAATAGCCCCAAATATCTTTTAGAAATTCCATTAATATGGATATTTTAAATCGTTCATATTAAATTTATGTTCTCTTGTAACAAATGAAGTAGATTGAATACTATTGCTAAAAGCGCTGTTTTTAGAGTTGAAAATACGACGTATTAAGCCTACTGGGGTTACTATTATAAAGAATATAACTGCTGATATACAAATGCTAATAATTTTCATCATTACACTACTTGCTTTTTCAACAGGAAGAAAACTCATTGGGAAAATAAAAAATAAGACTGCAAAAAAAGATGGCATAAAATACCAAACAATATTTAGATGATTAAGATAAAAATAAAATGCAATTGCAATTGAGAATAGGATCCCATTCCGGCGAAGTATTACCCTACTAATATTTCCGGAAGTATTCATATATAATAGAATTAAATTATTTCAAGTGCCACTTTACGTGATTCAGAATCTGTTAAGAGTAATTGCTCGTAGCTTGGTTTTTTAATATAACATACTTTATTCATTGCATTTTCGATGATACGAGGAATATCTGTAAAAAAAATACGTTCGTTAAGAAAAGCATCAACAGCAATTTCATTTGCCGCATTTAAAATACAGGGCATATTACCACATTTATTTAGCGCTTCCATTGCCAAAGCAAATGCAGGAAATCTTGTAGTGTCGGGCTTTTCAAATGTTAGCGTAGGATAGTCAACAAAACTAAAACGAGGCAATGCAGAATAAATTCTGTTCGGATAAGTAAGAGCATACTGTATTGGTAAACGCATATCAGGCATTCCCATCTGAGCTTTCATGCTACCGTCGGTGAATTGAACTATTGAATGAATAATGGATTGTGGATGAACAATAACATCAATTTGATTTGGCAGAAGATCAAACAGCCAACGTGCCTCAATTGCTTCTAAGCCTTTATTAACAAGTGATGCAGAGTCTATTGTAATTTTATTCCCCATATTCCAATTCGGATGTTTTAACGCATCTTTTTTAGTAACACGCTCCAATTCTTTTATAGTAAAGTTTCGAAATGGACCTCCAGAAGCAGTCAGAAAAATCTTTTCAATCTCATTGTGCATCTCGCCAACTAAACACTGAAAAATTGCTGAATGTTCGGAGTCAACAGGGTAAATATTTACCTTGTGTTCCATTGTGAGGCTTTGAATTAATTCGCCTGCTACTACAAGTGTTTCTTTATTTGCAAGCGCTATTTGTTTACCTGCTTTAATCGCATTAATGGTGGGTTCTAAACCTGCATAACCAACCATTGCGGTAAGTACAATATCTATTGATTCTAATGCTACAAGCTGATTTACAGCATTAATGCCAGCAAATATTTTTATATCCTCGCGCGACAAGGCGTCACATACTTTCTGGTAATGAGCCTCATTAACTATAACAATATGGTTCGGCTTAAACTCAAATGCTTGTTCAATTAGCAGGCTAAAGTTGTTATAAGCAACCAAAGCTTCAACCTCAAATAGAGTTGGATTTGCTCGTATTACATCAAGCGTTTGTGTACCTATCGATCCTGTTGAACCAAGGATAGCAATCCTTTTCTTCATATCTTTCTGCACTAAAAAATTATGTAATCTTCGGGATTAACTGATTTACCTGCATGCCATAATTCAAAATGAAGATGTGGCCCAGTAGTAAGTTCGCCCGAATTACCAATAATAGCAATGGCTTCACCTGCCGAAACATTATCTGCACTTTTCTTCAATAAATTAGCACAGTGTTTATATACTGAAACTAAATCATTGCTATGTTGTATCTGAATTACATATCCTGTTTCAAGCGTCCATGAAGCCATAATTACCACGCCATCTAATGTTGCTTTTATTACTTCATTCATTGGTGCTACAACATCTGTACCATTATGATTTTCGACCGGGTTAAATGAATTCGTTACAATACCGTGAATAGGAGTGAAAAAATGAAGATTTGATAAATCACGATTTTTACTTGCTCCACTTTGTAGTGATAAATTAAAACGTTCCTCCTCTTCAATTTGACGGCGAAGTGCTGAATCGTTTTTTGATCGTGTAAATGAAATTACTTTCTTATTTCCAGTGGTATCTTCAAGGGTTTTTACATTATCTGGTTTACGGCCCGATATTATATTATTTATATTTTCAAGATATCTGTCTTTTACTGCTATTTCTTGTTGTAGCGAGTCTAGTTTAATAGCATTGAGCAAAATATTCCTTCGCATATTTCCATCAGGATAACCTGGTATTAATTCACGAATGGGTGTAAATGCAATTATTGTAGTTACAAAAAATACAAGCAATATTACTGCAGTACCTATGGTTGCTATTAAGTTTAAACGTGAGAGTCTAAATTGAAGAACTTCCTCAAAAGTATTATCATTATAAACAATGAGTCGGTACTTATCGCGCAACGTCTTTATTAATGGCCGCTTTTTTGTTTCTTCCATATATTTCTTTGATATTGTAAATATAGTAATTTTTTGTATTGAGCGAAAAAAATGTAAATATTAGATAGTAAGACTAATAACTATTTTATTGATAAAAATATACATTTGGTTAAAAATTAGCGTTTTACATATACATTTTAACACAAAAGAAGATAAAACGTACATGATACTGAAAGAATATTAAGGGGGTAGCACAAAAGAGCCTGAATGTAAAATGAAACAATGTCTTTCTAATGAAAATTCCACATGACCAATTAAATAAATACATTATTATGAAACCAAAAATTGGAATACTCGGATCAGGAATGGTTGCCAATGCACTTGCAGAAGGCTTTGTAAAGCACGGTTATTCAGTAATGCTGGGAAGTCGAGAATCACAAAAAAATGATATTTGGATTAAATCGGTAGGCCTGAATGCTAAAAGTGGCAGTTTTTCAGAAACAGCTGCATTTGGTGAAATACTGGTAAATGCCATTAAAGGGGCTAATTCTGTGGATGCGCTTGGCAGTATTGATGTCTCGCATTTAAAGGGTAAAATAATTATTGATGCATCTAATCCTATTGTTGACAATCCACCTTTGAATGGGATGGTACAATTTTTCACTAAAAATAATGATTCATTGATGGAGCAATTACAGAAATCGTTTCCTGAATCTCATTTTGTGAAGGCCTTTAGTTGTGTCGGCTCAGCATTTATGGTGAATCCTGCGTTTAAAGAAAAACCTTCCATGTTTATTTGCGGAAATAATACACAAGCAAAAAAAGCAGTTGGAATAATTCTTGAAGAGTTTGGTTGGGAGGTTGAAGATATGGGGGTGGCTGAAGCAGCTCGAGTGATTGAACCATTGTGTATTCTCTGGTGTTTGCCTGGCTTTCTTAATAATGATTGGGCGCATGCTTTTCGTTTAATTCGTCTATAATTTTTTGCATTAGCACCATTCATGCTTAATTCATAAAATGAATTAGTTGATTCAAAATAGTTAGAAATTCAAACTATGAAATTTTAATTTTGCAACGAATAGTAGCGACTTTAAATAACCGCGAGACAAATCCGTATAATATTTTGTAAATAGAGATGTTTCGGCACAAATGACGTTGAACTATTTCAATCAATCCGCAACAAAATAAAGCCTAATGATAAAATGAATGCTTATTATTTGAATGTGGATTGAGATATGTTTTTAATTTTTCACTAGTTTAGCATAAATAATTAGCTAGTATGAAGAATTTAATAATATCTCTCATCTTTTCTATAGTCGTAATTAATACGATAAACTCACAATATGATTACACGTTACGCTATGGTGATGCCAATGGTAATGTATATAAAATATGGATACCTCCTACAGCACAACATATACGAGGCATATTTCTTTTGTTTAATCAGATGATGGATAATCCGGCTACGGATTCAATGATTCGTATGGCATGTACAGCCGAAGATATTGCCATAGTATCAATTTATAACACAACGGATACGAGTTTAATTATGGCTGCTCTTCGCAATTTTGCACAAGAGAGTGGTTTTCCCGAAATAAGATATGCCCCATTTGCTACTTTTGGTCATTCGGCTGCGGTATCGGCTGCTATTAATTTTGCCTATTTAATGCCTTCACGTTGTTTTGCTGTTGTTGAATGTAATGGCGGAGACTATACAAAACCATCAATAGATACAATGGATGCTAAGCGCATACCCATCATGCTCATTCGCAACTACAATGAGCAAACAGGAGGCGATCATACAAACACCTTTAATTCTGTTATAGGTAATTGGAGAGCAAAAGGCTATCTTGCTAGGGCGGTAACCTTGGCAGGTGGAGGGCACTTCGGTTTTGGGCATTTTGATTCGCGTTTCATTAGTATGTTCTTACAAAAAGCAGCACATTACCAAATACCCTATGACACATTTGCTACAAGCGCTCCAATACAAATGCACCGTGTACAAGAAAGTGCCGGCTGGCTTACAGACACCGCAGTTATTAATGCACCTTTATATCAGACCGCCCCTTTTTCAGTATACACAGGCAGTGCAAATACCGCATTTTGGCATTTTGATGCGGAGATGGCGAATACTTGGATGACAGAACATCAAAAAGAATTTAATAAAATACCACAAATTGTTTCTCAAACAACATTTTCTCCATCCGTTGGTCTGCCTAATGGGTATTGGTCTTTATGGACTCCTGCTCAAACTGTGACAACTGGAGGAAGCATTAATTTTGGCGCATCAGCTACAAGTGGTTTGCCTATTACCTATCAAGCGTATTTCGGAAACAACAGTATTAGTAAAGATAAAAGAACTGTGTATTTGAATGCTGCCCGACAAAGTTGGAAAATTACCGATTGGATTACGATTATGCAAACAGGCGATGATCAATATCGTTTTGCTGAAACGGTGGTTAAATTTTCTGTAAACAAACGCGGTTCGGGTACAGCGCAAACCATGTCATATACACCAATACCGGATAAGAACGTTACAGATGTTTCTTTTAGAGGCAACGATACAGCTAGCTCCGGTTTACTGCCTGATATGTGGATTGAGTCGGGTGCCATTCATAGATCAGGAAAAAATTGGATCATTGATGATTTCTCAGCAAAAAAATCAATCGCCTTTATTCGATTTGTACAACCTGGTAATGCAACTTTTGCAACATCAAATTTAATTATAGACACCATTCATATTTTCAATAATCGATTGAATCAATCAATTACCTTCGATAATTTAGGGGGAATAATAGATATTTTAAGTAACTCCAAAACACTTCATGCTGAAGGATCAAGTGGTAATACACCTAAGTTTTTCTGTATCTCTGGACCAGCAGTCGTTAACGGAAATAGTATGACTCTTACTGGAGTTCCTGGTATCATTACACTTCTTGCAATGATACCAGGCAACAATATTTATAACTCAGTAAAAGCCTTGCAATATGTTATAGCTAATTATTCTACTGGGGTTCAGAAGGAAGAAATAAAAACAACATGCACGGTTTATCCAAATCCAACGCATGATATTATTTATGTTAACTTAGATGAACCAGCAGAAGTTATACTTTATGATATTTATGGAAAACCATTACAATCCGCTGTAAGTAAAGAGAAAAGGACATCCTTTATGTTGAGTGATTACCCACCTGGTATTTATTCAATAAAAGTTATGAAAAGAAATGGCACAGAAGTTTTAAAATTTATTGTGATGTAAGTGATAAATTCCATTAAGACAATCAAACATCAAAATAATTTTATCATTAGCTATTTTTTACGCTTCTTTTTTCGTCTTTTCGCAACTGGCTCATTTGCCTCTTTCATTAAGCTTTTCCAGTCTGATGAGCTATCGTTACTAGCCGCTAATGTCTCTGAATATTCTTCGGGATGAACACTTACGCGACGTATTGGTTTATCTAAAAATTCTTCTATCTCGGCAAGCAATTCTTTTTCTTCTTCACTGCAAAATGAAAAAGCTTGACCTTTCTTTGTGCCTCTACCTGTACGACCTACACGGTGCACATAGTTTTCGGGGTTTTCAGGCAAATCATAATTAACTACGTAATCAACATCGGGAATATCAATACCACGTGCACTAATATCAGTTGCCACTAAAATTTTTACTTCGCCTTTTCTGAAAAGCTTCATGATGTTAGCTCGTTCCTCTTGTTCCTTATCGCTATGTATTGTAATACACTTAATGCCTACACGCTCCATCGCATTCAATACACGCTCGCAACGAACTTTTGTGCGAACAAAGACAAGTATTTTACTCTCCGGATTTTCATTTATCAAACGCTCAAGAAAGAAACGTTTATCATCTGCTTCAACAGTAACCACTGAATGATCAATATTTTTTGCAACGGGATCTTTAGGCGAAATCTGTATTCGTATAGGATTATTAACGATTGAATAGGCTATCTTTTTTATATAATCATTAATGGTTGCTGAAAAGAATAAAGTCTGACGCTTCTGTGTTAATCGGTTTACAAGGTCTTTGATGTCTTTAATAAATCCGAGATCGAGCATATGATCTGCCTCATCGAGAACAAGAATTTCAATACGATGTAAACGCAAATGACCTTGACTCACTAAATCGAACATGCGCCCAGGGGTTGCAATAAGAATATCAGCGCCCTTTTCAAGCAATGCTATTTGTGGGGCTTGCTCTACACCTCCATAGATACATACTGTTTTTACTCGAGTATGCTTGCTTAATTCATTTATAACCGATTCAATTTGTAATGCTAATTCGTGTGTAGGAACCATGATTAGGCACTTTACGCCATCAGGGCGTTTGTTGTTTTTGCGCTCATGCAGCATACTAATAATAGGTATTGCAAAAGCAGCAGTTTTTCCAGTACCCGTTTGCGCAATGGCTAAAACGTCTTCACCCTTTAAAATAGGAGGTATCGATTTAAACTGAATATCGGTTGGACGTCTGAAATTAAGATGGGCAAGATTGTCCAAAATTTCAGGAGCTATACGGTAGTCTTCAAATTTCATAATACAGCTGTTTGATGTGCTATTGAGCAGTTATTGTAATTCTTTGGAGTAATACCTATATAATTAAAATCATTATAAACAGCAATATAGCTCATTAGTATGTGTTGCAAAATTTATTGCAGAAATATTTTTAGTACTATAAAATAAACAAATTCGAACCTTTTTAACTGTATGAATATTTTTTACGAATAAACAATAAAAGCCGTATCCTTATTAAAGATACGGCTCTTATCCAATGTAAAAATATTAAAACTATGCCTTAGCTGTCTTGTCAGCAAAAACAAGATCTTTCTTTTCTTTAATACGGCTCTTTTTACCTGTAAGACCTCTGAGGTAGAATATACGTGCACGACGAACTTTACCTTTTTTATTTAATTCAATTTTATCAATAGATGGCGAGTGCATTGGGAAAATTCTTTCAACACCTACATTGCCCGATATTTTACGAATGGTAAATGTTTCAGTAATTGATGAACCTGAAACTTGTATTACAGTTCCTTTAAAATGCTGAATACGTTCTTTTGTACCCTCTATAATTTTATAATAAACGGTTATTGTATCACCTGCCTTAAAATCAACATGTTGACTAAGGTTTTTGTTATCGTTTTCTACTATTTTAATTAAATCCATGACTAAAATTTTTATGGTTGCTCAAAAAATGGAGTGCAATTTTACATATATTTTTTCATTATTTGCTTTTCTTTAGAGAAAATTTTATAAACATATACATTTCAGTCAGTTATAATGTTCTTTTTGCTCGCTATAATTTAGGAGGATATTAATATGCAAAGTATTCATAAACCTCATTTTCTTACATATAGATAAATTATACCGCTCATTTGCTTGATATTTCTATAATTGATGCCCTTGGTTTATTATATTTGGACTCAAATTAAAGAATTTTCACAATAACGCACAAGAATATTATTACGTTATTAGCATTTAATGATTTAACCACGAGTAGTTCTATTTAAGCTAGCAAACATAATATTATTTATATTCTTGCCAATGATCACGAAAAAGATTCATCAGAAAATGAAGCTTTGACTATTATTGACGCTAAATTGCAACAAAAAATTATTAATTTATTTTTAAATACCCGCAGCGAATCACCATTTTGGATAATTAAATAAAAAGCGATATGATTAATGAAATTCCCTTTATTAAGAACCAATCAGCAAACAATTTCTTCCTTTTAGCAGGGCCTTGTATTACCGAAAATGAAACGGTAATGATGGAAATTGCTGAGAAGATCATAACGATTACCGAAAAATTAAGAATACCATACATCTTTAAAGCATCCTATAGAAAGGCAAATCGTTCACGCCTCGATTCATTTACAGGTGTAGGTGATGAAGAAGCGTTAACGCTACTAGCAAAAATACGAGACAAATTTAAAGTGCCAATTGTTACGGATATCCATGAATCAGAAGAAGCAGCATTGGCTGCACAATATGTTGATGTATTGCAAATACCCGCATTTCTTGCGCGACAAACCGACTTACTGGTTGCCGCAGCCAAAACAGGCAAGGTGGTGAATATTAAAAAAGGGCAATTTATGGCCCCCGACAGTATGCGCTTTGCAGTAGATAAAGTTAAGCAATCAGGCAATAACAAGGTGATGCTCACAGAGCGCGGCACAATGTTTGGCTATCAAGACATGATTGTAGATTATCGTGGAATTCCAGAAATGAAAAAATGCGGGGTACCCATAGTACTCGACATTACACATTCTTTGCAACAACCCAATCAGGCTAGCGGTGTTACAGGTGGCAGACCTGATTTAATTGAAACCATTGCACGTTGTGGTATTGCGGCAGGGGTTGATGGTATTTTTATTGAAACGCATCCAGATCCATCAAAAGCATTAAGTGATGGTGCCAATATGCTTGCTTTATCAAAATTAGAAGGCATGCTTACACGGCTTGTACGACTAAGGGAAACGGTTGTTAATTTGTAATAAATAGATGTGAAGTTGAGAATGGATGTAAAGTTGAGAGTTAAAGAGTTTAGATGCTCCATTATTAAGCTCGAATACTATAAGACACTCATAATAAACAATATGCTCAATTATTGTATTTTTTCCTTAAAATCTTTCGTTAATACGAAAAAATATATACTTTTGCCCCACCAATAACAAAAGGTGCCATAGCTCAGTTGGTAGAGCAACGGACTGAAAATCCGTGTGTCCTTGGTTCAATTCCGAGTGGCACCACACTCAAAGCCGCAATAACCTGCGGCTTTGCTTGTTTTTACAGGTGTTTTCTAGTTTTAATGCATCCCTTTTTTTACCCCATTTTTTGCACTTTATACCAATTTTATTTATACCCAGAAGTCGCAGACATAACAAAAAAACATTATAATTAATTATAAATAAATTAGTTATGTCTTTGACAGTATCACCTAAAAGGTGATATTTGCAACAGCAACAGCAAATAAACTATCCATTGATAAAATCACACAATCTACAAAAAACATCACCCCTTTTGGCGGATTAAATTTCATATATAATGCTATA
>JBBRXJ010000098.1:0-11260 GCA_038248505.1 Bacteroidales bacterium
GATTGTGTGATTTTATCCATGGATAGTTTATTTGCTGTTGCTGTTGCAAATATCACCTTTTAGGTGATACTGTCAAAGACATAACTAATTTATTTATAATTAATTATAATGTTTTTTTGTTATGTCTGCGACTTCTGGGTTGATTTAAAAGAACCCAAATAGTGCCAATTATTATTAGGACCAGAATTGGCGATGTTAGAATAATTTTGATTTATCCAATCAGTTGATGGGAATTGAGTATATGAACCTTCAAAGAAAATATCCCTATTGTCATTTACATTTAATAATTGAAGATATTGTTGAGGGTTAAACGAACCTTCTCCATCATTTGTGGACGCTGTAATACTTTTGTGATGGTTGGCTTCCATCACTATCATTTTATGATTTGTAATACTTGCTGAGGAAAGAGAATTTTTAAAATAGGAAATCGCGTTACTTACATTTGCAGGTGGAATTTCAACATTTTTAAAATAACTTGGATTGCCCCACACATTGCCTTGACAATTATTTGCAAAATGTTGTGGATGATAATAAGATGCCTCCTCGCAAATATGATAACCCCAGATTATATCTTTATATGGGGCAACCTTATAAATGTTGTTGATGAAATTATTTATATGTGCCCTAAAATAATTTTGAGAATAAGGATATTGACAAACCCCTATGGAATTAGCGCAATTATCATAAACATTTGTTCCGTATCCTAAGTAATTTCCATTTACATCAACAGTAGGTTTATAATAATGACCAGCACCTACTTCAACTTTGAAGTTGTTGGCTTGGGATAACTTCAAGTAGCTTTTTATGAAATTTTCAGACGTCCATTCATTGGGCGCATAAGTTTGATAAATATTAAACCCATCTTCAGATAAGATATTTAAAACACTTGTCTTATATCCATTATCCAAAGGTGTTTCAAATGGAACATCACATCCATTTACAACATGAGTTTTGCAAGAAGTTGCTCCGAACATTCCTACTTTAAACTCGTTCGGTTTAATTGGCGATTGTCCATAATTTATTGTTGGAATAGCAAGGTAGATTCCTAACAGAATTGATAGTGTTTTTTTCATTTTATTTTTTATTTTTAAAGTTAAACCAATATTTCGTTGTATCTTAAAGTGTTGGCAAAATTTGGCTCTTTGACTTTTGCGAAGCGATGGATTGTGTGTCGGAGCAAAAGGCAATGTGCAAAATGTGCTGTTGGCAAATTTAAAACAAAAAAATGAGCGTGGGACAAAAATTAAATCTTATTTGTGTCGGCTTGCGTGTTGCCAGTCCCGATACTGTCAGATTGTAAACTTGTCCAGTTGTTATCTTGCAACCCCGTTTCTCGTTAGTATTGTCTTCTTTTACCATTGGCTATAACTCGTTTATAGGTCTGATAAAATCAGACCTATATGTACAACGGGGGGGTGTATAGGTCTGACGATGGATCATCCTTATTTATACGCAAGATAAGTGTTTTAACTATATAAATTGTCGAATAGGGAAACTTTTTGTAAACTCTTTGTGCGTACTTGTGCGTATTCTCAATACTAATATGCTAAATAAGGCCTCTAGATGTATTTTTGATAGATGGCATTCGCATAATAAAAGAAGTTACTGTGGGCATTATTAATACTGCAAAAGAATAACAAAAAATGGCTTATGTTAGTGAAAAATAAATATAATGAAGTTAGGCGAAAGCGTAGGGCGACTTAACAACTTTTTATGTTATCCATTGGAAGAAGTGTTGGTAGAAAAAATGCTGTCAGTGATGCTAAGAATGCAAGCCCATGATTTTTATGACATCTGGTATTTATTGGAACAACACGAAATGGATGTTGATTTTTATTTGAATGAATTCGAAACAAAGTGTAAAAGCAAAGGATCAAATTACTCAGATTTTCAAAAAAAATTAGCCGAACTATTACCACAATATAAAGGTTGTTGGCAAAGTTCAATGAGTGAGCAAATAAAAGACTTGCCCGACTTTGATCAAGTAGAACGAGAAGTACAAAGACATTTAAAGAAACTTAACCTGAAATGAGCAAATTGAAATTTATAGACTTATTCGCAGGACTTGGAGGTTTCCATAAAGCCCTACATAATTTTGAACACGAGTGTGTGTTCGCGAGTGAACTTGACCCTACTTTAAGAAAACTCTACGAGTAAAATTGGGTATTGAAGCACAAGGCGATATACATAAAATAGTTGAGAAAAATATTCAAAGCATACCACCACACGTCATTATTTGTGGAGGTTCCCTTGTCAACCATTTTCAAAAGCAGGCAAACAAATTGGCAGAGAAGATAACGAATGACTAATCAAAAATAATTCTAAATGTAAAAAGGGATTTAAAGAATTACGCTACCCTTAAATTTTGAATTTTTTCGTGTTCAATTTTATCTTTGGCGTAAGCGATCGTAATATTAATATCCTTCTGTTTTGTAGAGGGAGCATCAAACATAAGGTCAGTCATGATATATTCGCACATCGAGCGTAATCCACGCGCTCCTAGTTTAAATTCCACGGCTTTATCAACAATATAATCGAGCACTTCGTCATCAATAGTTAGTTTGATAGTATCAAGCTCGAGTAATTTGGTATATTGTTTAATGATAGAGTTTTTGGGCTCAGTAAGAATCATGCGTAAAGTTTTGCGGTCGAGCGGGTTGAGATAAGTAAGTATAGGCAAGCGACCAATAATTTCTGGGATGAGGCCAAAGGATCTTAAATCTTGCGGGGCAATATATTTTAGAAGATTTTGTTTATCGACATTTTCAGATTTTTTTGTTGCATTGTAGCCAACAACTTTTGTGTTTAATCGACGTGCAATAATACGATCAATACCTTCAAAAGCTCCGCCGCAAACAAAAAGAATATTTTGAGTATTTACTGGGATCATTTTTTGATCAGGATGCTTACGTCCGCCTTGTGGTGGAACATTTACAATACTGCCTTCAAGAAGTTTTAGCATGGCCTGTTGAACACCTTCGCCTGAAACATCGCGTGTAATTGACGGATTATCGCCTTTTCGCGCAATCTTATCCATTTCATCAATAAATACGATACCGCGCTCAGCTTGAGGAACGTCGTATTCAGCCGCCTGAAGTAAGCGGGTAAGAATACTTTCAACATCTTCACCCACATAACCAGCTTCTGTTAATACGGTAGCATCAACAATGGTAAAGGGTACGTGTAGCATTTTTGCAATGGTACGTGCGAGTAAGGTTTTACCTGTTCCGGTTTCGCCAACTAAAATGATGTTTGATTTTTCAATTTCAACATCGCGTAAAGAGTCATTATCATTATGTAATAAACGCTTGTAATGATTGTAAACAGCTACACTGAGAAATTTTTTGGCATCGTCTTGACCAATTACATACTGGTCAAGAAATTCTTTTATCTTGTAAGGCGTATGAAGCTTTAAATTAATGCTTGCTGGCTGCTTTTTCTTTTTGAGTTCTTCGTTAACAATCACGTTGGCTTGCTCAACGCATTGATCGCAAATATGGCCATGAGTGCCAGAAATTAGCATCTGACTTTCTTTTCTGCCTCGCCCGCAGAAAGAACAATGGTCGCTTGGATTTTGATTTTTTGCCATACAATAAAAGCCTGTTTAAATTTAAAAAGATTTAAACAGGCTATTTTATTTAATTATTTCTTTTTTTCGCGATGTAATATTTCATCAATCATGCCATACTCTTTGGCCTCTTCAGATGTCATCCAATAGTCACGGTCACTATCTTTTTCAATTTTTTCATAGGGTTGACCAGAATGAAATGAAATAATGTTATAAAGCTCTCTTTTCATTTTCATTATTTCACGCACTGTAATTTCAATGTCAGAGGCTTGTCCTTCAGCTCCCCCCATTGGTTGGTGAATCATAACCCGCGCATGTTTTAATGCGGAACGTTTTCCTTTAGTGCCTGCTGTTAAAAGAACAGAACCCATTGAAGCCGCCATACTAGTACAAATAGTAGCTACATCGCTACTAATCCATTGCATGGTATCATAAATCCCTAAACCGCTATGTACTTGACCGCCAGGGGTGTTCAAGTAAATTTGTATGTCCTTACCCGGATCAGTTGAGTCTAAATAAAGTAATTGCGCTTGTATGATATTCGCAACATAATCATCAATAGGAAGACCGAGGAAAATGATACGATCCATCATTAAACGTGAGAATACATCCATTGAAGCGATGTTCATTTGACGCTCTTCAATAATGGTTGGTGATATATAATTTGCAGAAAGGGTAGAATATTTATCAATTCCAAGACCGTTTACACCTCTATTTTGGGTGGCAAATTTTCGAAAATCGTCATACATGTTTTTCATATAGGAAAGATTAAAGTTAAAATCCGCAGCGGCGGAGAGAGAGATCTATTGATCTCTTTTCAGTGAAATATAACGTTTAAATACAGTATTTATTATGCTTCTTCTTTTTCAAAAAGTTTAGCGAAATCATCACGAGAAATCTCTTTATTGTTAAGCTTAGCGTTTTCTTTAATAAAATCGAAAATCTTTTCTTCGAATTTTGCATCGTACATGCGTCGTTTGTCTTCTTCGCGGCCTAAGAGGGTTTCAGCAAAACGATCGAGTTGTTCATCAGGTACATTAGGAATGCCATATTGCATAAATTGCATCATAGCGTATTTGCGAGCAAATTCACGAACTTCTTCATCGGTAACACTGAGGTCATTTTTAGTAGCTAGGTTGTTTTTAATAACTTGCCACTTCAAGTCGTTCTCAAAAGTAGGAAATTCCGTATCAAGTTGTTCACGAGTAAATTTGTCATTTGACAAAAGCATCCAACGTTTAAGGAATTCAACAGGTAGAGCGATATTTGCTTTTGAAAGAATTTCTTCTTTAACATCTATTTTAAATCGATAATTGCTATCGCCATCAAGATATTTAGCAATCTCTTCTTTAATTTTATTTTTGAATTCGTCTTCAGAAGTTACTGTATTTTCGCCAAACACTTTATCAAAGAGTATTTGATTGGTAGCGGAGTTTTCAAATCTCATTATTTCTGTTATGGCTATTTTAAAATCGGCTGTGAGATTAGTTGCTGCTTCTTTGTCAATGCGCAACATGCCTGAAATATCGGTATCGTTTGGATAAGCTGTTTTTGGATTGAAGACTACTTCAGAACCAATTTTTAAATCTTTAAAAAGAGTTTTAGAGGCATCGTCCTTCATAGCATCAATAACCATGCTTATGTTATCAGCTTTTATACCATTCTCAACAGCATTGCCTGAAGCATCTACTTGGTGTATGTTACCGCGAATCATTTCGGTTCCTTCAATGTTCTCCACAGCGATGAAACGGCCGTATCTTTTGGCATATTCATTTACTTGAGTGTTAATCATCTCTTCTTCAACTTTGATGAGATAATAAGGAGCCTTAATTTTATCTAATTCGAGTGTTACGTCAGGTGATAGGCCTAAATCGAAAAAGAAATCGTATTCTGTTTGGTTGTCCCAGTCAATAAGTGGTTGTTTGGATTCGCTGAGGAGTGGTTCGCCAAGAATGTTAATTTTTTCATTGATGATGTATTTGTAGATAGAATCGAGAACTAATTTATTAACTTCTTCTACTAATACTTGTTTGCCAGCCATTTTTTTAATCATTCCAATTGGAACTTTACCAGGGCGAAAACCTTTAATGGTAGCTTTCTTCTTGTAATCGTTAAGTACTTCGGTTACTTTTGTTTCATAATCATCTTTAGTAACATGTACTTTTAACACGGCATTTAGAGTGTCAATGTTCTCTTTAATGATATCCATTATCTTAAAAAATTAGAATTAAAAAAAGTGCGGGTAAAGGGACTCGAACCCCCACGCCGTAAGACACAAGATCCTAAGTCTTGCGCGTCTACCAATTCCGCCATACCCGCATTGTAAAAAGGAGTACAAAAGTAGGCAAATAAGTTTTATAAAAAAAAGTTATTTGCTAAAAAATTGTAATCTAAAGCACTGATAATCAATATGGGAAGATTTTTCTTGTATTTTTCTTGAAAGATAATACTGTTTTGGCGTTTATTCAGGAATCTAAAACATCGTATAATTAACAATACCAATGTCGGATGAACCGTCAGTATTTAAATCGACTACGGTATATGAAGGGTAAAAGTCTTTAAACTTGCCTTTCCACCATGCACCCGAAGCTGAGGGGGCGCATGAATAGGTTACATTAAGATAACGACAAACATCGTGCATGTGCAAATGACCGCTAAGAGCAAGGCGTACGTTGGGGTAACGAGAGAAAAGATCTTTTAAAATCCAAAAGTCAGTATGCATTAAGTTATTTGGAACTTCAACATGATTATTGACCTTAGTTGATGAGAAATAGGCTGCAATAGACAGAATAGGAATATGTCCAACAATACAGACGTTCATGTTCTTTGTTTTTTTAAGTTCGGCTTGTAACCATTCAAATTGCTCATTGTCAATTTTGCCAATGTAAGCATGTTTAATATCGGCATTATAAAAAATATTGTCAAGAAAAATAAAGTACCAGCCATTACTGACATGAGAGTAATATCTGCCAGGCATTTCGAGTTGTTCAATAGCAATTTTTTTAGAATCATCAGGATTTCCGATGGTAACATCTTTATTCTCCCAGCCATAAATATCGTGATTGCCAATACAGGAAAAGACTTTAGTTGGACATTTAGAAACGAAATCGGCTTTATATATTGAGAATTGAGTAATAATCTCATTCATTGATTTATTAAGCCCGTCGCGAATATGGTCGCCTGTATTAATAATCATATCTGGATTAAGTTTTAGATCGGAGATACTTTGAATGAGTTTTTTAGTACCCTCAAGCGCATCTTTAGAACCATCAATATGAAGGTCGGCAATATGCAAAAGACGTAATGCGTTTTTCTTTTTTGCAGGAGGGCTGCTAATCATTGCAGTTGCTGGAATAGCAGTAAAAGCAGCGAGGCCTGTTAGCGAGTTGAGGAGGAATTTTTTGCGATTCATGAATTGCAATTGAATAGTATAAAAGAATAGTAATATGGAATGAGTGCTAAGATAGATTTTTTTTAGAATAAAGAATATATAGTGAATAAAATTTATTATGAGTAAACAAAGATTTGATAAAAAGGTGTGAATAGGGGAATTAAATATTTATTTTTGTTGATAAAACAGAAAGATTTAAATATGCGCGAACATAGATTACCTCGTTGGATGAAAGTGAAGTTGCCACAAGGGGAGCGATATTCAACCGTGAAGAATATTGTAAAAGAGCAAAAATTACATACAATTTGCACCAGTGGTACTTGTCCTAATATTGGTGAATGCTGGGGAAGCGGAACGGCTACGTTTATGATTTTGGGACAAACTTGTTCGAGATCATGTCGTTTTTGTGGAGTACCTACTGGGGTGCCCGATTTGATAGATTGTGAAGAACCCAAACGAATAGCAGAAACAGCACATTTAATGCACCTAAAACATTGTGTTATTACTTCTGTTACCCGTGATGATTTGGCGGATGGCGGCGCTGATATTTGGTTTCAGACGATAAAGCAGGTTAAAGAAAAAAATCTTGGCATTACGGTTGAAGGCTTAATACCTGATTTTAACCGCGATGAAAAATTAATTCAGCAGGTGCTGAAAGCAGGTGCTGAAGTAATTTCGCACAATCTTGAAACGGTTGAACGATTAACTCCATTGATACGTAGTAAAGCAAAATACAGATTGAGTTTAGATGTTATTAAAATTATTGCAGGATCAGGAACAATTGCAAAATCTGGTATAATGTTGGGTTTAGGCGAAACCGAAAAAGAGGTTTTACAAACAATGGATGATTTAAGAGCGGTTAATTGCTCGGTGATGACTATTGGTCAATATTTGCAGCCATCAGATGAAAAAGCGAGGGTAGTAGAGTATATAACGCCTGAAAAGTTTGCGTTTTATGAAGCGGAAGGTTTAAAACGTGGGTTTCGTTTTGTGGAGAGTAGTCCTTTGGTAAGATCCTCGTATCATGCCGAGAGGCATGTTTTAAAGGGATGATAATAAGATGAATTGCTGAGGAGGTGATACGCCGCGGAGACTAGAATTATTGGGATTAGGAGATTATTTGAATAGTTAGGATACGACTTAAAGTCGCACCCTAACTATTTTTTTACTTTTTCACAAAAAGTAATGCTTCTGATTTTCCGTTATTTATTGCTTGAAGAATATATATTCCGGCTTTCAAATTGTTAATATCTGCTGCAATAGTTAAATTCCCATCCTTGCGATTTTCGTTCATTAATTCTCTTATTTCTGTACCATCAAGAGCAAATATTTTTATTTGTACTTTACCAGCATTTTGAATATAGTAGCTTATTTGAATTAAATCTGTAGCTGGATTAGGAGATACTTTTAATGAACTTACATTTTTACCATCATTTATTTCATTAATAGCAGAAGCAGAACCTACACGAATGCTGTCGCATGATATGCTATATTCTTCTGTAATAGGATCCCATATTTCAATACAAACTTCATAGGTTTTTGCCGTAGCATAATAGTGCGTTGGGTTTATAGAGGTTGTATCAATGGTGCCATCACCAAATGACCATTTTAGTTTTGCTGCATCACCATGTGAAATACCTATAAAGTCAACAGGATAACCGCTTGCTTTTAGGTTTGTGCTATCTATTTTCATGCTAAAATCAACACATAAAGTATCGTTCACATTACCAGAACGCACGAGGGCATAATCTTGTGCAACACAACCGCTGGCGGTTTGAATGCGAAGCATTACTTTATGAAAACCTGCGGTAGCAAAAGTATGTGATGTTTTAATAGTTGTTGCTGAAGTGTTGTCATCAAAAAACCATTTTTGACGCACATGTACAGATGGGGAGTTATCATAGAATGTTGCAGTTGATGAGGCAGTGTCATTAATATAGGTCATTTTGGCTTCACAATTGGTGCTCGGATTATTTCCTACAGCAATTGATTTGCAAGTAATATTTGAGAAACCACTATCGTTAATTGCGGAGAGACAAACTTTATATATACCCGATTTTGAGAAGGTAAAGCTCGGGTTTTCATTTAAATTGTTGGTGGTATTTGCGGTATCTCCAAAATTCCAAACATATCTTAAACCATTACCAATAGAGGTGTTAGTAAAGAATGCAGTATTGTTTTCGAGGCGATAAATATAATCTGCCTCACAATCTAAATCCATTTTACCAACCAAAATATTTTTTTCTTTTTGATCCATACATTTATTCACCGAATCATATACAATAAGTTTAATGGAATATACTCCCGGATACTTAAAAGTATGTGATGGATTTTCGCGATTAAAGGTGGTACCATCGCCAAAAATCCAGTAGTATCGGTTTGTATGACCTATTGATGTGTTTTTAAATAGTACATTTTGTTTAGTGGTGTTAACAAAATAATCGAATTCAGCATTGCAATAATTCCTGCCTACACTAATGCTTTTGGTTAACATATCAGTACAGGTATTTGTTCCGTCAACAATAATTTGGGTAAGGGAGTATTGGCCAGGTTTAGAATAGGTATGTAAGGGAGAGGATTCGGTACTAACTTGACCGTCGCCTAATATCCAAAAATATTTAGCAGCATTTTTAGCTTTTGAAATACATTGTGCGCTATTGTTAAAATCGTAAACAGTATGATCAAAGTCAGCTTCGCAAGTTTTATTAACACGTATTGTTATTGATGTTGAGAAAATACGATTGCTAGCTTTATGTTTTACATAAAGCAGAACATTATATGTGCCTGATTTTGCATATACATGTTGAGGGTTTGGTAAAGAATCAGTGGCCCCATCTCCAAAATCCCAATATAATTTTAGGGTAGTTGTTGTGTCAAGATAGTTTGAGGTATTAAAATTAACGGTGTTACTAACAATAGATGCAACATCTAAGCTAATATCAGAAGAAGCTAAGCTTGTACTAGCAAGTGACTCTACATGTACCTTCTGACAGATAGTACTTTTCTTTCCAGTATATTCAGTCTCTGTAAGACAAACATTGTAGTAGCCCTCTTTTCCATATAGATGATTGATATTCATAACCGTATTAACATGAACAACGGTATCCATCCCATCGCCAAAATTCCAATATCTATTAGATAAGCCAGAGTTTACTAAAACACTAAATTTATAATATCGAATAGCCATTCGTTGATATGAAAATTTTGCTTGCATTAGGCTCGTATCTGTTTGTACAGGATTATAAAGATTTTTTACCTCGCCCCGATTTAGTTTAGTTCGGTAGAAGCTAGCATCATCAAGGTAACCATTAAAATTGGTAAGATTAGAGGGATTTCCACCTATAAAGAAAAAACCTCCAAAAGGATTTATAAATCCTGTTTTTATTTTAGATGCAATTAATTCACCATCTAAAAATAGAAGGAGCGAATCTCCTTTATATACGCCTGTTGCAAGATGCCATTGATCAATGCTAACTATTTTGTTTCCTATTAATGAATCTGGTGCTTGACTCTGAATCTGAAATTTTATTTTTCCATTTGTAATCCATAATCCAAATTGCATTGGCTTATCAATAAGAATTTTAGAGCCCGTTGTTAGGTTTGTTTTAAACCATGTTGAAAGAGTAAAGCCTGAAAGGGTATCGAATACTGGTGCATTTTGTGGACCTTGAATAAAGGCATTAGTACCATTAAAATAGGCTGCATTTGAATCATTATTAAAGCGATCGGGTTTGCCAAATAGTAGAAATCCATTAGCTGAGCCATTTAATCCAATAATAGATTCGACCGAATTGCCATCGAGTTTGTACTGTAAGTTGGGACTTTGTGCATTCAATAGTATACTTAATGCAAAAAGAATGAGTGATAGAAATACGTTTTTCATATAAGAAATATTAGGTTTATAAGAATTTTGTTTTTTATTATTAATGATGAAAGAGGTTTTAAAAAAAGGATTAAGGTATTTATATATAAACACAAAAGAACAGGTATCCCCTTTAAATATTTTTTGATGATTTTGTTCTGGAAATAAAATATTAAGCAGAATTGATTAAAACATAATGGCAGTTTAAAAAACAGATTCCGATAGTACAAAATAAGATTAATTATTAGAATACACAAGTCTGAATATTAGTCTTATAAAATACTTTTATATTACTTATAGGCATCTCGAAAAACTACTTTCTTGATGCCGTTGTTTATACAAATGTAGATTTTTGTTTAATCAAAAACAAACTTTTACCCCCCCCCTTTTATTATAACACTCATTATTAGTGACTTATAAAACGATGCGATTCACAACA
>JBBRXJ010000099.1:0-10904 GCA_038248505.1 Bacteroidales bacterium
CCTCTTCTCCATTGTATGCTTTTAATAAATTAGTGTTATAGGGTGCAAGAATATTTGCTAATAAATCCATAGAGCATCCATCATCTTCTACGAGTAAAATGGTTTTGTCTTTAAAATCAATTTTTTTATCAGAAGTTGTGTTTGTATTTATTTTTTCATTTGATTTATTTTCAATATGTTTTAGTGGAATGTCAAAATAAAAAATACTACCATTGGGCTGATTGTCTTTTACTCCAATAACGCCATTCATTAGTTCAACTAATTTGGTTGAAATGGTTAATCCTAATCCGGTACCCCCATATTTGCGTGAATGGCCTTCATCGGCTTGTCTGAAACGTTCAAATATTATTTTTTTCTTTTCATTTGGTACACCAATACCGTTATCTTTTACAAAGAATTGTATTTTGTTATGTTGTTGCTCATATCCAAATTCAATATATCCATTTTCAGTATACTTATAAGAATTGTTTATTAAGTTAAATAATATTTGTCTAATCCGATTTTCATCTGCTAATATATCAGCATCTTTGTTGCTAAGTGATAGATTCATTTTAAGCTTTACAGACTCACTTCTATGAAACGAGTTTTTATTTTGATAGATCGTGTAAATCTCCATTAATAATAAATTCAAATTAAATTCTTTATTCTCAATTTTAATTTGATTCGATTCGATTCGGGAAATATCAATAATATCATCAATGATTCCAAGTAAATGATGTCCGTTGCGATTTATGATAGAAATGTATTCCTCGCGTTTATTTTCATCGGTAGATTTATGTCGTAGTAGTTCACTAAAGCCAATAATGCCATTCATAGGGGTGCGAATTTCATGACTCATGTTGGCTAAAAATATTGTTTTTAATCTATCCGATTCTTGTGCTTTATCTCTTGATTGTATGAGTTCTTCTTCTATTTGTTTTTGTGCTGTAATATCACGGGCTATGGCATATGTTTTTCCTAGTAATGTGTTTGGATGAGATTTCCAGGATAACCAACGATGCGTTCCATCTTTACATAAATATCTATTAGTGAAATTTAGAATGGTTTTTCCTTTTTGTAGATCTTCAAATACTATGCGCTTGGTTTCATCTACATCATCTAAATGTATGAAATTAAAGAATGGTTGTGATATTAATTCCTCTTTAGAATGGCCTAATGTTTTTGTAAAAGAAGGGTTTATTCTTAAAAAGTAACCATCAAGACTCGCTATACAAATCAAATCGGAGGATAGTTCAAAGAGATTTGCAAAATCTTGTTCGGCTTCAAGTTTATCTGTAATATCTTGTGCGGCGTATGTAATACCCTTTTGCGGTTCATTTTGATCAGAGTAAGTAAAACTCAATTGAATATCTACTACCCCTCCACTTTTCTGATGCCATTGCGTAACTATGCTTCCAGCTCCGTTTTCATGCAGTTGTTTTATTATTTTATTTTCAGCAAGCTCAAATTCAGCAATCGTTTTAAAAAGTATTATTGACGATTGATTTATTATTTCGGATGGTTGATAACCCGCTATTTGGCAAAAACGTTCATTAGCAAAAGTGAATACTCGGTCTTTGCTAACGGCAATACCTACCGGAGATGCTTTGAAAATACTGTTAAGATGCGATTTTTGCATCTCTAATTGTAAATTTGTTTCATGCACTTTCTCATTGCTCTCTCTTAATTCTTCATTTATACTTTCAAACTCTTCATTCGCTTCTTTCAAATTTTCTTCTAATCGTTTGCGTTGGGTAATATTCTCAAATGAAATACCCACCTGCTGGTTAGGGAGAGGAAAAGCTTTTACGGAATAAGCATTGGTGATAATGCGTGTATCATGATATACAAGATCATTCAAATTCTGTGCTTGTTGATTTCGTATTACCTCTGCAAATATTTTAGGTACTCCATGCTCTCTGAGATTTGGAAAAATATCATCAATATATTTACCTATTAATTCATTTTCAGGTATTCCTGTTAATATATGCGTTGCAGCATTGGCAAAGTGCAATTTTAAACTATGGTCGTCATCTTTTTTTTCAATTTGATAAACATATATTCCTAATTGTGTATTGTTTATTATGTCTGCCTTTTGTTTTAAATTTTCTTCTGTAATTTTTTTCTCGGTAATATTTTCAAAACAAGCGCAAACGTGATTATTAGGAAGGGGAAATGCTTTTACTGAAAATGCGCCTCCAATAACTCTATTATCGCCATAATAGATGTCTTCTATTTCTGTGTATTTTCCGGTTCTTACTACATTGGCATATAACTCAGGTATTCCTTTTTCTCGTAAACCAGGAAAATTTTCGTCAATCGTTTTTCCAATTATGTCTTTTGATTTTACTCCTGTTAATTTTTCTGCTGCCGGATTGGCTTCTATCATTCGTAAGGTTTTATCATCATCTAATTTATCAAGATGATAGATATGCATGCCTAATTGAATGTTTTCAATAATACTTGATGATAATAGGAGTGCTTCAAATGTTTTTACATTATTATGACCAAGCTCAATATTCTCATGAATTTTCTTATTTTTGAGTTCAGAAAGAGCACTTTCAAGTTTATTTATTTTCTCTATTAATTCTTTTGTTGAGGTTTTATTCATATTAAGTGCTTTTTAATATAAATGTACGTTTTTGAAATAGGTTTTCAAAATTTATTATTATAAATGATTTAAATATGACAAAATCAGACTATAAGCAATTATCTGATTTAGGAGAGTTTGGTTTAATAGACCACTTAACCTATTCTTTTCAAATTAAACATTCAAGTACTATTAAGGCAGTTGGTGATGATGCTGCGGTACTTGATTTTAAATCGAAGCAGATTGTTGTAACCACAGACCTGCTGGTTGAGGGGATACATTTTAATTTATCGTATGTTCCCTTAAAACATTTGGGATATAAAGCTGTTGCAGTTAATCTTTCGGATGTTTGTGCAATGAATGCAGAGCCTCTTCAAATTACCGTTAGTATTGCTGTAAGTAATCGTTTTACATTAGAAGCACTTGATGACCTATACAGCGGCATTCATGCTGCATGCGAGCGTTATCAGATTGATTTGATAGGAGGCGATACTACTTCTTCAAAGCAAGGTTTATTAATTAGCATTACTGCAATTGGCGTTCTTAACGATGATACGAAACCAGTGTATCGGTCAGGTGCTCAGGAAAACGATTTAATATGTGTTTCGGGCGATTTGGGAGCGGCTTATATGGGTTTGCAAATATTGGAGCGCGAGCGTCGTCTGTTCGAACAGGATGCAAGTTTTAAACCTTCGCTCGATCCTTATAGTTATATTATTGAACGTCAACTTAAACCTGAACCTCGCGCTGATATTGTTTCTCTATTAAAACATGAAAAAATAAATATTACTTCTATGATTGATATCTCTGATGGTTTGTCATCAGAATTAATGCATATATGTAAGGCCTCTGATAAAGGATGTAAGATTTTTGAAGATAAAGTGCCTATTGCACAAGAAACAAAAGACGCGGCAAAAGATTTGAATATGAATCCTATTATTGCAGCACTTAATGGGGGAGAGGATTATGAATTGCTTTTCACAACTCCTTTAAGTTCGTTTGAGGGTATTAACAAAATACCAGGTATTTCAATTATTGGTCATATATCAGCGAGCGATAAAAACTTGCTGATGATTACTGCGAATGGTGAGTCAATAGAACTAAAGGCTCAGGGTTGGAATGCGCTTGAATAAAAAGCGTGATTTAATTTTTTTATATCCCTTCGTCTGAGAAATCTGTCGCTTGATATCCTCTCATGATACCACGTTTAGAGTTACGCACAAACATAAGTATCTCATCTCGTTCCTTTGAGGCTGGTAACTCCGCTTCAATTAGCTCAAGTGCTTGTGCGAAATTCATGCTTTTCTGAAATAATATGCGATAGACATCTTGTATTTCGTTAATTTTTTCATTGCTAAAAGTACGTCTTCTCAAACCAATAGAATTTACACCGCAGTAAGATAATGGTTCTCGACCTGCTTTTACATAGGGTGGAATATCTTTTCGTACCAATGAACCACCACTAATCATTACGTGAGCACCTATATGTACAAATTGATGAACAGCAGTAAGTCCTCCAACAATTGCCCAATCATCAATATCAACTTCTCCTGCTAAGGTAACATTGTTTACTAAAATACAATTATTACCAACGAAGCAATCATGCGCTACATGCACATAAGCCATGAGTAAACAGTTATCTCCTACTGATGTTTTTCCTTTTGCTGAGGTTCCTCTATTTATAGTAACAAACTCTCTAATGGTTGTATTGTCGCCAATTTCAGCAGTCGTTTTTTCTCCTTTGAATTTAAGATCTTGTGGAACAGCTCCAATAACAGCCCCTGGAAAAATTTTGCAATTTTTTCCAATGCGAGACCCTTCCATAATTACAGCGTTTGGCCCAATCCAAGTGCCTTCGCCAATCTTTACGTTTTTTGCAATGGTTGCAAAAGGTTCTATCACTACTTTGTCTGCTATCTCTGAGTCAGGATGAATGTATGCTAAAGGCTGATTCATATTATTTTTATTTAGCTTTTACTATTTGAGCCATCAATTCGGCTTCCATTACTATTTTATTACCAACAAAGGCACTGCCTATCATATGGCAAATTCCTCTGCGCACTGGCGATGCTAATCTTAATTTGAAAATCAATGTGTCGCCTGGTACTACCTTGTCTCTGAACTTTACTTCCTGTATTTTCATGAAGTAGGTTAAATAATTCTCAGGATCAGGTACTGTATTTAAAATCAAGATGCCGCCAACCTGTGCCATTGCCTCAACTTGTAGTACACCTGGCATAAGTGGCATATTGGGGAAATGACCTATAAAGAAACTTTCGTTCATGGTAACGTTTTTTAATCCTACAATGGATTCGTGATCCATCTCTAAGATTTTGTCAACCAATAAAAATGGATTTCTGTGTGGTAGTAATTTTTTTATTTGATTGATATCAAGCAAAGGCTTTTTATCAGGATTGTAATGTGGTGGTGTAGTTGTTAACATTTCCTTCTTAATGGCTTTACGCACCATCTTTGCAAATTCAGTGTTTGCATGATGACCTGGGCGTCGCGCGAAAATTTTTGCCTTTAAAGGCATTCCAGCTAATGCAATATCTCCAATTATATCTAATAATTTATGGCGTGCGGGTTCATTATTAAACTGTAAGCTTGGATTGCATAATATATTGCCTTTGCGGATTTCAATACGTGGTTGTTTAAAGATATCCGCCATCTTATCTAAGTCATCTTGTGCTACATCTTGATCAACCAAAATAATTGCATTTGATAGATCGCCTCCTTTAATGAGGTTGTTTTTAAGTAGCTTTTCTAGTTCATTGAAAAAGACAAAGGTTCGGCAATTGGATATATTGTCTTTGAATTGACTTAAATCAGTAATTTCGGCAAATTGATTCTTTAATAAATCGGATTCATAATCAATAAGAACAGAAATGCTCAAATGATCATCAGGATAAGCTACAAGCTCTATACCGTGTTCATCATCTCTGTATTCAATTTTTTCTCTTAGAGTGTAGTATTTTCGCTCAGCCTCTTGCTCTACAATCCCTGCCTGAAGAAGAGCTTCCGTTAGGAATCGTGCACTGCCATCCATAATTGGAATTTCAGGAGCATTTATTTCTATTAAAGCATTGTCAATGCCTAATCCAGATAATGCAGACAAAACGTGTTCTATGGTGAATACTTTTACTCCATTTTCTTCAATAGTTGTACCTCGGCTTGTATCAACAACATTTTCAGCAAGAGCGTTAATAATGGGCTTGTTTTCTAAATCAATGCGTTGAAATTTATATCCATGATTTTCAGGAGCTGGTTTAAATTCTAAAACTACATCTAATCCCGTGTGTAATCCTTTTCCTTTGATGGTGGCTGATTTTGCAATTGTTCTCTGTCTTTCCATGCGAATTCCTTAAAATATTCTTCTTTTTTGAGTTTTGTGCAAATATATAAAATTAACAACTAAAAATGATTGGTGTTATGTATTTTGTTTATTTACAGTTGTTTGTATTCTCTATTTTGATTTTAATTCTTTTAATTCTTTTTCTAGATATTCAAGTCGGTTGAGAAGTTCAGGTAATCGTTTAAATACAACATAGGATCGGTTGTAAGGTTTTATCTCAAATGCAGGTGAACCTTGAAGTATTACTCCAGGCTCATCAATAGTACGACCAACTCCTGATTGACCTGCAATTTTTACTCCATTAGCTATGCTAATATGTCCTATTATTCCTGCTTGTCCTCCAATCATAATTTCGCTTCCAAGCTTTGCTGAACCTGCAATGCCACATTGAGCAGCAATTACCGTATTTTCTCCAATTTCAACATTATGTGCTATGTGTATGAGATTGTCTAATTTAGCTCCTTTTTTTATGAGGGTTGAACCAATGGTTGCCCTGTCAATAGAACAATTTGAACCAATCTCTACATGATCTTCTATTATAACATTGCCTACTTGTGGTACTTTTTGATAGTTATTATCACTATTAGGAGCAAATCCAAAACCATCAGCACCAATTACATTACCTGCATGAATAGTACAATGACTACCAATAACACATTGGTGATATACAGTGACATTCGGATGTAGTAAGGTTCTTTCTCCAATTTGTACATTATTGCCAATAAAAGTGCCGGGGAAAATATAGGCGAAATCTCCAATTTTTGCCTGAGCACCAATAAATACATTGGGTCCAATATAAATGTCTTTTCCTAGTGTGGCACTAGGGTCAATTATAGCACTCGGATGTATTCCTGTTGGTTTTTTTTGCGAATTTTGGTATAGTTCAAGCAAGGATGCAAAAGCTTTGTATGCATCATCAACCTTTATTAAGGTGGCTAATATCGTTGATTCTGGGATGAAACTTTTATTAATAATAACAACCGATGCTTGAGTGGTATAAATGAACTTTTCGTACATTGGATTTGCAAGAAATGTAAGGGTTCCAGCTGTTCCATTCTCAATTTTTGAGATGTCTGTAACTTCAACTTCTGGATTTCCTACAATCTCACCCTTTAAATAGGCAGCTAAGACTTTTGCCGTGTACTTCATTTATTTTGATTTTGTCGCAAAAATAACATTATTTTAACATCATCTGCTAATTATTTCAGTTGCTTTGGATAACAAAGAAAATGCTTACGAACTACCTTTGACATTATATTGATATCTAATATATCTGAAACCTCTGTTATATCAACAACTTTCCCGCTTTTAGAAAGAATTTCTATTTTCTCATCATTTTTACTATATGTATTGTTGCTTACCGTACCGTTAAAGATGTAATAATTTGATTCTTTTATACTTATCCCTTTAATTTTTGCCCAACGGGAACGAAGTTCTTCTAATCGCTCATTTGAAAAAGGGATGTCTTGTAATTCCGTTTTGGGTAGATGTCTGTTTACGAAGCTATTACAAAGATCAGAGAGGATGGTGTCTGAGTTTTTTGACCATACTTTTATTGAGGTGAGAATGTCATTATCATCAAGAGAGGTAAAGTTCTCTATAACTTGCTCTAATTCTTCTTTATTAGCATTGTTAAGATAATCTTCATTAATCATATTATTTAAGAAGAATTCAAGGGAGGGGCTGGCAAATAATTTAGCACCCTTTTCTGTTATTTCTTTTGCCCTAAGAAGGATTTTGATTAGAAGATTCTCAGTAGCAATAACGGTTTTATGTAAATAAACTTGCCAATACATTAATCGCCGGGCTAAAATGAATTTCTCAATAGAGTAAATCCCTTTTTCTTCAACAACTAATTTGCCATTACTAATGTTTAACATGCTAATAATGCGCTCTGAGCCAATTACACCTTCGCTTACGCCTGTAAAGAAACTATCGCGTTTCAAATAGTCCATTCGGTCCATATCTAATTGACTTGAAACCAACTCATGAAGATAACTTTTAGGATATTCATTGTTAAAGATTTCGATGGCGAGCTTTAATTTATTATCAAATTGTTTGTTGAGATCGTTCATGAGTAAAAACGACATCTTTTCGTGCGATAAGTTCTCAATAATTGTATTTTCAAGCGAGTGCGAAAAGGGTCCATGTCCAATATCATGTAGTAAAATCGCTATCATTGCTGCTTCTTCTTCTTCAAGACTTATCTCATGTCCTTTGGTACGTAGTGTTTTAATTGCTGAATCCATTAAATACATTGTTCCTAATGCATGCTGAAAGCGAGTATGATTAGCAGCAGGATAAACAAAATTGGTTAAGCCTAATTGTCTAATTCTACGTAATCGTTGAAAATACGGATGTTCTATAAGATCGTATATCAGGTCGGAATGGATATGTATAAATCCATAAACGGGATCATTGATGATTTTTCTTTTGTTCATTAGCACATAAAAATAGTTTTTGAGTATCCTTTAAAATTTGATATATTAAAGGTAATCAACGCGATAGATATTTTTCAATTTTTACAAGATCTTCTGGTGTATCAACGGGTAAATTTTCAATTTCAGTATGCGCTGTTTTAATTTTGTACCCATTTTCTATCCATCTTAATTGTTCTAGAGATTCTGCTTCTTCTAGTTTAGAAATTTTAAGCTGAGTGATTTGTTCTAAAATATCGCAACGATAGGCATAAATACCGATGTGTTTATAATATTGATGTTTGGTATGCCATTCATTTTTCTCAGCATTACGGTAATATGGAATTGGGCTGCGACTAAAATAGATAGCTTCATTAACCGCATTTACAATTACTTTAGGCAAATTAGGGTTAAAAAGATCGTCGTTTTCATGTATTGATCGAATGAGTGTGGCAATTTGTGTATCGAGTGCATTAAAACAATTTTTTAACAATTCGATATGAGAAATATCCATAAAAGGCTCATCTCCTTGTATATTTAGTACAACATCAAACGGTACTTGAGTATTCGTTTTTATCACTTTAAGCGCCTCAGCACAGCGGTCTGTTCCACTTTTGTGAAAGTCACCAGTCATTACCACTTGCGCTCCAAAGTTCTTTGCTGCATCACTGATTCTCAGGTCGTCTGTTGCAATATAAACTGTATCAAGTGCTTTACATGCCTTTTCGTAAACGTGCTGTATCATGGGGCGTCCGTCAATCTTAACAAGCGGCTTACCCGGAAATCGGGTGGAAGCATATCGTGCGGGTATTATTCCAATAAAATTCATCTGTTCATTTATTTATGGGGGTAAAATTAATAGAATGTAAGTTAATAATTTATTTTAATGGGGAATTTCTGTATTGTAAGATTTTGGAATACCTCAACTTCAATTATTGGATTATGTATTTACTAGTGCGAATATTTAATGCGTTTTAATATGTATTAAATATTTACTAAATAGATGATAATGATACATATATATAGATATCATTTTTTATTTTATATTGATTAAAATGCTTATACTTGCTATTAAATACTACTAATAGGAATAATCCGTATCCAATGATGCTCTTACGAATTTGGGGAATTTAGGAATAGCCGGCAGTTTTGTTTCTTCTGTTGCTCGAAAAAGAAACAAAAAAAAGCCACGCGTGAACGTGGCCTACAACAAATTATTAATTTCAAACTTTAACAGACTAATGAAAAAGTACAAATTATTAACAATTGCTGCAATACTTATAACGATGATATCGTTAAATGGTTGCAAAAAAGAAGAGGTAACAGATATAAAAGTGAAAGAAACCAGTATTTCTGAAACTGCTAATACAACAAAATTTGATTTTAAGGTCAGTGTTGTTGATGATCGTTTGGTTTTTGACACACGCGAAGACTATGAGAAATCAATAAGTTATTTGGCATCTATAAGGAGATGAAAATTTTATTGGGTTTGAAAATTCGTTGGGCTTTAATTCGATGAGAAAATCGTACAATGTGAATGATACAGCTGAAAAACCGGTATCTGATGATTTATTAGCAACATTATTAAACCCATCAGGAGTCATCCAAATTGGATCTACTGTTTTTCAGTATAATGCAGAAGAACAAAAGGTATATGTAGTAGGTGAGGAAAATGCTGATCTGTTGAGTGCAAAAACAAAATCAGCTAATCCTGATGTATTGGTTTTTAACGAGGATGATAATGTGTTTGATATTTTAGATGGGAAAAACACCAATGAACTTAAGGCAAGTTGTCCAAACAAGTCTTATGCTAGAGACATTCCTACAGGCGAAGGTACAGCAGAAGCTAAGGTAGTTTATCAAAGTGCTGGTATTTATTTTTCTTTGATTGCTCAGATAAAGAAAAATTATTATGGTGGTGCTGCAATTATAACTCTTAATTGCCCCGCTAGTACTAGTTTTTATTATAAAAAGAATTCTGGAGAAAAAAATGGATTGGATATAAATCAATTGGTGGAGATGGTGGAGAATATCCTTACAGACCATATTATGGTATGACAAGTCTTCAACGTTTTTATTTTTATTTAATGTTTTACGTAAGTGGATATGGTTCATTTCCATTATCTATTAATTGTTAATTAACAATTAACTCAGGCCAATTTTGGCCTGAGTTTTAAACGAAAGATGAAAAGATATTTTTTTATAATAGTATTGATAGTAATAGCATCTTGTACAAAAGAAGTTAAGATATCATTACCAGAACAAGAAGGAGCTGGTGTGGTTAATTGTTTATTTACCAATGATAGTATTTTTAATATTAAATTAAATTATAGCTGTAGTCCCTTAGAAAGCTATAATAAAGCGATTCAAAATGCTATTATATATTTATATAAAGGCATCTCGAAAAACTACTTTCTTGATGCCGTTGTTTATACAAATGTAGATTTTTGTTTAATCAAAAACAAACTTTTACCCCCCCCCCTTTTTTTTATTATAACACTCATTATTAGTGACTTATAAAACGATGCGATTCACAACAAGACATACCTATCCCATTAGTTCG
>JBBRXJ010000100.1:0-10885 GCA_038248505.1 Bacteroidales bacterium
GGATAGGCATAACCATCTCGGAATAGCATGGATGATGAGATAGGACGTTTTGAAAAACCTACTGCTGAAATATTGGTACCAAGTACTTCTCCTCCGTTCCCTTCTTTATATTTTACCACTATTTTATGATAGCCCTTTTTAAGATCTATAGCTCCTGATCTTTCCTGATCGCCATGACCACCGTCATTGGAAACAATAACATTTCCGCCGATATATAGCATAGATCCGTCATCAGAATTGGTATAAAAGGTATAACGTGCAGTACTATTTACATAAATATAACCAGTATATTCAAAGGCATAGTAATTATTCACAAGACTAGGACTAAGGCTAAATGTAGAAATTACACCCGCTTTGTCTGGCTGAATTGTAGTAAAATCTATAACATTATTGCCTAATATCTCAGCATATAAATAATCAACGCCGGGCTGAGGGTTAAAAGGTGTTTCTGAAAGTTTGTAGGTGAGAGTATCTGCTACATTTAAAATAAAAGTACGCTCAAAATAACGTGATGAAGGATCGGTAGCTCTAATGGTTAACGTTACTGATCCGGATGCATTAACAACGGGAGTGACATCTATGGTACGAGCATTACCAGTTCCATTAAAAATTACAGATGCATTCTGAACAATAGATTGATTGGAGGAAGTTGCAAGCATTACCAAGGTGCTAGGTGCATCGTCATTATCAGTAAGTGTAAAAGGAATGCCAGTTATTAAGGAATTCTTATAGATCATTGTATCTCTAATTACCGAAATTTGAGGAATTATTGACTTTATCGTTACATTAAAAATTACACTTGTAGATTTTTTCTCTTTATCTGTAGTTAGTAATATCAAACGCACAACACCAGAAATATTATTTGGAGAAGTGAGTGTTAATGTACGCAATGAATCGGTTCCTGTAATTGAAATATTGCCATTGGGCATATATGTCAGATTATTAGAGTATACTTTAAATTTCAAACTATCTAAAACGCCATCCGTATCAATGACTTTAAATGGGATATTTAAGGTAGCTTGTTCGAGCATGAACGTATCTTTTATTACAGAAATTACTGGAAATGCTTTGCCATCGCGATACAAAACAGAATCGGGTAAAGCACGCTTAGTAATTAAAGCAGAGGAATAACTCACCGCCATACTTGCACCGCCTCCTAGCTGAGAGAAGTATGCTCTAAAGCTATGATAACCAGCCTTAAGACGTATCGTTCCGAATTGTTCATTCGGTCCATGCGAACCATCATTTGCAACAACTTTTGTGTTTCCTATATACAAATTACTACCATCATCGCTTAAAGTATAAAAAGTATAGACGTTATCAACAGGGACTTTGATATATCCTATATAATTAAATAAATAATCACTACCACTAATTGCCAGACTTAATGAGATGTTTAAAAGCGTGCCAGCCTTTAATAAGTTAACTACATTAAAATCTGTGGGTTCAGTAGGATAATTTCCTTCATAATAATAATATTCTATCCCTTTTACCGGAGAAATAGGTACATCGGGATTTTTATATTGCGCAACAACAAAGGCACAATAAATGAATGCTGTAAGTAGAAAACTAATTTTTGTTTTCATAATATATTTTTTTATAAATATATGCCAAAAAAAATATAGTTCATCTTGTATACAATTTTCTAGACTACACATATTTTCACTACTAACAATCAGGCTGTTAGGAAATGATTATAATATAGCCATTCCTTCATGAAGCTTTTTTTGGCTCACGTATTGAAGTCCAAGACCTACTGTAGCTTCATTTTTTAAGAATAAATGAGAGCGTAGCAATTATATAGTTTGTAAGTAGCATTGGTATTATATGGGCAATGGCAAAAAATGCATTGGCGGATTTGTGTCCACAAATCCCTGACTTATATATAGTTCTTGAGCATGATTCGTATCTACTTGAAGCTCCAAAGTAATTTTGCAGTATTTTAGAGACTGTGTATAAATTTAATTTCTTAAATTAACGTTCTTAAATAAAATACCTCCATTAATAATAACATATTGTTTTTTTATAATGAAATTATAAGCCTATTTAATACTGTAAGAATGGATCTAATAGAATCAAAATCGAACAACTATAAAACGAATGGCCGACATCCGTGGGAGTTAACAAGACTATTTCAACTGCATCGTTTTATTGCCAATGTGAAGAACAAAACAAATATTGTTGATATTGGTTGTGGAGATGCTTTTAATATTATTGATTTTTGAAAAAAATCTTTTTCATATTCTTATGGTATTGATATTACTTTAAGCGATGATGTTTTAAATGCGATCAAATTTAATAGCATAAAAATCTCAAACTTTACTGAAATTTAGATGATCTTACTCTTAATTTGTGGATGATCTGATTCTGCTTATTGACGTATTCGAGCCTTCATGTGAGTGTTATTTAATTGATGCTATTCGAGGAGATGAGGCATTTTTAATTTATATGTAACAATCAATCATAAAATTCTGTATTTTTGAAATAAAAAACGATGATGAGAGTTTACATTCTTTTTAGTCTTTTAGTTTTATTTAGTTGCAAAACAACAAAACCTCCAGTTTCGGTAATACTACTTCCCAATAATTGGTTATTTGCTACTGGTGACGATACTTTACGCAAGTCAATTAATTTTAAAGACAACGATTGGAAAATCATTAGTACCGAAAGACAATGGAATAGCTCTGGCTTTGAAAACTATACAGGGATTGCTTGGTATCGACAACACCTGACAATACCCATTGATTTGCAAAAACATTTCTTAGTTAAAGAAAGCCATCATTTACTTCTTCAATTATATCGTATTAATGAAGCGGATGAAACGTATTTTAATGGCGTTCTTATTGGTAAAACAGGCTCAGTTGAACCATTCATACCACAAGCATTAAAGCAACGTTATTATTTAATTCCTGATAGCATTATAAATTGGGGTCAGCACAATGTAATTGCCATTCGAGTTCGAAGCAGTGTGAAAAACGGGGGCATATTCAGTTCCGTATTGCGTATTACGGCACCCGAACTTCAATCGATTGCTAAAATTAAATTTAAAGTATTGAGTGATTCTACCGGTGTATCATCAGGCAATAACCCAATGCACATGCAGCTTACCTACTTGGCTGATTCGTTTATGAAATCAAAAGGGATAAAAATTCATTATGCCATTACCGACGATAATGAGTTACCTGATACAGCATTTTTAATAAATGTCGAAAATTCTGTAATAAAGGTTACTGATAGTTTAGTAAGAGACTATAGTTTTATAACAAAGGTGCCAGGCTTCTATCGTTTTCGTTTTTTGTTATTGGCATCTAATGGTGATACACTCTCAAAATTTATGTTTAGGATGGGATATGAGCCCGAAAAAATGCAAACAATAACGAACAGAGCAGCCGATTTTGAAGCGTTCTGGAATGACACCAAAAGAGCATTGGCAAAAATAAAACCTGATTACAAAGTTACTCGAAATGATAGCCTAAGTAATGATTCAATAAACGTTTATCTGGTTGAGATGCGCAGTCTCGATAGTATCATTGTTCGCGGTTGGTTGTGTGTACCTACTAAAAAAGGAAAATATCCAGCTATACTTGAAGTACCCTATTACAAAGGGGCATTTGGCCCCAAGGCATATTTAAGTGATATGATTGTTTTTTCGCTCAACATTAGAGGTCATGGTATCAGTCGTGATGTCATTAATCCTGGTTTTCCTGGCTTTCTGCAATATGGTGTTGACTCAAAAGAGAATTATATTTATAGAGGGGTTTATATGGATTGCATCCGATCACTTGATTTTATTTGCTCACGTAAGGAGGTTGATACCTCACGAATTGCTGTATATGGCGTTAGTCAAGGTGGTGGTCTTACACTCGCTACTGCAAGTCTTGACAAACGAGTAAAAGTTGCTGTATCCGGAGTACCATTTCTTTCTAATTATCCCACCTACTTCAAAGTTGCTAACTGGCCCTTTTATGAATGGAAACATTTTTTGAAAAACAATCCAGACTACACCCTTGATAGAGTTTTAAATACATTAAGTTATTTTGATGTGATGAACCACACTCAGAATATGAAAGGTAAATTATACATGATTGTTGGATTGCAAGATGTAACGTGTCCTCCAGTAATTAATTACGCTGCATATAACAATGTGGTTTCCGATAAGAACGTAATTGTATTGCCAACACTTGGTCATGGTGCATGTAATGAAAAAACAGTGATGACAATTATTAGAAAAGAATTTAATTTACAAAAGTATTAAAGAATCCTTTGTAATTCCTTTGATAAAAACCCAAACAGACTATGAAAAAGCTTCTTGTTTTACTGTTCGTCATTATTAATTTAATTGATACAATAGCTCAGGATTACACCCCTGAATTCACCGCTTTTCATGCAGCGCAAACTACTGGTCGAACAGGCATGCCGGCTGCAATGGTTTTTCTTAACGGTCAGTATCATGTTTATTGTCTCAGCAACGAAATTTCTGATGGATTACACTTTAGATCATGGGGGCACCTCGTTAGTAAAGATTTGATTAATTGGCAAACTTTGCCTTTAGCAATGAGTGATGCATCTGCAACCATGGGCCCAGGTAGTTGTTTGATTGATAAAAATAATTCAAGCGGTTTGTTTGCCACAGCCGATCCTAATAATTTAATTGCCTATTACTCTCTAAATAATGTTATTGAAATAGTTATTTCAACAGATGGTGGTAACTCATTCATGCCTTCATCAAAAGCAATAGTATCTGGAATTTTGCCATTGCAAACCGATCCCTATATTTTTTATCACACCCTTTCATCACGATGGTGTCTTGTACTCTCTGCACCCGACGAACGGAAAATATATTTTTATAATTCTACGGATCTTCAGCATTGGAATGCTACTGGGTCTTTTGGAACTGCTGGAAATAAAATGGGCAAGTGGTATCGTCCCTGTTTGGTTGAATTAAAAGTTGATGCAGGCATCGAGAAACAATGGCTTCTTTCTGTTTCTGGCCATGGACCTATCGAAGGCTATCCTGGTGTACAGTATTTTATCGGGGCTTTTGATGGTAAAAATTTTACAAATAAAAATGCCGTGGATTTTGAGTTATATATGGATTATGGAAAAGACTTTTATGGAGCAAGCTTTTTTTCTAATCAGACCACAAAAACAATTTCTATGGCATGGATGAATAGTTCATCTTACGCCTCACGTGAGCCAATCTCCACATGGAACGGAACATTAACACTTCCTCGTGAACTTATGTTTGTTACTACCTCTGAAGGGTTGCGATTATCTCAAAAGCCAATTGCTGAAATCGGAAAGCTTCGAAAGGTATGTAAATCATTTAGTGACTTAAAAGCAGATTCAATCGAAAAACTTATTGATACATTAACCTTTAAAGGGAAGTTATTTGAAGTAAGAGCATCTGTTATTCTAAATAGAAAATCAGAGGAAATTGCTTTCTTAATGCGTCGTAGTGGGAAGTCTGCTATTTCCGTTGGCTTTAACTCAATTGAACGCTTGTTGTTTGTTGATCGTACTTGGTCTGGAAATCTCTCCTTTTCTTCAAATTTTTCAAGTTTTGAAGTAGCTCCATATTCATTTGGAGCTGATAGTTTAGCGTTTCGTATTATAATTGATAAAGGCCAAGTAGAAATTTTTTCAGGCGATGGAACCGTAACTCTTTCCGAAATATTCTATCCTGCAACAAATGCAACGGGATTTAAATTTTCAGCGATTGGGCCAATCTATGTTCAAAAGCTAGATATCTGCAAACTTGAATAGAGCATGTCAAACTTAAACTAAGCACGCGTTATTTCTTATTCAGCTTCATTTGTTCAAGCATCTTCATATATACGTCTCGTAATCCGCCCCTATATGTGATGTATTTGTGAGCGAAAAAACTATATATAGAGACAATACCTACGGCTATAACATGCGACACTGTTTCAGATAACTGAAATGAAAATAATCCCATTTTTTGAATCAAAATATTACTAACTCCAGATATAATATTGGTAAGGATTAGCCCAATCAGAGCAATAATTATAAATGTTTTTACTTCTTGAATAAAGCGTCTGTCACTACGAGGAAAATTAAAATTTCTATTTAGCATAAAATTTATAATCATCCCTGCAAAATACGATGTAGAAACGGCAGGGATATATTGCATACCCCAATGTGAAAACACGAATCGTAGGCCAATATTTGTACCAGCAGCTGTTCCGCTAAATACTAAGAATTTTAAAGCCTGTTGAAATGTTTTTCTTTTTTTTTCGCTAAACATTATTTCACTTTCTTAATCAATTATTAAGTACAAAGATTCAAATACAGTAATTGTAAATAGCTAAATAGTAGAGTCAGCAAGCCATTTTCGTGCATTCACAAAAGCTTCAATCCATGGCGTTACCTCATCATTTAATCGTTCGCTTGGGTAATGTGCCCAATTCCACGGATAAATAGATCTTTCTAAATGAGGCATCATTGCAAGGTGGCGACCATCAGCGGATACAAGGCCAGCTACATCAAAATTTGATCCGTTTGGATTGGCCGGGTACTCATTATAGCTATATTTTAAGGCAACATTATATTTATCTTCAGGGTATGGCAAACTGAATTTTCCTTCACCATGCGCAATCCAAATTCCGAGTTTGCTTCCAGCTAAAGTTGACAACATAATCGATTTATTTTCAGGAATACGAACAGTTAAAAAGGCAGATTCAAACTTATGCGACTCATTGTGCTTCATAACAGGTTTTTTAGTGTGATCAGGACTTACCAAGCCCAATTCAATCATTAACTGACAGCCATTACAAACTCCTAAGCTGAGGGTATCTTTACGAGCATAAAAGGTATCTAATGCATTTTTTGCTTTTTCATTATATAAAAATGCGCCTGCCCATCCTTTAGCAGAGCCTAATACGTCACTATTAGAAAACCCACCAACAAAAACAATCATTTGAATATCACTTAAATCTTCGCGTCCTGATATTAGGTCGGTCATGTGAACATCCTTAACATCAAAGCCCGCTAAATATAAGCTCCAAGCCATTTCACGATCTCCGTTCACCCCTTTTTCACGAATAATTGCAGCTTTTATGCCACTCTTTTTTTGTCTCGATGGATCAATTCCGTTTTCCGTAAATTGGCTCTTTGAATTTGCTGGAAAAACAAAGTTGAGTGCTTGATTCTTGTAATTCGTATATCTTTCTAATGCTTTCTTTTCGCCAGATTGCTTGCGATCAAGAAGAAATGATGTATGAAACCAGGTGTCACGCATTGCATTTACATCTATGGTCCATTTGTTTTCGCCACTACTTAATTTTATAAAACGATCCTCAATAATCTCGGCAATTCGAAGAAAACGAATATTGTTCTTCGTTAATATCTTCTCCGCATCACCGCCTTTTTTTACTTGTATAACAAGCGCTGGATTTTCATTGAAGAGAATTTTTATTATATCATTATCGGCAAACTCATCAAGTCTTACCTGTAATCCACCATGAACATTTGCAAAGTTCATTTCAAGTAAAGTAGTAATTAAGCCGCCCGATGAAACATCATGTCCTGAAATAATCAAACCATCTTCTATTAATTGTTGTATTGTGTTAAATGCAGTTGCAAAATAATCTGCATTTTTTACGGTTGGTGCCTCATCACCAATCATATTTAATATTTGAGCAAAGGCACTTCCTCCAAGTTTTAGATTATCTGAACTCATATTAATGTAAAATAATTCAGTATTTGTATCAACAGACAATACTGGCTCAATAACATTACGGATATTCTTAGCTTCGGCAGCTGCCGAAATTATAACGGTACCAGGAGCATAAACAAGCGCTCCGTCCTTGTACTTTTGAGTCATTGAGAGAGAATCTTTGCCTGTCGGAATATTAATTCCTAAAGCAATTGCAAAATCACTAGCGGCTTGAACTGCATTATATAATCTCGCATCTTCCCCTTTATTTTTACAAGGCCACATCCAATTTGCACTTAATGAAACCCCTTTCAATCCGCCTTCAAGTGGTGTCCATATTATATTTGTTAATGATTCTGCAATACTAAGAAGCGATCCTGCTGCAGGGTCAATCATGCCAGCAATGGGAGCGTGGCCAAGCGATGTAGCAATACCGCATGTTCCAGTATAATCAAGAGCTACTACGGCTAAATTATTTAATGGTAGTTGAATGGTTCCAGCACATTGTTGTTTAGCAATGCGACCCGTTACGGATCTATCTACTTTGTTTGTTAAATAGTCTTTGCAGGCAACACTTTCTATTTGTAATACCGATGTTATATATTCATTGAATTTATTATTATCATATTCTATTGCATTATATTTATGATTAACAGTATCATCGCGCATGATCATTTTGGGAGGGTTTCCAAAGAAATCGTCAAGATCAAGATCAATAGGTGTTTCGCCATTAATATTATTTTTAAAAGTAAAACGCATATCACCTGTCGTTTCACCGATAACATACATAGGCGCTCTTTCTCGTTCTGCAATAGCTTTTAGTAAGGGTAAATGCTTTTCTTCTATAACCAAACCCATGCGCTCCTGCGACTCATTACCCACAATTTCTCTTGCCGATAAAGTTGGATCTCCAATTGGAAGTTTATCAATATCAATTCTTCCACCGGTCTTCTCAACGAGTTCTGATAAGCAGTTCAGATGCCCTCCTGCTCCATGGTCATGAATAGAGATAATAGGATTTACATCCGCTTCACTTAATGCACGAATTGCATTGTAAGCCCTTTTTTGCATTTCGGGATTTGATCGTTGAACAGCATTTAGCTCAATGGTATTATTGTATTCGCCTGTAGCTACTGATGAAACAGCGCCACCACCCATTCCAATCCGATAATTATCTCCACCTAATAAAACGACTTTATCTCCTTTCTTTGGCTCATCTTTGAGGCAATCTGCTTTTCGTCCAAAACCAATTCCTCCAGCAAGCATAATAACTTTATCAAATCCAAAATTTCCTGCGGGACTTTTGTGTTCAAAGGTGAGCACGCTTCCGCAAATGAGAGGTTGTCCAAATTTATTTCCAAAATCACTTGCTCCATTTGAAGCTTTAATTAATATTTCTTCGGGAGTTTGATAGAGCCATTTTCGAACATCTAATTTTTTTTCCCATGTACGATCAGCTTCAGAACGTGTGTACGAGGTCATATATACCGCTGTACCTGCAATTGGCAAAGCTCCTTTACCTCCAGCAATTCGATCTCTAATTTCACCTCCCGTTCCGGTAGCAGCACCATTAAATGGCTCCACTGTTGTTGGGAAATTATGCGTCTCTGCTTTTAATGAAATAACTGATTCGTGATTACTGAGCTTAAAGAAGTCAGATTTATCTTGTGTTGCAGGAGCAAATTGAAGTATGTTTGGACCTTGAAAGAATGCACAATTATCTTTATATGCTGAAATTACACGATTGGGATGTGTTTTCGTAGTATTCTTTATAAGTTGAAATAAACTCGATTCTTTCTCAACACCATCTATTATAAAGGTGCCATTGAAAATCTTATGCCTGCAATGTTCAGAGTTAACTTGCGAAAATCCGAAAATTTCACTGTCGGTAAGTTTTCTATCTAGTTTCTTACTTAGTGTTTGCAGATAGTTTATTTCATCATCACTCAGTGCAAGGCCTTCTTGTTTATTATATATGGATATATCATCAATTAATTTGACTGGCTCTGGAGTGCGATTTAAAGTGAAGATATCTTGATCTAATCTAGTGTAAACCGCTTGAAGCATTGGGTCGTATATTGGTTTTGATGATTGTGTTGGGAAATATTCTTCTATTCGAACAATACCTTCAATCCCCATGTTTTTAGTTATTTCTACCGCATTGGTGCTCCAAGGGGTAATCATTTCCTTACGGGGTCCAATAAAACCCCCTTTAATTTCACCACACTCTATTAAACGTGCATTACCAAATGCCCATGATAAGCGATCTTGAATGTCTTTGCTTATAGTTAAAGCACTATTTACGGCGACAATAATGGATATTGAACTTTCAAAAAAATAGATCATTTTATTTTACGTATAATATTTAACTATTGTATTTTATGAATTTATCTCTAAATTGCTCTTATCAGCTTTTAAATTGTACATTTCTGTAATGCACTATGTTTTATGCTTTGCACTTCTTTTATTCTAGGGTACTCTAAAGCATTATAATTCACAACAAAAATAGGAAAAGCAAGCTATTTAAATAGAATCACTCCGTATATATTTCAACAACTTATAAGCCAAGGTAAAACGCTAAATATATGATATATAAGCATTCTTTTAAAGCTTTGCCGAGGGACTTTTGAAGTATTTCTTTTTTTGAATTGATTATGCCTAATCATATTATCAGAAAATCTGATTAATTGTAATGATCTAAAATCAACACATTTAAAACATACGTTTTGCTTTAGCCCAGTCTATTTTTAAACAACAGCGGCTGAAACCGGTGGTATAATATGAAACATCCATGTTTGAAAAACACAAACACAATAATAATAAAATCAGCGACATGGAGGTTCCATCCTAACTATTTAAAATTAATTTTATTAGGATGAAATGTAGCGTGTTGCGGAAATAATGTCATTGATATAACACAGCCAATCTAATCTGCAATATATAATTGATTCTGCATATTTGTACACCTAAAATAAAATACTCGCAACTGCCAGTCTATCAAAAATATCACGTCGATGTCTGCGATTTAATCTGTAAGCAAATTCATCGAGATAATTCTGAAGGTACATTCCTTTAATCTTGTGATATATTCCATGAAAATTTCTTTTCGCATTGCTAATTGCTATGTGTACCCATTTTAATGTTGTGGCAGTTGTTTTTGCACTTGATTTCTCCATAACATGTTCATCAACGTAATTCTATATCCCA
>JBBRXJ010000101.1:0-10881 GCA_038248505.1 Bacteroidales bacterium
GGAGGTAAAATAGTAAGTCGCTGGGATCTTTGCAATGAAATGTTATGGGAGCCATCGCTTCACCACTACATGCAAAGGAAATGGCCGCATATTGAAACAATAGATGAAATACTTAGCTACATTGAACCTTCTATTGGTTGGGCACGTGATGAAAATCCACATGCAATTCTTTCTCTCAACGATTATGGCTTAGAAAAAACATATACCACGGGAATTACAGCCGAGCAACAACGCAATCGCTATGTTGAACTTATTTTGGAAATGCGTAAACGTGGCTGCGCTCCTGATGCAATTGGAACACAAGCGCATGTGGCGGGTTGGTATTCTCATTACGAATTTAAACACTCTCTCGATCATTTAGCACAAGCCGGAATACCCATTCAAATTACAGAATTTTGGGCGCATCCAAATGAAAACCCAGCAAAAACTGGGAATGCCGAAAAAGATTTGCAAGCTCAGATTAAATATATCACTGAAATGTACACTCTTTCCTTTGGGCATCCTTCTGTAAATCACTTCACCTATTGGGGTAACGATGAATTTTTTGATCAGGAGGGTAAACCAAATTCCTTATATCATGCTTTATATAATTTAATTCGCGTGAAATGGAATAGTAGTCCGAATATCATTTCAAATACAAGAGGTGAAGCCTCGTTCTCGGCTTTCTATGGAGATTATGTGGCTCATTTCAATGATGCGAACAACAATAAACTAAAGATGTTTTTCTCAGTTAAGCAAGGAAATGAATGTAATTTGTTAATTCAAATATAAAAATGAAACAAGTTTTACTCCTACTTTTCGTACTCGCTGCAAGCATTTCGTGTAAACCTGAATTGCGGCTACCACCTCAACTAAGCGGTTTACGTGAAGATCATCCTCGATTGTTATTTACAAAAGAAAATGAAAAGGAAATAAAAATGCTTATTAAAGATGATACTTTGCTACATAAAATATTTGTAAAATCTATTTCAATTGCAGATAGTTTACTTAAAAAACCATTACTTGAATATATCCCTGATAATCGAAATGTTATCTTAAGTTTTAGTCGTGAAGAGCTTCTTCGTATTTTGAGTTTTTCAATGGCTTTTCGTTTAACGAATGATCAGAAATATCGTAAGGCAGCTTTACGCGAAATGAGAAATATTTGCAGTTTTACTTCTTGGAATCCAAGTCATTTTTTAGATGTGGCCGAAATGACCACAGCACTTGCAATTGGCTATGATTGGTTGTTTAATGAAATATCTGATGGTGATAAAAAAGTATTTAGAGAGGCTATTTTAACAAAAGGAATTAAACCCTATTTTACTGCTTACGATAGCATAAAACCATTTTGGATAACGACCGATAATAATTGGAACTCCGTTTGCAATATGGGAATTGTTATGAGTGCCCTTGCTATTGCTGAGGATTATCCACAAGAAGCAGCACGTGTAATTGATTTAATGAGAGCTACTATTTCGACTACTCTTGATAAATATATACCTGATGGTGTATGGTACGAGGGTCCAGGTTATTGGGAGTATGGAACAACTTATGCAGTACTTGGTATGGCATCATTAAATAGTGCTTTAGGAACTGATTTTGGCTTATCGAACCATAAAGGGTTTAATAAAACTGCATCTTTCTATATTAATTGCCTTAGCCCAACGAATCATGTTTTTAATTTTGCCGATGCAGGCACTAGCGATATTCGCTTATCTCCATCGCTTTTTTGGTTAGCAAATCGTTTCCGCGATTCACTTATTATACAGCAGTATAATAAGATATTAAACACAAAGCTCACTGCTGATTTAGTTCAACAAGAAGGTAATTTTTCAGGCCGTTTCTTTCCTTTGCATTTAATCTGGTATACAAAACTAAGAACAATGATTTCAGATACTAGGCCTTTAGCAGCATTTTATGATGGCGATGTACAAATGATGCTAATGCGCAGTTCATGGACGGATACCAATGCATTATTTATAGCTATTAAAGCGGGAGATAATTCTGAAGAGCATCAGCATCTAGATATTGGCACTTTTATTATAGAACAAAATGGCCAGCGATGGGCGGATGATTTAGGCTCTGATCATTATCATTTACCTGGTTTTTGGGAGGGTACACAAGGTGGCCGACGCTGGTTCTATTTGCGTAACAATAATAGAGGGCACAATACGCTTGTTGTTGGTGATAGTATTCAAAGAGCGGATGCTCGTTGTACTTTCTTTGAAGTAAATGACACATCGGCGAATCCTTATGCCTCAATTAATTTAACGGAAGCATATAGGAATCAATTGAAATTTTGCACCAGAACTGTTGCAATGCATGAAAATAAAATAATCGTTATTCATGATAAAATTAAAAGCCATTTGAAGCCTGAAACCATTCGTTGGGCTTTTGTTACAAAGGCGTCTTTTAGTAATAATGATATAATTACCCGATTGAAATTGAATGGAAAATCGTTCTTTGTTCGTGTTGTTAAACCAAAAAATATTATGCTGAGAGAATTTTCACTTAAGCCTACTTCTCTGGATGAGAGATCGACAGAATCATATAAAATGATCGGTTTTAATTTAAAATCAAATAAAGATGTTGAGCTGGAAGTTATTTTCTCAGCTGATAGTATTGCGCTAAAAAATTATTAATCACTGAAAATAAATCATAATCCCTTAAAACAATGACTAAGTATATTTTAATTATTTCTATTCTTATTGCTGGTTGCAGTAGGCATAAAGACATTCTTGTTGATGCAAATCTAAAAGCTTTTTGCGATACAACTGGAACAACCAATCAATTTGAGGGCTTTCAAGCAGGTGGAGAAGGTAAGGTGAAAAACAAAAATGTGAAACATTTTGCTGCAACGTCTCTCTGGAATGAAGAAAAAAAACAACTTGAAATTTCTTTTTCAGATACCTTTGGCTTTATTGAATCTGTTATTCCGCATTTAGCTTTACCAATTAATTGGAAAAAATACAAAATATTAAGAGTTGATATATCAAATCCAAATGCAGATTCTATCAATGCTGGAATTGATATTTATGGTACCCGTAATGTTTTGTATACCGATGTAACACTTGCTGCAGGAGAACGTAAGTTGGTAGATATTTCACTACTTGATTTACCATTAGCTGCACGTAATACAGATCCGTATGAGCCAAACTCAATTCACATTGATTGTAAATCAACAAAATTTCCGTCTGTACTTATTATGCATAAAATGTCGCTAGTTCAAACGTCTGATTCATTTCCGCATCCTGTGGTGGATGAGATGGGACAACGTATTAATAGCGAATGGCTCGGTAAATTGAAAGACACAAGCGAATTAAAATCAACTCTTGAAAACGAAAAAGCGGAGTTGCAAGCGATGGTTGATACCATTCCTCTTGACTTATATGGTGGACGTATGGGTGCTATTCGATTTGATTCTACCGGTTTTTTCCATCTAGCAAAAAAGGACGGGCGCTGGTGGTTTGTTACCCCTCAAGGCAATCCTTTTTGGAGTTTGGGTGTAACAGGTGTTCGTACAAAATATACACATGCTGATGTAACTAAATATACGGGACGCGAATTTTTGTTTAAAGCAGTACCTCCTAAGGGGGGTAAATTTGATTATGCATGGCAGCAAGATTCAATGTTTAGCTATTATTGCTGGAATGTATTACGTAAGTATGGAAATCTTGATGCTTGGCAGAAGATGTCTGTTTTACGTTTGCATAAATGGGGCATGAATACCATTGGGAATTGGAGTGAGGATTCTCTACTACGTACAGTGCAATTCCCTTTTACTAAAAGCTATCGTACAACTGAGATTAAAAATTTAATGTTAGGTGATGGACTCCCTGATGTCTTTAATCCTGAATACGCTGCACATGTTGATTCACTGTTTGCTGATATGGATTATTATAAAAACAATCCATGGCTTATAGGCTATTTTGTGGACAATGAACAAGGATGGGAAAAAGTAGATCTTCTTAATAAATCTCCAGATAATGCTTTCACACGTAAAGAGTGGGAAAGCCGAATGAGAACAAGATATTTTGCGCTTGAGCGAATAAATAAAGCATGGGCAACCAATTATATTTCATGGGATAGTATACGATTGATGCGAGGCGATTCATTGCCTACTTGTGACAATTTCAAGAATGATTATCTAGAGTTTGAAAAAGCGTATACAGAGAAATATTTTTCAATCATTAAAGATAGTTTAAAAAAGCATGATCCAAATCATTTGTATTTGGGCTGTCGTTTTACACGTCAAATAAAACCAGCGCATATTGTTCAGATAGCGGGTAAATATAGTGATGTAGTAACTGTTAATGTGTACCGACTAGTACCCGATAGAGCAGATATGACAAAATGGTATGAGCTCTCCGGACGTCCGATCCTCATAGGCGAACATCATTTGCCATTCAGCAGTGCGCGTCAGCTGCCACCTAAATACAAAGCTTTTACCGCTGATGAACGCCTTGTTTATTATCCGCAGTATGTGCTTACATGGGCTGCCATGCCATTTTCTTTAGGTTCACACTGGTATCAATATGTCGATCAACATATCACTGGTCGTGCTGTTGACGGCGAAAACCAAACGGTTGGCTTGCTTGACATAACTGATAGACCCTATGAACATATGGTAAAAGCGGTAAAAGATGCCAGTAGTAATTTTTATTCAGTACACAGTAATTCAAAGTAAATAAGTGAAAGAGGCAGCGTTTTTTGCACCCGTATATATTTTTGTTAATTCAAATTATGATTCTTACATTCGATAAATTTTATTGTATGAAACCTACATGTAAACTCTCGGTTAACACAAACACGGATAAAAATAATACCACGCATGCTGGTATGAATCAAGACCATTTAAATGTGGGATTCATTCGACCTTTAAAAAACAAATATTTACGGATGAAATATATATCATTTTTGCTGCTTATCTTATTTGTTTCGTGCAAATCGCATATTAAAAATGCGCCTGACGAAATTGATTTGTTTAAGTTAAACCATGCATCCTCATGTGTACGCTCATTAGATACTTCCCTTTTTGAAGGCAATGAGATAATGTTCACACCTCAAAGCGAGAATGATTATCTTCTTCTATTTAATGATTCGCTTGGTGCAACTTGGTCTGATAGTGCCTATATTATTGTTGAAATATGGCATGCAAATATGCACAGTGCGATTATTTATTTAGACTTCTTTAAGGATAGAATACAACATTCTAAGGGTTCCTCGGAACAAGGCAAACAAAACAGTAAGCAGGTTTCACATATTCCAGCAATTTTTGCCAAAATTGGTGTACTCCCATTTCTTAAAACACAATTAATATTCCCTCTTAAATATCTTGATGGACAGAATATTTTTTTAGAGCGATATGGCCGACAGCTCAAAGGTTTTGTAAATGGGGAGCGAACCAAACTCTCCGAAGTAACAGAGATACGTTTGCGTATCGCACCCCTTCTAGCACCAAATTATCTTACCAAGGTATATATTGGTTCTGTTTCCGTTAGTAATACTTTACCTATTCCATTTACAGCACCCGAAAAACCCTATGTTGATAAATTTGGTCAATGGAATATGAAAGACTGGCCAGGGAAGATTAAAGATGAAACAGATTTGAAAATAAAAATGAATGGACTGCGAAACCTTATTGATACAGCAACATTTGGATTAGATTATAGTACGTTTGGTGGTTGGAAAAAGAAAAAGTTTAACGCAACAGGATTTTTTAGAACCCAATTTGATGGTAAACGATGGTGGTTAGTTGATCCAGAAGGATATGCTTTTATTAGTGCTGGAATGGATTGTGTAAGAAATTCCGTTGATGGTCCTATTGAGAATAGAAAAGATTTGTTTGAATGGTTGCCAAACGAAAAGGATACGAGTTTGGGAGAAGTGAAATTGAATAAAAGAGGCATGCCTAATTTTGATTTCATGAAAAGTAATCTAAAGCGAATATACGCGAATGACTGGAGCGTGCAATGGGATTCAATGGTCTCAAAGTTACTGACCTATTCCGGTTTTAATACCATTGCTAATTGGTCAGATTTAAGATTAGCACAAAAGGTAAAAATGCCTTATGTTTTGCCTATGAATAATTTTCCGGAAACAAAATTGAAATTATACCGCGATTTCCCAGATGTGTTTGACCCAGCATTTATTATTGCATCTCGAGAATTTGCGCAACAATTAATTCCATTTGCCGAAGATCCATATTTAATTGGCTATTTTTTATCTAATGAGCCTCATTGGGCTTTTGGCGATCATAACCTTGCGCATGAGATGATGAAAGTAAATGATCAGTCATTTACTAAAGATTCAATGATTTTATGGTTAAAACAAAAATACAACAATGACATTTCAAAACTAAATATTGAATGGAATACTAAATTAGAAGATTTTGAAACTATTAAAAAAAGCATTCTGAATATCCTTCCCTCAAAAGTTTGTGTTGATGATTTAAACGAGTTTTCGGGCATTATGGTTGATGAGTATGTGCGTGCTGCATGTAGCGAAGTAAAAAAGGTGGATAAAAATCATTTGAATCTGGGCTTACGTTATGCTTGGATTAGCTCTGAACTTTGTTATAGGGCTGGTAAGGCCTTCGATGTTTTTTCTATCAATGGATATAATTTTCCTGGCCCACCTGAAACAGCTGAAATTACAAGACGTTCAGGCAAACCAGTTATGATTGGTGAGTTTCATTTTGGTGCTACCGATAGAGGATTACCAGCAAACGGAATACAAGGGGCCGAAAATCAAAAAGCCAGAGGGGAAGCTTATCGTTACTATGTTGAACAAGGTTTAGCTAGGCCTGAACTTATTGGTATTCACTATTTTTTACTAAATGATCAATTAATTACTGGGCGTTTTGACGGAGAAAATTACAATGTGGGTATTCTCGATATTACCTGTCAGCCATATTATGATATGATTAATGAAGTAAAAAAAACACATCGCATAATGTATGATGTTGCAAATGGATCGGTAAAACCATATTCGAAAATTATTAATAAGGTGCCACAAATTTATTATTAAGAAATGAAAATAATAATATTAAGTATTCTTTTAGCTTCATCAATAATGCCTGTTTTTTCGCAGCTTGATGATTCTACGGCAAGTGTTACAGCCTACTGGAAAAAAGGACAAGATCTTTTATATGAGATAAAAGTAACACATCATAAATATGAGAATCAAAAATTGATTGAACGTTTTCAAATAATTTTTGATGCTACTGTAAAAGTACTTAGCTCTAGTACTTATTCTTATATCATTACATGGCAATTAAAACAACGTGATTCCGTTATTGGTGCCTGGCCTCAAATACCATTTGTATTTAGGGATCTGCAAAAAATATTTTATAAAACGAATGAGTATGGAATATTTATGGAGTTACTTAATTGGAAAGAATTAGCTGAATTATATCAAGAAAGTCACCCAAGCCTAAATGAAATGTTAATTAGAGAAGATGTTGAACGGCTCATTATTCCTGAGATACTTCAGTTTCACTTAAATTATGGCAATCTTTATTTTTATAAAGAATCTTTTAGTGTGCCTAGTTTAATGCGTATTCCCTTTTCTGATACTATGGAACAGGTTAACTCATCTATTGCATTCACAGGGCGCAGTATTAAAAATAGTACCGCTGATATTGTTTTAACTATTGGTATGTACGATGTGCATACCAATACCATCACTCAGGAGCCTATAAATGTTGATGAGCGCGTTGATTATTCGATTGACTTAAATGTTGGTTGGCCTTTATCTGTTAATTCTCGCCGTCGTATTTGGTACGGAACATTTGAGGATATTGAAATGTGGTCCATTGTTCGGAGGTAAGCTTATTTGCCTGCTAGTATTTAGTCAGCCTCTCATCTCCGCGTCAGATAAACTTCTCAACTTTTTCATTATTATCTTAGCAATAATTTAAATGTTCTTAACGACTCACCATACGCCACGCGCAAAATGTACATGCCACTTGGTTTTCCTGTAAGGTCAAATGAATTTATATTTTGATCGAGAATGCCACTTAGTATAAGTGATCCTGATACATCAAATATTCTTAGTGAACCGCTTTCGTCAGATGGTAACTGAACAAATAACGCTCCTTGAGTTGGATTAGGATACACACTTGCATCTGTAATATTCGTTTCAGAAGTAAGTAGCATGTCAACGGAAACGTTTATAGTAACTTTTTTTTGAGAGCTAATACCCATGGTGTCGCGATCGTCATAGATTTTTAAATTAGCGTAATATATTCCTGACGGAACATCATTCCAACTAAAAATAAATGGATAAACACTATTACTCGATAGAAGTGTAGTGCCTAGATAATACTCAATTTTCTTTATATATCCATCCGCATCATCGGCCCATATACTAAAGATGATAGTATCGTGTTGATTATATATTGAATTATCTGCGGGGGTATAAATTGCGCCAAATGGTTTCATGTTTTTTGATGATGCTGGGGGGTTAGATGCAATATTTCCAAGCAATATATCTGAATTACCAGCAGCATCGGTAACTACAAGGCGAGGTGTGTAGGTTCCCGCAGTAAAGGTGTGTGTAGCATTAATTCCACTTGCGGTTGAGCCATCACCAAAATCCCATGCGTAAGAGAGGCTTTCATTTTCAGGGTCGCTAGAGGTGCTCGCATCAAATTTTACAGTGAGAGGACTTGTACCTGCCAAACGATCGGCCGTAAATGATGCTATTGGCAGCTTGTTTATTGTACTTCCATTGTAAGTTATATCGCTTGTTTGAAGTTGAAATGTTTTGCTGCCAACAATAATATTGCGGTTAATTACTCCGGTACCTGTGGCAGATACCATGGGATGTTTCATGCCTGGTGCAACAATGGTTAGTATTACAAGATAGTCGCCATCGTCGCTTTGAAAATGCAGGCAACGATTATCCGTATCGGCACCAAAATTTGTACCGCGTAAACGTGTGGCATTTGAGAAACGATAATTGGATATTGGATATAAAATCTTGCCTCGCATGCTGTGTCCGTCAGGTGATGTTATTAAAAAAGTGTCAGAACCAGTAATTAAGGTGTTTTGAATCCAAGTGCTGAGCTGCCAAAAATATCCATCATCAGAAATATCACCAATAATGTATGTTGCCATAGCAGAGGTTGCAGATGAATCATAGTCGGTAACAAACCAGCGTTTTTGATTTGCGGTATTAACATTATTCTTTACAATACTTGATATTACATGACCACTACCATCGGGCAGTATAAGGGGCGACCCAACGATTGTACCTGAATTATTATTTTGGGTTATAAGTGTAGCGGTTGCAGGATTGACAGGATACAAAGTATTCATGTGCCGAATGTAAGCGTCTTGTGTTAAAATCTTAAGGCCATAGCGTCCGCCACCTACTGCCCATGCAGTATTGCTGCCAACAATTCGGTATGTGAGCGCATCGGGTCCATTATGCCCTTTGTTACCTCTGAGTTTAATATACATTTGACCTAATAAATCTAAACCATTTTTATATTTATTGCGATAGGTATAGTAACCATTACCTCCTGGGTCAAGCGACAACCCTTCCCAAATTCTATTTTCAGAAGGATCTTCACTAATCAAACTATCAGGATAATAAAGATATGAATACACTACTCCATAACGATAATCATCAAATGGTTTGATGGTACGAACTGCCATACTTCGATCGAACCAATATTTTGCTGCTGGTTTTAAACTGTCAGGAAGAAAATAAAATGCTTGTCCAAAAACACCTTCACCTGTAACATGTGGATTATCATCGCCCCAATCGGGATGCAAACCTCCAAAGGTACTTAAATCGACAGCGGTTGAAAGGGAGCTATACATAGTCCAATAGGTATTTGTGAAACCAGCATATTTTCTAAAATCGGCATTTGGTATTTGGCGCTTTAGTGCTATAGCAAAGGGGCCAATAAAATTACCAACAGGATAATACGTATAACCTAATCCCTCAATATTCCATCCACGACTTGTGAACATGTTGCCATAATTATCATATAAATAACGAGCATATTTTTCAATGGTTTTATCCATATATTTTTTAGGATATAAACGGTCGGTTGCAAGTAAACAAATCCCCCCTGCTGCGCCTCGTATTCCTTGCCAATTACTAGCCGTATTAGTATTTTGTTGACATCCGCCATTATCTATAATCATTTTTGCCATTGACCACAGAGAATCTGAAACGCGGCTACGAAATGCGGCATCCCATGATGGTGCATTATAACAAAAATCGTAGGCTATTGAAACATAAGTGCCAAGCCAATATTCTGTTAATCCTTTTACTGGTTTTGCCCATCCTTGGCCGGTATTACAATCGGCATTTACATCAACAAGACGTAGTGTTACAAGTCGCCGTGCCTCTTGAGCATAATAATCACTATCTGTTAATAGGTACATAAAACTTGCATGTGCTGCCGACATGGGAGCATCATACGCATCTGTTGAAGCTTTTAGTTGATTGTAATTATTGCGAACTTGTTTTACCATAGATTTAAATGGCTCTCGAGTCATTTTGCTTCGTAGTGTTGCAACTTCTGCTGCATCAAAAAAAAGCCGAGGATGTTGTGCTTGGGTATTCGCAATAAATAAAAGACAGAATAGTAATGCGTAAATATTTTTCATAGCGATATGTTTTATTATTGTAAATCTAACCAATGTAGAATTGAAAATTATCCTTTTAAAGCATTTTAAAGATTATTATACACTGTTGTCCGGTAAAAAAATAAAAAGAGGGTTGGTCGGTTAGGACCAACCCAGATGGTTATCTTAGGAGTAACTACACAACAAAAAAAACCATGAGTAAAAGTACAAATTTTACTGGACAGCCGATTCTTAATCAACTATTATTGTTCTTAGATAAGGGAAAGATTAGAAAAATAGTTATGCAAAA
>JBBRXJ010000102.1:0-10702 GCA_038248505.1 Bacteroidales bacterium
AGAAAAAGGCAAAAATAACCTTGTAAAGGTTAAAAAACTAAAGATATGTGGTTGTTTTTTTACTGAAATATCAAAAATAATCAAAATAAAACTCCTAAAAATAAAACTGGAACGTTAGGGGGCTTTTTGCAACGGTCTCATTTCAGGAGATGAGTATAAAGGAGAACCACATCAACTTAATGGAACTTTAACATTACAAAAGAAACCCGGCAGTATATGTACAAGTTCTGAAACCCCTATATATATTGAAGTTAAACCCGACAGCTATTACGACGAAGTGGAATGGACGCTAACAGGAAAAGGAGGCTCTCCTATTTACTTACTTAGCGATCCATTAGAAGATACGATTCTTGTTAGCCAAAAAGTTTGCGTGCCCGGTGGCGAAGAACTTGAATTTAAAATTGAAGATGAATATGGCGACGGAATTTGTTGCCGTTATGATTCGGGGTATTATATCATAAAAACAGATTGCGAAACAATAAAAGAAGGTGGACAATACAATAATCTTGAATTACTAAATTTTAAAGCGCCGCATAATAAAGCCAATAAATATGGTTTTGAAAATCTTTTTACTGGCACATTTACTCAATATGCCGAAGATATTAAACAAACCTGTGATGGTGTTTACATCTTAACAGGTGTTGATGAAAATAACTCAATGGGAGGCTATGATATTCGCCTTAGTAAACTCGATGCTTATGGCTCAATACAGTGGAATAAACATTATGGCACATCACAAAACGACCTCGGAAAACATATTATTGAAACGATAGATGAAAATTATGTTATTGCTGCTCAAATTCGCGATTTTCAATCTACATGGAGCAAAGCGTACGCTATAAAAGTTGATGCAAATGGAGATACTATTTGGACGCGCTTAATTGGCAATACAAGTACCTATCGTTGGTTTACAGACGTGGTACAAACCTATGATAACGGCTTTGCTTTTGTTGGTGGTATTGGCAACACAGGTTCGCTTAATGTTTACCCAGTAAAATTAGATCAATACTGCAACTTCGTATGGGAAAAATCATTAGGAGACGCAATTGATCAATCAGGAACATCTATTGTGGAAGACATTAGCCACAATTTAATTTTACTTGCAATTAATGACGATACAGATTCTGATATTCGTGTTTATAAAACAAATAGCTCAGGTACTTTAATAACAACTAAAACTTATTCTAATGAATCATACAATGATTATGCATATTCAACAGCAAAAACAAACGATAACGGCTATATAATTGGGGCGTATTCCGCGATAAGTAAATTTGAGAGCTATATATATCTTCTTAAACTAAATGCATCTATCGATACTTTATGGACAAAAATATTTATCAATACCGAGTATGAAGATTACATCTATGATATTATTGTAGATTCGGATAATAATTTTATTCTTACTGGTCAGGGTGCTATTAAGGTAGCACCGGGTAATTGGGACTACCCATTATTTGTTTATAGCTTCAATCAGAGTGGAGATACAAATTGGACAAGATCATTTAGTAAAGTGTCAACATCCGCCAATGGCAATGCAATTTCACAAACTGGCGATGGGGGGTATATTGTTGTGGGTGCAGAATCTTCTGCTCGCAGAAGCGACATGTACGTCCTAAAACTCCGCCCCAATGGCCAACTCGATGCCGTTTACCAAAACGAAGAAATATGTATGGTACGCGTTGATGAGAAAACGGGTAAGAATATGATTGTTTGGGAAAAAACACCTGGCGAAGGAACTATTTCATACAATATTTATCGTGAAGGTAATGTTATAGGGCAATATGAGTTTATTGGAAATAGACCATATGATAACTTGAGTATTTTTATCGACAATACTTCTAATCCTAAAACCAAAAGCTATCGTTATAAACTCTCTGCTGTAAATAGTTTTGGAACTGAATCAAGATTAAGTCCAGAACATAAAACAATGCACCTAACGGTTAATATAGGTCAAGACAATGCAATAAATCTACTTTGGGATGCTTATGAAGGCTTTAACCTCACCACCTATAATGTGTACCGTGGCACCTCCTGGGGCACCATGTCGCTTATAGCTAGCCTGCCTGCTAATCTCACATCCTTCACCGATCTCACACCTCCGCAAGGGGTAAAAGTATTTTACTTTATTTCCGTTATTAAAGAGAGTGCATGTAGTCCGCAAGTTGGAAGATTAAAATCTACCTCTGGTCCTTTCAGCCAGTCAATCTCTAATCTCGAAGATAACCGTTTAAAGGATACGGACATTGATGATGTAAATCAGATTATATCTACAATTGAGGTGCATCCGAATCCTGTATTTGACGATGCAATTATCGATTTTACTTTAGATGCTGAATCTCTTGTTAACATCGCGCTCAACGATATAACTGGAAGAACACTACAGATAATTGAAAATAAAATGCTCAAGCTAGGCGAACATCATATAAATATCGATTTAAGCGGGTACAATCCAGGCGTTTATTACCTTATCATAAATACAAAAGGAGAAACAACTAGTAAAAAAATTATTAAAATGTAACTCAAAAGCCTCGTATTTACCGATGCTTTTTTATTTATTACATCTAAGAATAAGGCAAATAAGTAGATGCTATTGAGCGATTCAATACATAATCCTTACTATAGTAACACTACTCGCTTTTTATCTATGATAATATAAAAAAGCAACGTATCTTTACATCTAATTATGATAATAGAAATAATACAACAAACCCTCATGATCACATCGTTTGTGATGATTATGATGTTGGTTATCGAATATGTAAATGTACGCTCACAAGGTGCTTGGAGCCACGCATTAAAGAAAAACATCTTCCTTCAATTACTATTTGCATCTTTAATAGGTATGATTCCGGGTTGTCTGGGAACTTTTGCCACCGTTTCATTATACACTCATAATATCATTGGTTTTGCCGCATTAACCGCCTCATTCATTTCTACCACTGGTGATGAAGCCTTCCTTATGTATGCCTTAATACCTAAGGCGGCACTTGTTCTTAATATTGTTTTGCTCTTACTTGCAATGAGCATTGGTGCAATGGTTCATTTTCTTTGGAAAAATAAAACATCAATGATCACTGACACCCTTGAACTACATCACGATATTGATGAATGGCATGGCAAACCTTTTGAAGCAATTTCCCATAACATAAAAAACATTAGCTTCCCACGTGCTATTCTAATTTCAGGTTTATTTTTGTTCATCTTTTTACTTCTGAGTGGTGGCCTCGGATATGGCCACAGTCATGAAGATGGACACCATCATGAAGAAGAAATAAAATGGATTATTATCACTTTTTTTATTCTAGCACTTTTTGCATTATATATTGTAGTTCGTGTTCCCGATCATTTTTTGGAGGAACACCTCTGGGGGCATATCATTAAAAAACATTTTATTCGTATATTCTTATGGGTTATAGGAACTTTATTTGTTCTTCACCTCATTACCGATCGTATAAACATTAATGATTGGATTGAGAACAACTATATTGGAGTAGCTCTCATCGCCATAGCTATTGGGCTAATTCCTGAATCAGGTCCACATATTATTTTTACCACACTATTCCTTAGTGGTCAAATACCATTTAGTATTTTACTCATTAACTCATTAGTACAAGATGGGCATGGCGGTTTACCCTTGATGGCCGAATCTAAAAAAGCATTTATAATTATTAAAATAATAAAAGTAATTATAGCCTTACTAATTATGATTGGGGCATATTATTTGCAATAAACAATATATATATGAAGAAGTATTTAATTGTGATTTTCGCCACGGCTCTAATCAGTACAAACATATTACTTCTATTTGCATTCTATAGTGAAGATACAAGCGATGAGGAATACAAAGCACGATTTCAGCAAGACTATTCGATATATACCATAGAACTACCCGACACATTATATTTTGCTGGCGAGCGCGTTCCTCTTGAGTTTTTTGATGTGCGCGAATCACTCGAGCGAGAGTTATTAATTAACACTTACTGGCAGTCACAAACCATTTTATTCATTAAAAAAGCCAATAGGTACTTCCCCCTCATCGAACCTATATTAAAATCACAATCCGTACCCGATGATTTTAAATACCTCCCATTAGCTGAAAGTGGCTTTAGCTACCTCGTATCACCCGCTGGTGCTGAAGGGTACTGGCAATTTTTAGATGCTACTGCAAAAGAAAACGGACTCGAAGTTAATACTGAAATTGATGAGCGCTATCATATAGAAAAAGCGACTACCGCTGCATGCAACTTCCTTAAAGGCTCGCGCGAATTATTTGGTAGCTGGACTATGGCGGCAGCTGCATTTAATACCGGTCGCACCAATCTTAAAAAGCAAATAAACTTTCAGAAAACAGACAACTACTACGATATTCGCTTAAACAGCGAAACAGCTCGTTATATATATCGAATTCTTGCATTAAAAATACTACTAACTACGCCAGCTAAATATGGTTTTAAGATTCGCAAAAAAGACCTATACCAGCCAACATCAGTCAAACTTGTTGCTGTTGATAGCAGTATTTCAAACTTATCCAATTTTGCATTACAAAACGGCACAAGCTACAAAATGCTTCGCTTTCTTAATCCTTGGATAATGTCAGACAAAATTTCTAACACTAAAAACAAAATGTATTCAATAAAAATTCCAGATGGTAATATTCGTACCTGCTTTAATCACTAATCACAGCACGATAAGAGAAGTATGATGAGTTATCATCTAATTTTTCAAACGAATACTCTAAATTATTTTCAGCAACTCTGGCAATCTTAATAAAACCTAAGCCTGCACCACCTTGATTTGAAAAATGACCGTTACGAATCGTATCAATATACAAGTCTTTTAGTCCATCATGATCTAGCTGTGTAATTTTTTCAAGCTTACTTTTTATGTGTGGCAAATCACTATTTAATACCGTATTCCCTGCTGTAATTACAAACTTTCCGTCTTCGAGAGCTATTGAAAATTGTGGTTTTAAATCAGTTCCTGCAGGTGCATTTTCATTAAACAACTTTGAATATTTATAAATATTCTCAAGCGCTTCAATAATTACAGATATAATTTTTTTGAAGATGAGCACTTTAATACCAAGTGCATCCTGCTCTTTCTTGAATTGATTTATAAGACCATCAATGGTCTCCGTATCAAGACTACCGTTAAATTTTATTATATAATCATTGGTTTCTGCCATATGGCTACCACATTTTAAGCCTTAAATTCAAATATATGAAAAAATTTAATATCTGATTACAAACAATATACACAAAATAAAGCAAAAGAAAAACGCAAAAGCATTATATTATTGTATATCATACACTTAATATATTTAAGCTTTGTCATTTGAATATCATATTCTGGTTTTAAAAAAATATATTAAGTGGCGTTCTCCTTCTTATTCACTGATTAGGCATCCACTACAAAAGAGAACTAATCTCTCTCTCAAAAAAAAATTGCACAAACTTTTTCAATTTATACATTTGCAAGATTATGGACGAAAACTTTCTTCATCATATTTGGGAATATCGTTTGTTTGAAAAAAACATTCAGCTTGTTAGCGGCGAAAAAATTGAGGTTATAGACACAGGTCGAAAAAACACCGATGCTGGCCCCGATTTTTTTAATGTGCACATTCGTATTGGAGATACACTATGGGTGGGTAATGCCGAAATTCATTTTCAATCATCCGATTGGATTCGTCACGGTCATAATAAGGATAAAGCCTATGATAATGTGATCTTACACCTTGTTTTAAAACACGATATTGATATCAAACGCAGCACGGGTACTATAATTCCCACAGCACTTCTACAATTCAATGAAGTGCTTTTTGATAGATACCAGCAATTACATAAGAGTCGCCTTGCATTGCCTTGCCAACCAGATCTTCATAAGATCGATCGCTTTCTTATCAATGCATGGATGATACGACTGGCCATTGAACGACTCGAAAAAAAAGCCATCAGTATCTCTAACACACTTGCCAATTGCGATAACGATTGGGAAGAGGCTTTTTATCAATCACTAGCAAAAACCATCGGATTAAAAGTAAACGCACAACCCTTTGAGATGCTTGCCAATACGCTTCCCTTAAAATATCTGCGTAAACAACATGGCAATTTATTGCAAACCGAGGCATTTCTTTTTGGCCAAGCCGCTTTAATACCGGCTACCCCGTCTGATGAATACACAAACAAACTCATTAAAGAATATAATTTTCTTGCACATAAATTCAGGTTAAAGCCCATGGAAAGGCATCTTTGGAAGTTTCATCGCCTCCGCCCAGTGAACTTTCCAACCATACGTATTGCTCAACTAGCCGCTATTCTTGAAAAAAAAGCTTCCCTTTTTGCTTATATTATAGAGATTGAAACCATAGAACAGATGATCGAGCTATTTACTGTGAGCGCTTCTTCTTATTGGACAAATCATTATCAGTTTGATAGAGAAGTTGGTGGCAAGGAAAAACATTTAGGCTTGGATACCATTCGATTGATTATCATAAATTCCGTTATCCCATTTTTATTTCTCTACGGACGTAAAAGAGGGATGACCGACCTTGAGCAACGCGCAATCGGTTTTTTGGAAGAACTGCCTGCTGAGTCAAACAATATTATTGACATGTGGACTGAATTAAAAGTACCTGCCGGTAATGCACTTGCTTCACAAGCATTAATACAATTGAAAAATGAATACTGTGACCCGAAAAAATGTCTAAATTGCTCCATTGGAAATAAAATCATCGAATTAAATTAATGAGAAGGCAGCGGGCATCAGAATATTATTCATTAGGACTTTTGGTTCTCATTATGGCCATAGGCACCCTAGGCTACATCTTTATTGAAGGATGGAATATTCGCGACTCCTTTTTTATGACCGTTATTACCATTGCCACCGTTGGTTTTAGTCAGGTTCACACACTTTCAAATGCAGGTATGTGGTTCACCTCCTTCCTTATCATTATTAGTTTTGGTATATTTGCCTATGCAATTACATCATTATCGAGATTTGTAGTTGATGGGGTTGCAAATAATTATTTTAGAGACAGAATAGTGAAACAACAAATTGAGAAACTGAGTAGTCACGTAATAATATGTGGCTATGGAAGAAATGGCATGCAAGCCACAAAAGAGCTTATTGATCATAAAATTCCAGTAGTTGTTATTGAAAAAAATATTGCCGTTGCGAATCAATTAAGAGACAATACTGATATTTTAGTGATTACAGGTGACGCCATTCATGACGAAATCTTATTGGCAGCCAACATAAAAACCGCCAGAGCATTAATAACATCTCTCCCAGCCGATGCCGATAATTTATTTGTAGTTGTTTCAGCCCGCCAGTTAAATCCACACCTTATTATTAATAGTAGAGTAACAGATGAAAATTCAGATCGGAAACTGAGAAGTGCAGGGGCCACCAATATAATTATACCGGACAAACTAGGCGGACGACGTATGGCTCGCTTAGTTTCACAGCCAGACTTTGTATAATTCTTTGAATACCTTATGAATCAATCATCTACACACGTAACATTATCCGAAGTTGCCTGTCAGAACCTCTCCGCATCATTTATTTCAAAACCCATAGGCGACTTTGATATTCGCCGAAAAACTGGAGTTAACATAGTATGAATGAGAGGCAATGACAATCAATTTATTATAAATCCCTCACCCGATGTGGTACTTAAAACGAGCGACAAGGTTTTTGTACTAGGAACGGAAGATCAGATTAATAAATTCAAGGATTACATTTCAGGAAAACCCATATAATGAGAGTTTTAGATTATTGGGTTTTAAATTTAAACCTTTGCTTGTTGCTTAAATGGAAAAAAATAATAACTTTGTCGTCTTCTAAATAAAAAAATTTAGTACTCATTATTAAATAGTTAACTAGAATGCAACTTACAGCAGAAAAAAAGAAAGAAATTTTTGCGCAGTACGGCCAATCTGCAAGCAACACTGGAACTGCCGAAGCGCAGATCGCTATGTTCACCTTCAGAATTAATCACCTTACTCAACATCTGAATACAAACAAGCAAGACTTTAGCACGCAGCGCGCACTTCTAAAACTTGTTGGTAAGAGAAGACGTCTTCTCGATTACCTCAAGAAAAAAGATATTACTCGATACAGAGCAATCATTAAAGCTGAGAGTATCAGAAAATAACATTAAAAAGGCAATCCCAGCATTGCCTTTTTTTCTATTTATTAAGTACCTAATCAATCTATATTTATATGTTTAATGTAGTTCAAAAAACCATTGATATGGGTGATGGCCGTTCCATCATCATAGAAACCGGTAAGCTTGCTCGCCAAGCCGATGGTTCAGTAGTAATTAAAATGGGCAATACTTGGCTCATAGCCGCAGTAACTGCCGCTAAACATGCCAAAGAAAACGTTGACTTCATGCCTCTCTCTGTTGAGTACAAAGAGAAATTTGCCTCAGCTGGTCGTATTCCTGGTAGTTTTACCAAACGCGAAGCACGACCTAGCGATAGCGAAATTCTTATTGCTCGATTAGTTGACCGTGCACTAAGGCCACTATTCCCTGCCGACTATCATGCTGAAACTTTTGTAACTATAAATCTAATAGCAGCCGACCGCGATATACAACCTGACGCACTGGCTGGTTTAGCCGCTTCTGCTGCTTTATGTATTTCAGACATCCCTTTTCATGGCCCTATCTCAGAAGTTCGCGTGGGTCGTATTAACGGAAAACTAAAAATTAACCCAAATTTCTCCGACAATACAAATATGGATATTGATATCATGGTTGCAGCAAGCTATGAAAATATTCTAATGATTGAAGGCGAAATGAGCGAAGTTTCAGAAGCCGAAATGCTTGAAGCAATTAATTTTGCTCATGCCGAGATTAAAAAGCATTGCAAAGTTCAAATGGAACTAATGGAAGCTTTAGGCGTAAAAAAACGCGAGTATTCACATGAAACCAATGATGCCGATCTTAAAAAAGCATGCTGGGATTTCTGTCATGATAAATTATATCAAATAGCCAAATCAGCTTCACCAAAGAAAGAAAGAAGCGATGCATTTCAAAATGTAAAAGACGAATTCATTGCTTCATTACCAGAAGAGGTGCGTGCAGCTAAAAAACCTATGATTGACAGATATTTTCACGATGTTGAGAAAGAGGCGGTACGTAACATGATGCTTAACGAAAGAATTCGTTTGGATGGTCGTAAAATGGATCAAATTCGTCCTATTACATGCGATGTTGACTATTTACCTTCCGTTCATGGTTCGGCGCTATTTACACGTGGCGAAACCCAATCACTTACCACGGTTACCCTTGGTAGTAAGATGGACGAAAAAATTATTGATGAAGCTTTAATACAAGGTCACGATAAATTTTTACTTCACTACAATTTTCCACCATTTGCAACCAATGATGCAAAAATGTCACGTGGCCTCAGCCGTCGTGAAATTGGTCATGGTAATCTTGCACATCGTGCTCTAAAAAGAATGCTGCCTGATCCAAAAACCAATCCATATGCTATTCGTGTAGTTTCTGACATATATGAATCAAATGGTTCATCATCCATGGCTACTGTTTGTGCTGGTTCAATGGCACTCATGGATGCTGGAGTGAACATTAAAAAACATGTTTCGGGTATTGCCATGGGCTTAATAACCGACGATGTAGCGGGTAAAGGCGATTTCAAGAATGGTAAATATGCTGTTTTATCAGATATTCTTGGTGACGAGGATCATTTGGGAGATATGGACTTTAAGGTTACTGGTACCATTGATGGTATTACCGCATGTCAGATGGACATTAAAGTTGAAGGTCTTACCCCAGAATTAATGATGGAAGCTTTAGAACAAGCTAAAAAAGGACGTTTACATATTCTTGGCAAACTACAAGAAGCAATTGCAGCACCACGTGCAGATGTTAAACCATACGCCCCACGTATTGCTAAAATGATGATTCCTAAAGATTTGATAGGTGCCATTATTGGCCCTGGTGGAAAAATCATCCAAGAAATGCAACGTGAAACCAACACCACTATAACTATTGAAGAAGTAGCAGAAGGCGGCTCTATTGATGTATTTGGTGATAATGCAGACTGTGTAAATGCAGCACTTGCACGTATTCGTTCTATTGTTGCAGTTCCTGAAATAGGTACAGTTTACAAGGGTATTATTAAATCTATTGTTTCTTATGGTGCATTTGTTGAGATTATACCTGGCAAACAAGGATTATTACATATCTCTGAAGTAGATTGGACTCGCTTAAATAGAGTGGAAGACGTGCTTAAGGAAGGCGAAGAAGTTGAAGTTAAACTTCTCGAAATAGAAAAATCAAGCGGTAAACTCAAGTTAAGTCGTAAAGTTTTACTTCCTAAACCTGCAGGAGATTCTAAAAAACCAACTGAAGAAAATAACAAGCCAACTAATTAATTATAAACAAATTGAACAAACCGTATTAAATAATAAGGTCTTACACTATATTATTATCTAAATTTTATTAGATTTGTACGATCTAAACGGCTTTTAATTGTAAAATTGTAAAACAAATAATCTATAAAAAACAACAACTATGAAAAGATTCAACATCGCTTTAACAACCCTAGTTATAGCAGCCATTGTTCTCACAGGTTGTAAAGGGCTATCAAAAATGGCAGAAAATGCCAGCAACGTAAAATACACGGTAACCCCTAAAATCCTTGAAATGCATGGCGGTAAAGTA
>JBBRXJ010000103.1:0-10540 GCA_038248505.1 Bacteroidales bacterium
GCAAGAACTAACTCAGCAGCTCGTTTCTCTTTTTCATCGTTTTGAAAAGCAAGTTCATTATTGGCAATAAATAATTCCGCTGCGCGCTTTTCTTTTTCATCGTTCTGAAATATAAGTTCTATATTAGCAAGAATTAACTCAGCAGCTCGTTTCTCTTTTTCATCGTTCTGAAATGCAAGTTCAGTATTTGCAAGAATTAATTCAGCAGCGCGTTTCTCTTTCTCATTGTTTTGAAAAGCAAGTTCAGTATTTGCAAGAACTAATTCTGCAGCTCGTTTCTCCTTTTCATTATTCTGAAATAAAAGTTCCATATTGGCATTTCGTAATTCTGCTGCAAATTTTTGTTCAGCTATATTTCGGGCAACAATTACAATCACCGATACATCTCCATTTTCGTTTTTATATACATTACCATTTAACAATACATCGGTATAACTTCCATTTATATGACTAATAGAAAGTGGATAATCTGTAATTGAATCTTTTGTTAACACCTGCAGATAGGCATTTTTGGCTTTTTGTGGTTCAGAAAAATAATTAAACAAATCTGTACCTATAAGCTTCTCTCGTTTAATGCCAGTTATAGTAGCAAATGCCGTATTTAAATCAACTATTTTACCATCAACATCAATGGTAATCAATGGATCTAAATTAACCTCTATTATGTTTCTTACATTCATTGATTACTTTTTTCTGAATTTGCATTTTCAATTTCATCAATAGGTTTTCGGATTTTTTCCTTCAATTGCCTAAAATGAGATGGCGAAAGTCCTGTTATTTTTTTAAACTGATTTGATAAATGAGCTACACTGCTGTAGTTCATTTTGTAAGATATTTCAGTAAGATTTAGTTCGTCATAGACTAATAATTCTTTTACACGTTCTATTTTGTGAGTAATAAAAAACTTCTCTATTGTAGTTCCTTGTACTTCTGAAAAGAGGTTTGCTAAATAAGTATAGTCATAATTTAGTTTTTCACTTAAGTACTCAGAGAAATTAACTTTTAGTGGTTCGTCGGTATAATGAACCAATTCAACAATTATTCTTTTAATTTTTTCTATTAAGATACTTTTTTTATCATCCATTAATTCTAATCCAGAATTGTGTAAAGATATTTTTAATTGTTCACGTTGCTCAGCAGTAATATCTTCCATAATTTCAACTTCCCCTAAATCAACAACAATAAAATGTAATTGTAGTTTTTTCAGCTCCTCTTTAACAACCATTTTGCAACGGATGCAAACCATATTTTTAATAAAAAGTTTCATTCAGGTATTTTAGGTTATAAAAAATAATTGATTATTCTTCATATGCGCTTTTTATGATAGTAGATATCATAAAAAGCGTTCATTTGCTTTAACAATATTGGATGTATGGGTTGGTATTATGAATGATTGACATGTATTTAAAATTTTTGAAATACCATTAATTACAATTTCGGCTTTACCATCAATAATTTGAGCAAAGGTGTCGAAAGGAGATGTTTTTTCTGTTAATGCTTCTCCTGTATCAAAAGCTACTGCACTAATATTCCCCGTTGATTTCTTAAATATTGTTTTCCTAACAACAGAGTTAGGAACATATTTAATAGTTTCAATAATAATAAATGCTTTTGATTTTTCAACTTCGTTGTTCTCCATTCTCAATTTTTTATTCGGTTAATAATTAAAAGAAAAAGTATATTTTTACAAATAATAGCCTTCAGCTTATAATGCAATAAAGTCTTTTAACACATTTTGATTTAAAAATTCATGTAAAAGACTAACGTAATAAAAACGAAAAGAATAGTTTTTCTACTTTTCTTTATTTAATGTTTAGCAAAAGCGGATCTATAAATCCCCATAATATTAATGCGGCTTAACAAAGATGTAAATTATATAGGCTTAAATGTTACATAACTTAAGAAATATGTTACACAATTCACTCATTTTAGGCTTTTATTGAATAAAATAGGCTTATTAAGACAATTTGGGAAATATATGGCAGTTAGATTTAAGAAAAGAGGGTATAAAGGAATATCGTCACGTATAGACATCACATCAGGGAGAAAATTTCGGTAAAATTACTCTCAACAACATACCAAGCCTACGGGACGAATCTTCTTTTTACCTAAATATCAGCCCTACGGACTTTGCATTTATTAAGCGCCGTTTCAATATACGGGTAGTATTTATATAAACCTTTTTATAACTGATTCTATTTAATGATACACCAAAGACAAATTTCATACTAAAATGCCTCAGCGTCCTGCTTACTTCGATATATCAGAGATTTGGGTTCATTAAAAATCAGTAAATATCTAATTGGTGTACGATTATGCAGTATCGATTTTTATATTCCTACAGAATGATACTTGTTGATAGATTATGTCTTTTTACAAAAATATAAGCCCTATAGGCATAGTGTTTAGTATCATTCTTATCATAAAGATGACACTGTCCTATTATTTCTTAGTCGATTGCCATAAAACAATTCCTCCAATGCCAATTATCAAAATTCCTACAATAGGAGACCAACTAATAGTATGAGGTTTTTGTCTGGTTAACTCAACCTTGCCTAAATCAACTACTTTTTCTTTGGTAAAAAATTTACCAGCTGTAAAAATTGTTAATCCCAAACCTAGGACTATAAGAATTATTGCAAATGCTTTCATAGTAAGATGTATTAAATAGTTAAAAATTAAAAGTGTGAAGGAATTATCTGATGTTATTAAAATCATTTAGTTTAAAGCCGTCTTTATCTATATTAGTAACATTTCTATTAGTATAATAATATAAATTCCCTTCAGTATCAAAAAGCATTTCAAAGCACTTACCTGAGCCAGCATCTTTTGCTGGACCAACATGCAAATTAAAAACAATGTTCGTAGGATTTGCATCTAGTTCTTTCTGAATCTCAGAAATAGTAAGAAGTTTAACAGAATAAGGATAAACATTTTTAATTTTATCCAATGTATTGGCATCTTCAGCCAACGCGTTTTTATTAATTAATAATTCTTTGTCTTTCAACTTAATTATATTATTATAATATTTTAGTCCTGATAAAAATATTTGTACATGTTTCTCCTCAATAGTTTTTATATGTTTTTGCATAAAATTAATTATTGCAGGCATAGCATAACCATAATCAATATTATTATCACCATTATATGAAAGAGGGATGCTGCAAAATTCAGGCATATTAGTCATATTAGATGATGTATCTCCTAAAACAAGACTCAGGTAATTGTAACTTACACCCTCCGGATCGTTATCGTAAACTCCTTTCATAAGAATGAGAAAAGAATATTTAGAACTATAACGTCTCTTATCAAATTCCAACTTATCAATAAATTCATATTCTGTAATTTTCCAATTTTTTAAAATTGCATCCTTTAGATTTACATTATATGATATAGAGCTATTATCCATAACAATGCACGTTTTGGAATTTAGAAACAATCCCAATTGTTGCTTTGTAGCCAATTTAGGAGAAGCTGAAACGCCCAAATTAAAACAAACTATAATAATCCAAGAAATAAATAATTTTATTATTTCTATTTTATTATTTAATATATATTTTTTCATAGTATTTAATTTTTGTTTTACTAAAATTATATTTCGTCCATAAGTGGCTTAATTATTACGATCCTTTTCCTTCTTACCAATATCATATCCCTTCGTGACATTTCCATTATTAATTTAATATTGGTATTAAAAAGCGCCCGACCATTTTTAAAAGTCCCGTATGGATGAGTAATAAAATCAAATGTTTTAAGATCTCTCATAATAATTAATTAGATAATAGTGTATTATATATAAATCGAAATAGTTTTGTGCATTCAAAATAGCAAAGATTAAAAATATCTTAAACTATCTTGAACGACTTAAATGTAAATTATTATTGTGTAACTAAATGAAGTTCCAATGTTCCATCATTTTTTTCGATCCACATTTCATTTTCTTTTAATTTTAAAATTTTGTAAAGTGCGTCAGCATCATTATTATCGAAGTCAAATGATATTCTTTCATTGTCATTTACAAAAACCCAGGTACCATCTGTTACAAATTCGAAAGCAATACCTATAACTGAATATTTTGCAGAAAGACTTGCATCTCCATTTGATTTTAGATTTAATTCGTACTGATTATAATCGGAAGTAACATCAACACCATTATCTAATGCTTGAGCAACTTTCCAATTATTTGCTACACGTTCTGTTTTTGATTTGATATCGAAAAGAGGGCCATCAGAATATTTTTGGCATGCTGTTATTGATATCATTAAAATAATACCAGATAATAAAATTTGATTTTTTTTCATTTCGTTTTTTTAGTTAGTGAACTACAAAGGTGATTACATTCAATAGAAAAGAGTTATACAATTATTGAAATAGCTTATATGATTCATCTATTTTTAAAAAAAAAGATTTTATTTCTTTTCGATTCTGCACAATCGTACCCAATTAGATATTTACTGATTTATAATGAATCAAAATCTCTTATATATAGATGATGCCATGAAGCTGAGTCATCCGCCTACTTTGGTATTTTAATATGAATTTTGTCTTTGGTGTATCATTCTGCAGAATCAATTATTTCTTTAATCTTTGACGAGGTAATACAACATCAGAACGAGTTAGTTTGGCTTAATGTGTGAATGACGTAACTACTCATAAGAATTGTGTAAGACTTTCCGACAATAAAATATACAATTTTGTATGTATAATACAATTAAAATAATTTAAAAATCAGAGAACATGATGTACAATGATTATCAATTCTGAGGAATGAGCATTATATGGTGTTTCATTTGGATAGTACTCTTATTTTGGATTTTTTGCTGTGCCATTTAACATTCCATAGCAGCGCCATAGACAATATTTTGCACTTGACATTTTACCGAAACGTTTCGCTTCTGGTTTAATATCAAAGGAAGAATATCAGGAATGAAAAGCAATTCTTGAAAAAGATAAAAACAACGTTAAAATAAAAGAATGCCTTTAAAATCAATTTAAATGATTTTTAGCAATTGCAAAATTTTAATTAGGTGAAGCATATGTAACGTTTGAATTGCATATATAAATAAGTTGAATAAAAAAAACAAGCACATGCATAAACAATTACAAATTGGGGATAAAGGTGATTTCTTAATAAATCAGTTATCCAACTCAGACAACAAGTTGCGCCTGAAGGCCAGAAAATCGCTGATAAGGATTGGAAAATCAGTTGTGGTTCCTTTGTCGAATGTGCTGGTCAATTCTGAAGTATATAAGGCCCGCTGGGAAGCCGCTAAGGCGTTGGGCGCCATCTCCGACATAAAATCCATCCCAGCCCTTGTTAAGGCTCTCGAAGATGCTGAAACGGACGTTGTTTGGTTGGCAGCAGAAGCATTAAAAAAGTTTGGGAAAGTTGCATGGCCAGAATTATTGAGTGCATTGGTATCTAGAGGTGCGGAATCAGTTACACTTCGCAATGCAGCTCATCATGTATTAGGGAAACAGCATAAAGACGGTTTAGATGATTTACTTGAAATTCTTTTAAAAACGCTCGAGTCAGGTGCAGTTTCGGTAAGCACACCAATTGCAGCATCTAAACTCCTAGAGCGAATAAGAGAACATTCCATCAAAAAAAAATCAAAGACTCCTGATTAATCAAGTATGAAAAAATGAATAAAAAACCAAGGATAAATAAACCCAATTACGGCAATTTACAAAATGATATTGAAGATATCGATGATTTTGATTTGCTTGCCGAACTCGCTTTGGATTTGCGTAGTTCATGGAATCATGCTGCGGATGAATTATGGCATCAACTAGATCCAATACTCTGGAAAAACACGCATAACCCATGGATTGTTCTTCAATCCGTTTCGAGGGATCACCTTAAGAGGATGCTTGCAGATACAATTTTTCGCAAGCAATTAAATGAACGGGTTCATATTAGAAAACTTGCTATTGATAGTCCCGCATGGTTTCAGAAAAACTACCCTAAATCGCATCTTACCTGCATTGCCTATTTTAGTATGGAATTCATGTTAAGCGAAGTGCTACCTATATATTCGGGTGGATTGGGTAACGTAGCCGGCGACCAACTTAAAGCAGCCGGCGATCTTGGTGTGCCCATAATTGGTATAGGTTTGCTCTACCAACAAGGGTATTTCCGTCAGGTAATAGACCAGGATGGAAATCAACAAGAGCTTTATCCTTACAATGATCCGGGGCAATTGCCAATTACACCACTACGACATAAAAATGGAGAGTGGCTACGACTTGAAATAGAATTGCCTGGATACTCTGTTTGGTTGCGTGCATGGCAGGTACAGGTAGGTAGACTTAAACTTTATTTGCTCGATAGTAATGATATGGCAAACTTGCCTGCCCATCGCGGTATTACAAGCGAATTATATGGTGGTGGACAAGAGCTGCGGCTCAAACAAGAACTTTTACTAGGTATTGGAGGATGGCGTTTGCTAAATGCACTTGGTATTCATCCTGAAATATGCCATTTGAATGAAGGGCATGCTGCATTTGCAGTACTTGAAAGGGCGCGCGCGTATATGGAAGAAACGGAGCTACCTTTTAATGAAGCATTGATGGTTACACGTGCAGGAAATATTTTCACAACACATACGGCAGTGGCGGCAGGATTTGATTATTTCTCGCCATTTCTTATTGAACATTACCTTGGAGAATATGCAAAGAAACTTGGCATCTCTATGAACGATCTTTTAGCCTTAGGGCGATTAAACCCGAATGACCCCAATGAGCATTTCAACATGGCTTATCTGGCAATTAAGGGAAGTGGCTCCGTTAATGGAGTTAGTCGTTTGCATGGGAAAGTAAGCAGGCACATTTTTTCGCCGCTTTTTTCACATTGGCCAGAAGATGAAGTACCAATTGGTCATATTACAAATGGTGTCCACATGTCCACATGGGATTCAGCAGAGGCTGATGCCCTTTGGACAAGCGTTAGTGGAAAAGGCCGATGGCTAGGAACATCTGAAACATTAGGACAAGAGATTCGCAGTGTTTCAGACAACAAGCTTTGGGAATTTAGAACGCAAGCCAGTATCTCTTTCGTGAAATACATTCGCGAGCGACTTAATCAACAGCTGTCTATTTCAGGTACATCCGCCGAAGTTTTAAATAATTCGAATCAGATGTTCAACCCCAAAGCACTAACATTGGGATTTGCTCGACGTTTTGCGAGTTATAAAAGACCAAATCTGTTATTACATGACAAGCAGAGATTACAAAACATATTGAGCAATACCCAATACCCTGTTCAACTTATTATTGCGGGCAAGGCGCATCCTGGCGATAAAGAAGGTCATGCATTGATTCAGGAATGGATTCAATTCATACGAAAACCTGAAATAAGGGCTCATGTAATATTTCTTAGTGACTATGATATGCATTTAACGGAGCATCTTGTGCAAGGTGTTGATGTATGGATTAACACACCACGGCGACCTTGGGAAGCCAGCGGGACAAGCGGCATGAAAGTACTTGTGAACGGTGGCCTAAATTTATCTGAGTTGGATGGCTGGTGGGCGGAGGCTTACACTCCTGAAGTAGGATGGGCATTGGGAGATGGACAAGAGCATGGAGACAATACAGCCTGGGATGCTATGGAAGCGGAACAACTTTACAATTTACTCGAAAAGCAGGTTATACCAGAATTTTACAAACGAAATGAAAAAGGAATTCCCCTTGCCTGGATATCGCGAATGAGGGAAAGCATGTCGCAACTTACACAGAGGTTCTCTGCCGATAGGACTGTTCGGGAATATACAGAACAACATTATTTGCCCTCAGCAACTGCATTTATTGAACGCGCTGCTGACAAAGGCGCATTGGGGAATCAGATGTTTAAATGGCGACAAGAGTTGGAGCAGAAATGGCCTGCATTACATTTTGGAAAAGTAACTGTTGAAACGCATAATAGTAAACATATATTTAATGTTCATGTGTATACAAATGATATAGAACCCAAAATGCTTCGGGTCGAACTGTACTCAAATGCTATAGACGGCGGCGAACCAGTGCGGCATAACATGAAGCAGGGACTAAAGCTGGATGGCCCTATCAAAGGCTACAATTATAGAGCAACCATTTCGATAGACATTCCTGCCAATAATTACACGGCAAGAATAATACCCAATTCGCCGGGTGTATCAATTCCATTAGAAATGAATTTTATTCTTTGGCAACATTAATTTATAACTGATACAAGATATGAAATCGAACGAACAAAATAACGACAAGCAAATTTTACAGGATCATATACCAATTCATCAGAAACATTTACATCGATTAAAACGGATACATCATAGTTTGTGGTTTTGGTTTTTTTTGATGTTAATGCTGATTGGCATCTTTTATTATATCATCACTATAGGCTTTGCATTTGCACCGCAGAAACAAGTAGAACAGCCAACACAAAATATCAGAACAAAATAAAATAGTTGCAAATTAAAAACACTGAAGATGAATATTGAGAAACTTATAAATACAGCAAAATCTTTAACTGCTGACGATAAGGGCCTGTTAGCAATGGACGAAAGTGCAACAACCTGTAACAAACGATTTGCGGCATTCGGGATTCCTCAAAACGAAGAGACTCGAAGTACCTATAGGGAGATGCTTATAACAACTCCCAAACTCAGTGAGTGCATTAGCGGTGTTATTCTTTTTGATGAAACAATACGTCAGAAGAAAAAAGATGGAACACTCTTCGTCAAAATTATTATGGATACTGGAATTGTTCCAGGAATAAAAGTTGACATAGGGGCAAAAGCTTTGGCAGGACATCCTGGAGAGAAAATTACTGAAGGCTTAGATGGCTTACGCGAAAGGCTCAATGAGTATTATCTGATGGGAGCCCGTTTTGCCAAATGGCGGGCCGTAATTAACATTAATGACGGCACTCCTAGTCAGAGTTGCATGGATGCCAACGCACATGCATTGGCTCGTTATGCAGCCTTATGCCAAGAAGCTGGCATTGTTCCAGTAGTTGAGCCTGAAATACTCATGGACGGACATCATTCAATCGAAAAATGCTTTGAAGTAACAGAGCAAGTACTGCGAAAAGTTTTCGACCAACTCTATATACAAAATGTGATTTTGGAAGGCATACTTCTAAAACCAAACATGGTACTTCCTGGGTTGAACTGTTCGATTCAGAAATCAGATGAAGAGGTTGCGGATGCAACAGTGAATTGTCTTTTAAGATCTGTACCTGCTGCCGTTGGCGGAATAGCTTTTTTATCGGGCGGACAATCCAGCGAACTTGCATCAGCACGTTTAAATGCTATGAATGTCAGGTTTAAAAACAAGTTGCCTTGGGCATTGGCATTTTCGTATGCTCGTGCAATTCAGCAGCCTGCTTTGGAAATATGGAATGGTCAAGAGGCGAACGTATCAAAAGCACATCAAGCGCTGCTACATCGTGCACAATGCAATAAGGCTGCACGTCGTGGTGAGTACAATGCTGCAATGGAAAAAATATAAACGCATACGACTTGTAATTTAAATTTTTAATGAATCTTAATAATTATACAATTTTAAGCAAAAGTGTAATGATTAGGAACATCAAACAGCAATAAACTCTTCAAAATGTGTGAATGTTGTAACTCATTGTCAAAATTCTGTACGATTCAATGAATAAAAACTCACGAACTTTGATAAGAATTTAATCGGTTATCATAATACATCAAATAAAAGTCAAATGAACAATTTAGTAAAAGGGTTAATTTCGGGATACGGGGCTAAAAAATTAGGTGGTGGCTGTTTAGGTATGATAGTGGTTTTTATAATCATCTGGTATATTCTGGGACAATTTAGTTAGTATTGGAATTTAAGAAAATGAAAAAAAAAGTATTCACTTTCAAACTATTACTATTAAAGTTGATATAATATGAACATGTCTTTTCAAAAACTTTTTTACGCCATTGCTACCGTATTTTTGCTGTTTGCAATTCTGGTTTTGGCAAAACCCATTCTTATTCCTTTAAGTATTGCTTTGCTTATTTCATTCATACTGTTTCCGTTGACAAAAAAGTTTGAGTCATGGGGAATTGGTAAAACACTTGCTGCTTTTCTCTCAATTTTTGCTATGATTATAATTTTGGGAGGTGTTATTTCCTTTTTTTCAACTCAAATTATTAATATAGCAAAAGAGTTCTCTCATTTTAAGGATAAAATTATTCTTGCCTTTGCTGACGTCACAGTATATCTCAACAATAATGTGAGTTTTATTGAAAATTTGGGGAAGGATGAACTATTTAACCGGATGAAAGTTTGGCTTAATGATTCGACAGGATTTTTGGTAGGTAAAACAGTCAGTAATACAGCAACTTTTATGGCTGGACTGATGGCAACCATTGTTTTTACTTTTCTATTTCTTATTTACAGAGATGGATTAACAAAGGCATTTCAGGCTTTTTCGTCAGAGAATAATCGTGAAAGAGTATTAAAAATGTATAAATCGGTTCAACAGGTTGGTCAAAAATATCTGTTCGGCATGTTCCTCCTCACCGTTGTTATTGGATTAGCCAAC
>JBBRXJ010000104.1:0-9374 GCA_038248505.1 Bacteroidales bacterium
CAAAAGGGGTGATGTTTTTTGAAGATTGTGTGATTTTATCCATGGATAGTTTATTTGCTGTTGCTGTTGCAAATAGCACCTTTTAGGTGATACTATCAAAGACATAACTAATTTATTTATAATTAATTATAATGTTTTTTTTTTATGTCTGCCACTTCTGGGTATAATGATTTTAATTACATGCCATTTATTGTCACTTAAAACACAAATTATCCCGATGGTTGGTTTGAAGCTTATGCAATTGGATATTATTAGCCATCTAAACAATTTGTCACTGTTAATTATGATCCAGCCAATAGTGCAGGGTCGGAAATATTATCACTAAGTTCTGCCACTACTAAAAAATGGTACCATACCGTTTATGCATTTAATTATGATACCGCATACTTCTATATTGATGGTATTTTGCAAGGTAAAAGAGTAAAAGAATTCACAACTACTTATAAAGCAAATTCTTATGTTTACTTGGGCCGAACAAATAATGCTGCAAAAGAAGATTTTGTTAACGGTAAAATTGACGATTTGCGGTTTTACAATAAAGTGTTATCAAAAGCAAAAGTTGATAATCTTTATCTCACGACTCACGTAAATGATGCAGTTGAATAGAACAATTCAATTGGCGTTTTCCCAAATCCTGCACAAAACAGTTTTAATTTTAAAGGCTTATCCCCTAATTAGATTAAACAAATAAAAAAAGTATACATTACTAGTAAAATATGTAAGAATATATATGACCCTGAAAATTCACAAGTTGATATTTCTTCATTACCAGCTGGAATTTATTTTGTTCTATTGAATAACAAAAAAATGAAACCTAAAGCTATAAGATGGTTAAACAATAAGACGCTAATTATCAAATAGCATAGCTTAGAACGCTATTGATACTATATAATTATGCACCTCTTTTAAATTATCTAAATTTTTGATGAAGTAGGATTTGAGATGCCACATTGAGGTTATCGAAATGCATTCGCCGCGTACAACTCCCAAGCCTTTTTTATTCCATCCTTACCCCAAGCATCAAGATATCATCTAGCTGATTATTCTTTCCCTTCCAGTCGCTAAAGGTCTGAACAATCTCTGCTTTCTGATCATCCATGTTGCTATTTTGCAAATTTGTAAGTAATTCCATAAGCATACTTTGCTTGAATTTAGAATTCTTTGGGCCACCAAATTGATCAATAATTCCATCACTAAAAAGATAAATAACATCGCCTTTTGCATAGGATAATTCATGTAATTCGAAAGGTGTTTCCGACATTTCACTATGAATTCCTATAGGCATCCGACTCCCTTTATAAACACTTAGCGTACCATTATTGAAATGATACATTGGATTATGTGCGCCTGCAAACTGTAATTTTCTCGTAGCCGTATCAATCGTTACCAATGCAATATCCATACCATCTTTTGGACGTCCAATTTCATCGCTTTGATGCAATGCATCAATAACATTACGCCGTAAACTAAAAAGTATTTCATCTGGATTTACAATCCCTAACTTATTTACTATCTCATTCAAAAAAGCCACCCCCAACATACTCATAAATGCGCCAGGTACTCCATGCCCAGTGCAATCAGCTGCTGCAATTACAATTTTACTGCCATGTTTACCAATCCAATAAAAGTCGCCACTAACAATGTTTTTAGGTAAGTAAAAAATAAAATGCTCACCCAACAATTGCTGAATCATTTTTTCTTGTGGTAAAATGGCTGTTTGAATGCGTTGTGCATATCTAATGCTATCTGTAATTAGTTTGTTTTGGTTTGAAATCTGATCGTGCTGCAATTTAATATCATCGCGCTGAGCTTCAATTAGTTTGTTCTTCAAGCGAATTTCTTCATTTTGCAAAGCTAATTTTTCATTTGCAGCCTTTTTAACTTTAAAATTTCGATAAATAGAAAGAGCTAAAAGAAGTGTGAAGATAAAGAATCCTATAAAAAGCATTGTTAATAATTTCTGTCGTTGCAGTTTCGACTTTTGCATCTCTTCTTTCTGAATCTGCTCTAGCTCCATATTATGCTGGCGCCTATTAAATTCATATTGCATTTCACGCTGCAAAATATCGCGGTCGTTTAAGCTATCTTTTAATGCGCTAAATTGTATGTAATAATCTAAAGCCTTATTGTATTTACCTTGTAAACGACTTAAATCAGACAATCCCATATACACATCGCGAAGTTCGTCGCGCAAATTTTGCTTTTTTGCCATACGAATGGATGTGGTAAATGCTGTCTGTGATTGGGAATACGAACCTTGTTTTAAATAAATGTATCCTAAATAACGATGTATGGCAGCTAAGTCTAAGCTATCGCCCAGTAATGCTTTTTGCTTCATTGACTGCTGCATGTTTTTTATCGCATCCTCATAACGATTTTGAGAATAATATATACGACCTAAAATATATAATGATGATGCTATACCATGTTGATTGGCTGCAGCCGTATTGAGTTCAAGTACCTTCAATCCATATTCAAGTGCTTTATCAAAATTACCCATATCCTGATAGATGCTTCCTTTTTCTTTTAAACAAAGAGCCACGCCAGTTTTTATTCCTTTAACATCGGCAATCTTTTTATACATTTGATATGAATTATTCACATACTGCAATGCTTTTTCATAATCTGACATTTTCTTAAAAAGCCTGGCAATATTTAGGTACGACCATGCCATTCCCTCATCGTTTTTCATATCTTCATAAATACCCAGTGCTTGAAGCATATAATTAATAGCTTGTTTATAATCGCCATACAGCTGATATATACTCCCCATATTGGTTAATATTCTTGGCAATTCAGCATTATCGGGTAGGTTTTTAACAATAAAAAAACTTTGTTTATAGAGACTAAGTGCTTGTTCGTAATCCCCTTTTAGTTGCCATACATTTCCCATCCGATTTAAGCAAGAAGCAACACCGTCGGCATTTTCAAGTTTTAGCCAGAGAGTATGTGCTTTTTTCAAATACAATAATGATTTATCATATTCATTCATCAAATATGCGACATATCCTATCGAAAATAATGCCTTTGCTTGCAAATTCAAATCGCTTTGACGTACAGCAATTTCATAGGCATCGCCTGCAAATGTCGCTGCTCGTGCTGGTTCTCTCTCATAATAATATTCTGAAAGTTCCAACAAGAGCGATAATTTTTGTGGTGCATCGGCTTGCTTAAGTTGTGTTAACAAAGAATCTACGGACTTTTCGTTAATTGCACGTAAGGGTGTAATAGCAATAAAAATCAGTAGTAATTGAAAGGCTGTTCGTTTCATCTTGTTTAATTTGAAAGGCTTAGTAATATCGTTTAAATGTAATTCAATAAAATGATTGCACAAAATCAGATTATCAACAGGTTATTAATATCTTTGTATCATGAACTTACGCAAGATACTAACCGATGATGGCTCCTCATCTATATTCGTAGATGATCTTAATGAAACGTACCATTCTCAAAATGGAGCAATAACTGAATCCTTACATGTTTTTATTGATAAGGGATTGAATCATGTAAAAAAAGATACTACAGCAATTTTTGAAGTAGGATTCGGAACAGGACTTAATGCCTTACTCTCGGCTATTTGGGCTGCGCATAATAATCGTATAATAAAATATCACAGCATTGAGAATTTTCCTCTGTCTGGGGCGCTCATCGATACACTTAATTACGCTTCACTTTGTAATAACAGCGATTCGGCATTATTTTCAAAAATTCATGCAGCAACTTGGGATACAGAAACAGGCATTACATCACACTTTGCACTTAAAAAAATTAAAGCCGATTTACTAAATTTTCGGACCAATGAGCGCTACGATCTTATTTTTTTTGATGCTTTTGCACCAGATAAACAATCTGATTTATGGAATGTAGACGTTTTTGGTAACATGTTTAACATTCTTAATAATAATGGAATTTTAGTTACTTACTGTGCTAAAGGTGAAGTACGACGAATAATGCAACATTGTGGCTTTTTAGTTGAACGATTGCCTGGCCCCCCTGGTAAAAGAGAGATGCTGCGAGGGAGTAAAAAAGTTGAGCGTTGATACTAGGCGGCGGAGTTGAGAAGCTGGGTTTATGCTCTGACTTAGTGTAGTTGAGATGATTATGGCTTTATAATGTCGATGTTACTGCAGAATAATCTTTCTATGCTTGTTATTTTGTAATGTTTTGAAGTTATTGAGTTTTAAAGGCTATTCGTACTTTCTAATGCGGAAAAATCAATCTAAAATAGATCCCTCACAGTAAGCGAAATCAGCATTTTTCTTATCTTAGCATCTAAATCAACTATAAGGAGACTTATGGCTATGGATAATGAATATATCACTTCCTGTAAAAAAAAATAATTGAAATCAAGCTTAATAGGGTAGAGAGTGCTCAATGGAGAGAACTCGATTTTATTAATCTTTCAAAGAAGATAAATGAAATCACCCAGCTTAGCATAAGTACAAATACATTAAAGCGGTTTTTTGGTAAATTACCAACACCACCTGACTATCTTCCTCAGCAAGCAACCCTCGATGCCTTGGCTATGCTGTTATCTTTTAAAAGTTGGATTGATTTTCAGGATGCTTATCCTACTTTATTAAAAAAGGAGAAGGATTTAAATGAAATAAATGAAGAAAACGTAAAGCCTGTTTTAACCAAAAAAATAATTAGAATTAGTTATATAGTTGCAATAATTGTTTTACTCATCATTTTATTGCTTTATAAATTTAATACTCCAAAACAGAGTATAGTACCTATAAGTGTTACTGATAGTATTAGCTTTACGCCAACTGAGATATCAATTAATTATAATGCATCGAAGCTTAAAAGTGATTCTCTTTTTGTGTGCTTTAACGATATAAGATCACCGAATAAAAATCGTATCTATTTAAATAAAGATAAAATACAATATATTCATTCTTATGTGATACCAGGGTATTTTCCTATTCAATTTTTCTTGAAAAATAAAATATTTCAAACAAACTGTGTTTATGTTAAATCTGAAAAATGGATACGAACGTTTTTATTCCGACCAATAGGTAAAACTTTTTATGATATTATAATTGATCAAAATGATAATGATACATCAGGTGTATTATATACTAAAACATCCACTCCCTTATCATATGGTATTAGTATGTCTCAATACTATTGGACCGAATATCGATATTTTAATAATATAGATGCAAATGGCGATCAATGTCTTTTTGAAGCATCTCTGAGTAATAATTCCGCAACGGGCGGTATTGAAATTTTTGATGTAATCATTAATATTGTTTGTGAAAAAGATACTCTTCGGACGCATTTTATTAATCCGGGATGTACACATTGGTGTAAAGTTCAAATCAGTGATTTGATGTTAAGCGGATCGGAAACGAATCTCTCAGCATTCGGATTTGAATTTAAGGGATTTCACAAAACGAGCATTAGAATGGTTCGCTACCCGATTTTGTTACTAATTACACAGCTTATTATGATTTTGTAAAAGCACCAGTTTATGGATATTTTTTAGAAAAACAGGCATTGACCAGAAATTAAATAGTTTGGAATTAAGCTACTATTACGAACATCTTTCTAAACTCACAAATTATTGGTTTACCTATTGCGACTTAAATAAAAAATGGGTTACCCGAATACTTTCACGGCTTTAATTCGGGTTGGGATAATGCAAGCGCTTTTGATAATAGATTTACAGCCGAGTCGGCTGATTTTTTGGCTTTTCTTATTAAACAGTTAGATTACCTTGAATTACTAGCAAAAAAGTTAGTTAAAGAAGAAGAGGCGCAAGAATGGAGAACAAGATCAGACAGAATGCTAAATATTTTGATAACTGATTTTTGGAATGGAAAAAAAATCATTTCAAAAAACATTGTTAAAGAAAATGCATCTCTAGCCAATACTTGTTTGCTAAGCTATATCCCAATAATACTCGGAAATATATTACCAAAAGAGAAACAAACGAAAATGATTAAAAGTTTGAAAAGCGAAGGATTTATTACTGCTTACGGATTAGCTACCGAAAGCATAAAGAGCAAGAACTACGAAAGTGATGGATATTGGCGTGGTCCAATTTGGGCGCCAACAACATTTTTAGTAACCGATGTTTTTTTTCAAAGTGGAAAGAAAACATTAGCATTAGAACTATGCCAAAAATATATGGCTCTATGCCAAAAAAGTGGTTTTGCGGAGAACTATAATGCGCTAACGGGGGAGGCTCTTCGTGATCTGGCATACACATGCTCGTCGAGTGTATTTCTGTTGCTTGCAAAGCAGATTAAATCAGTGAAACCATAACGGCAATGCTCACCTACTTTTACAAGCCACTATAATTTGCATTTCGCTTCTAAAGTTTAAATGCGGTTTAAAATATAGCGCGCGATATAATTTGCACCATTTGTAAACACTGTAGGATAAGACCTCATGAGCTCTGCTGCGTGGATGTTTATCTTTTTTTATTTTCTATTGTAATTTTCTCCGATTTTTTCAAAATACAATGAATATTCCCATTTTCTATTATGCAAGCAGAAGGAATGTTCTTCATATTTATCGAAGCATTTAGAATCAGTTCGCCCCCTTTAAGTGATTCTATTGTGATAAATTCTATCTTTCTGTCTTTTATTGTGGCGCTAATTCGAAATGCACCCTCAGCACAAATATTTTTAAAACTAAAATTATTCCAATCGCGCGGAATACTAGGAAGTATATACAAAACAGAGTCGCGTTGCTGCAATATAATATTGTGAATGGCATCTAATACACCAAAACCAGCATCGAGTTGCATAATTTCTTTGCAGTCTTCTATTGAGGCAATATCATAATTTGAAGACTCTGCTGTTGATATACCTTTCATATCTGCATTATGCAATGTACCTCTGCCAGTATTAACAAAATTATTTTGCCAATAATGCAGTTTTGAAATTGCTGCATCCGATTGATTAAAACGTGCATGTATAGTGGCGGCCCAAGGTAGGCACCAACCTGTCCATGTTCCCATTCCCTGCAAGCTCCATTGATATATGGATGCGCTGACGATATTAAAATGTGTAGTATCAAATGGATTTATAGTGCAGAATGGATATATGGAGGCTAAATGTGAATGATGCCTATGGCTTTCGATCAGATCCATACCCTCCCAAAATGCAATTCGTTTTGTTTTAAATTCAGGGTATTCTTTAACGCGAGATCCCACAATGGTTGTATAAGCAGGCAAACGCTGAGAGACATCAACCCAACGTGGATCAACAGGTTTGCTAAGCACTCTAGCCGCTTTTATAAGATCATCAATATTCATGTGCAAAGCGGCTAACTGAAATGATGCATCGCGTCCCCATGCATCCATGCGTTTTCCTTTAAATTCAGGGCTAATAGAAATGGGTAAGCTAAATCGCTTTCCTCCTTTTCCATCAGATACTTCTTCTAGCATGGCGTAATAACCGTTGAACGACGCTTTGAGCAATGGCCAGGCAATATCTCTCAAAATAGAAGTATCCAAAGTATAGCGGTAATTCAACCAAGCAAGATGTGCCATCCAAGCAGAACAAGCCTGATCAATAATACCCGTCCAAAATATTCCCACAACATTCCCTCTATCATCAACAGCATGTGGCATTAGCAGAGCGCTATCTGTTTGATAAAACGTATTACCATTTAGTATCATTTGAGGATACCACTGCATAATCATTTTCCATAATGGCATAAAATGTGTAGCCCTATTTGTTGCCAGCGATGGCAAATAAATCATTTGCTCATTAATATTGAAATGATAATCGTTGCTCCATTTAGGTAATTGATATTCCTCCATGAATGGGCCTTGCAATGCACAGGCTGCAGCGTGGGGCGGATTACTGCATGCTTGCTTATACAATCCGTAATAATATGCTTCTTGCAACTTTGTATCTGGAATTTTTATTTCAGGTACAGAAAGCCAATAATCTTTCCACCACGTATTACGTGCCGTATTTTCTGCTTCTATATTCAGATTTTCAATACACTGAACCACTTGTTTTTTTGGATTTTTACCTAAGTCACTTGCAATTAAAAAATGATCATCAATAAAAGTGTATGCAATAGCTAGGCCATCATCGGCAGGTAATGATTGTGTGAAACCGTTAATGTTTTTATTATTCCAAACATGCGGAGGCTCTACCCCGTTTTTATCTAAAATAACTTTTACCTGTTTGTGATTATACGATGGTATTAAACGAATGTCGCCACCTTGAATTGTATTTGAAAAATGTATCCAAGCAATTTCATTTTTTACTGATTGTCGTATTATGATTTTTGCTTTTTTGCCATTTAAATTTTCACAAAATATAGTAATTTCAGCTTTGTGTAAATCAAGCTCAGCATGCCTTAGCATAAAACCATTTGGTAAACTATATTCCAAACGACCGCCTCCAATTTGGTGGCTGCGTGAAGGAAAACGATTTTCATCAGATACTTTAAATAAATTTTTTAGCCCTTCATCATCATTTGCATAAAGTAGTTTTTGCACCTGAGTAAAATGCATGGATGCATTAAAAATGCGACCTCCTCTGTGATCCCAAAAACCAGCATGAGCAATAGTAATGTTAAGCTGACTGTCGGCGCCCCAAATCATTAGGCCTTGAGTGCCATTACCTAAAAGTACACCTGTGTGGGTGCGTGGTAGCGGAAAGTCCCAGCTGAGTTTATTTGTATCAGTTTTTGGAGTACATGCTATGATAAAAGCAAAACATATAAAGATACTAAGAGATCTTTGGGGGGCTTGGCTAAGGAGCAGTTTTTTAGCCCTAAAACTCATTATAAGCCTAAATGTTTGCTCAACCACAAAACGGTCATAGAAGCACGATAATAGATTTTTAGCTAAACGGCTTTTATCGCCAATGGAATTATCTATTTGTTTTTTAAAACTGCCGTATTTATTGAGTTTATCTATCATTATCTTACTTGTTGTGCGTAACTTTTTTATAGTTGGGAAAAAATAGAATTCATTTTGGGGTCAGATTGTAGTACCTATTTTGCAATTTTTTGGTATGAACGAATGCTTGTGCAAATTGCCAATATGCTTAAATATGAGCAATAGCTATTTATAGAACACCTTTACGAAAATTCTTCTTATTTTTCCGTTCTGTTCAACGGCTCTTACAACAAGTTTAAGTAAATTATCCTTTTGCTTATAAAAGACTCTTGCCCAAAAATCGCAAATAAAAACGAGATTAGCAACTTTATTTTTTTTTGTAATTCCGGATAGCGTTTTTTGACTATATTTTGGTTAAAACGCAGTTTTATAATGACATCACCCCCTTTCCCCCATGAGAGATTAAAGTCATTTCCAATAAATCTTACGGTTAAATTTTCAAGATTTGATAATCCAGTGAAGAAAAAACTTGAAGTATTTTTTGACGTGCATG
>JBBRXJ010000105.1:0-8488 GCA_038248505.1 Bacteroidales bacterium
CTCTAAAGTGCTCTCTACATGAAAGTTCATCAGGAAATCGCTGAGAAAAATTTAATATATTCATATCTTCTTTTTCTTGCGAAACTATCTGATTGATACGTCAAAACGTGTCGGAGGTGTATGATAATGCAGAATCAAATAATATTAAAAGTAAAAGAATCCGTATTACTTTTATATCTTAGGATATGTGAGGGATACGGATTCTTTTTTATTTTAAACCGCATTTAGTTTTTTTTATGCGAAATCTAGTGGCTTGTATAAGCGTGTGGCATTGCTTTTAATCCAGATAAAACGCTGTAGAATTGGTTTAAAAGTTCCATCTCAATCGTACAAATGCTAGATTGAAATTCAAACGTTGCTTTATACTTACATTATTTATTTGTTGTTTAAATTCGCCGCTAAATATTTGGGTGTATACCGAAAATTCTAAATCGTCGCGCAAAGAATAACTAAGCGAAGGGCCTGCGTAATACCCTTTAAACGCAGGATAATACATAGCGGAGATTGATCCGTTTAATAATGGTGTGAAAGGGTAGGAGGCATTTGCGAAAAAGTTGTATTCGGTAAATGATAAGTTTTTAACAGATAATGGTGCGCTATAAAAATCATTAAAACTATTAAACGAAGCTCCCTTAAGCATTTGATTGTATAAAAATTCTATCTGTATGTAGAGTGAATTGTTAAATGTATAATCGCCACCCAGTGTTGCGAAGATCAGTCCACTTGTGTCTTCTGCATTTTCCATAGGATGAAAATAACTAATCTCTCCTCTAAATGCGGCTTTACTGATATTTCCAGTCCATCCTATTCCTGCTACATAATCTTCTTCATTTAAAATTCCTCCCATTAATTGAAAATCATATCTCCATTTATTAAATTTCACTAAACCGGCAGCGGTAATTCTCTGTCCGCTATCTAACTTAACTGCCAATTCTTGTGATGCTGCAAGTCCACTATAATGGCGATATAGCAAAGCATCGCTACCGGGACGCTCACCATAGTCAAAATCAAAAAATGAGTAGGTGTTAAAAATATCATTCGGATTCCATGCAAAGGTTTGCCCCCAATTGATGCGTTGACGACCAATTGTAATTTCTGATTTTTTTAAGGTGTATTTAATATTGGCACGATCAACCATTGTATTTAATAGATAAGATTCTCCATCGGCAATATTCCATGAAGCATCTATAATGCCCGGATCTATATCATATCCATCACTTGACCCAGGTGTGATAAATTGATCACCATATAATAATCTATTACGAAATTCAATGCTTCCGCTAATTTTTGAATTAGGGTACCAATGTATATTTATACGGTTGTGAAAAAGATTATCCTTTACCCATGTTTTATTTATATCTTGAAAAATAGCTGATTGCATATTGCTTACATAGCCGTCTACAGTTAACTTTTTAGGTTTTTCTATTATTATACTATCTTGCCCATAAAACGAAATGGCACAAAGAAAAAATAATACAGTTAAAATAATTTGTCGTCTCATTTTTAATAGAAATTTCTTTTATATGATTATCATAAGTTTATTTTTCAAAAATATAACTAACCACTAGTGAGCCGCGGCGTATCACTCACTCACAATTTTCCCATCTTCCAGCCGAATCACTCGTCTTGCTTTGTTAACTACTCGTTGATCGTGTGTTGAGAAAATGAAAGTGATATTTTCTTCTTTATTAAGTTTCTCCATAATTTCAAGTAATTTGGCAGTAGATTTAGAGTCGAGGTTTGCAGTAGGTTCATCAGCCAAAATAAATTTTGGTTTTGATGCCAATGCACGCGCTACCGCAACACGCTGCTGCTGCCCTCCTGAAAGTTTATTTGGACGAGCATGTACGCGTTCTCCAATGCCAACAGCTTCAAGTAGTTCGGTGCTTCTTTCTCTGCGTTCAGCAATACTACGGCCTTGTAAAAACATAATAAATTCAACATTCTCACGTGCTGTTAATACGGGTATTAAGTTGTAGGCTTGAAATACAAAACCAATATTGTTTTTTCTGAAATCTATAAGCTGAGAGGGTTTTAGCCTGCATATATCGATACCGTCAATATTTATTTCACCCGATGTTGGACGATCAAGTCCTCCTATCATATTTAATAATGTTGTTTTGCCACTACCAGAAGGTCCTACAATAGCAGCAAATTCTCCTTGTTCAAAAGAAAGCGATACATTATCTACTGCATGTATTTCAGTGTCGGCTTCTGAATACGTTTTACTGAGGTTTTTAATATCTATAATTTTCATGTAAATGAGTTTTTAAATACGTTTATAATGTTCTAATTGCGTCAACTGGATTTAGTTTTAAAGCTTTACGTGCTGGAAATATGGAAGAGATAATACCTGTGATAATTACCAAAATAGTTACTCCAATATATCCTGGTGTATCCAATTTTGGATACACCATGGTATTTATTCCAACGGCTTCTAACCCTTTAGCAAATGCTGAAAGGTCAATTCCATATATTCCAAAATAATGAATTGATATTGCGCTTAAAATCATTCCAAGAAATGCGCCTGTTAATGAAAGCATGATAGTTTCAAGCATAATCATTATAAAGATTCTTTGGCGTGACATGCCTACGGCCATGAGCATTCCCAGCTCACGTGTACGTTCCAATATGGCCATCATCATAGTGTTAATTATGCTAAAACATAAGGCAAGTAATATGATGATCATTAGTATATAAAGTGTTTGACCCATTGAGTCGCTCATCATACCTAAGTCAGGACTAATCTCTTTCCACGATTGAATACTCTGATTAGGATATGCTTTTAATAGTTTCCTTTTTACCGTATTATTGGTAGTGTCGCTATGCAATGCAATGGCAATCTCGTGTTCTTTATTTCCTTTGAATTCTAGTAACTTTGATAGATCTTCATACTTAACATATGCAAACATTTCATCAAACGAGGTATTTGATGTTTGGTAAATGCCTCTCACCTTAAAGTTTGCATAAACCAAGGTCCCCGTATCATTCTGAAAGGTTAGCACTATTTTTGACTTTAATTTAACTTTTAATTTATCAGCAAGTTTTTTTCCAATAACGATGCTGTTAGATTTGTTATCTGAAAAATAGTTACCCATGGTATCGTTGATTTTTGTATACAGACTTGTTACTTCTGATTCTTTTAATGGATCAATACCTGTTAACATTAAGCCAGCTGAGGCATTAGCCGTATTGGCCATAGCCATCACTTTAAGCCGTTTTGAATAGGCTTTAACTTGAGGTAATGAATCAATTGTCCTACATATCGTTGAGCCGCTTATAATGGTATCTGATAATTCTTTGTTAAGAATAAATGCGGTATCATGAATTTGAATGTTCGATATTTCATCCTGAATAGCGCTTTTAATGCGTTGCTCAGACATTCCAATCATAAATGCGGAAGTGAAAAGACCTCCAAATAAACCAAGCATAATTGCTATTATTACAACCATGCTGCGCGTTTTATTGCGCCAAATGTTTTTCCATGCTATACTCCACAACATATAATTATTTTTTAACTGCGTAATGCGTTTATAACTTTCATTTTACTTAAAGCGTATACTGGATATATCATTATTACCAGGGTCATTATAAATATAGATGCCCCTTGATTTATTATATACCCTGCATTTAAATACATTGGCATGATGGGTTCCATACCATATACTTCCATCATCTTGGCGTATTCACCCGTTAACTCAATAGGGAAATAATGATAATACAGAACAACAGGTAAACTCCCAATCATTCCTGCTATTACACCAATCATAGCGATATAAAGCATTTCAAGTGTTAGTATTCCAATGAGTTTTCGTTTATGCATTCCTACTGCCATCATAATACCGAATTCTCGTTTTCGTTCATTCATCATCATTAATACCGTACCAAGAATGCCGAAACCAACAATCATATATAGGATGCCTAGTATAAAAATTCCACTTGAATTATCTGTTTGAAATTGCTGAAATAATTCGGGAAGTAACTCTCGCCAATTCATTACTTCATATTGTTGAAGATCTAATTGTTCTTTAATTAAGGCGCTTGTTTTATTCATTGTGTTATCGTTTTTTAAATCGATAACCAAAGAACTTATTAAACCTTCAGCTGAAAGAAATTCTTGTGTTCTCTGCAAACTCATATAAACCATTTGATTGTCAAATTCAGGTGCTGGTAACTTTATAATGCCTCGTATAGGAAATAATCCGGATGCACTATTGCCTTGATATCCTTGCCCAATCAAAATTAAGGTGTCATTCACTTTTAGATGTAAGAATTTAGCTAATCTCGATGAAAGAACTACTCCGTCATCATCAGCTCGTAGAAATTGCCCTTGCTTTAATTTAGTAGTTAGACGCGTCATGCTATCTTCAAGTACCGTTGAGATACCTGTAATCATTACCCCTTTGGTTTTTTGACCTGTTGATGCCAATGCAAATGTTTCAAGACGTGGTATAACCGCCTTAACACCTTCTTGGAGAGCTATTGTGTCGCGCATTTCCTGAGAATTAATCATCAGATAATCGAGCGTTTTATTTTCCCAATAATCTTTAGCGTGTACCTGTACATAACCGGAATAGGAATGCAATACATTATCTAACATATTATTCCACGAACCTAGATGGAATCCGCGTTGTATTACAGATAGGCCAACGGCAAAAAAAATTGATGCGGCAGTAATAATCGTTCGGCGCTTATTTCGCCAGATGTTACGCCATGCAATTTTCAAGTATTCATTCATGTTTAGTGATGAGTGATTAGTTATTAGTTACCGCCGCGGCGGAGTGATTTGTTATTAGTGCTGAATGGCTTTAGGTGCGTAAGCGATATGCTGTATTGCTCCTGACTAGTCACTATCTAATTAATTTCATGTTTTGTTGTGTGAAAAATCCATCTGAAATTGCCACATTAAATTTAATATTTTTCATCACCACTTCAGTTTTTTGTGTTGGCTTATCAGCTGGTATAATTGTAAATTTTGTTGGTATTTTGCGGTCGTGCATAAATTTAATATCGGCGGCTAAATGCGTTTTTACTAATGTCAAGTCTTCATCATAAAATTCAGATTTCATTTCATAATATTCATCTTTGCTTATCCACAAAATAAGCTTGCTCCATACTACGGCTGCTTCATCTTTGGGTGTTAATTCAATTTTATAGCAAGGCAGGCCTGCAATAGATTCTTCACCTATTAATTTGTGTGTATAATCAACTACTATTGATGATTCTTTCATCATGTCATCATTGGTATAATCAGAACCCATCCATCCTTGCGAAAGCATGGATGGTGGTAGTTTTATCATTCGGTTAATGGTTGGGTTCCAGCTCCACATCTCATTTTTTACTTTCATAAATGATTGACCTTTCTCTTTTACAGGATAGGTTATAAGAGTTAGTGAATAGGTGTTGCCTTTTGACCAGCTTTTGAAACTTACGGTTCGAGTCCAATTCGGACGAACAATGGTCATGTCCATTTCACTTTCGCTTGATTCGCCTTGCGATTTCTGATCGGCCTTACGAATAATCTCGCTTGCATTTTGTGCAAAGCATAGTGATGTACTTAGAATAATACCTAATACAATACCTAGTGTTTTTTTCATTTTATCTTTCTGTTTTATGTCGATTCTATTTTTTATTATGCTTTTCAATGTCAATATTAATTTAAATGGTTTTTATTGCTTTTTAAAAAACGATGAAAACCTATAAATGATCGATGAATGGTGATCTTTATTTGATATCTTCAATCTTATATCTTTCATACAATACCTTTTTAATTTTCATTGCAGGAAATCCCTCTGGATTCATTGTATAGTTCATAATGATGCCATCCATAGTGGCATGAAAAAGCAACATTTCGCCTTCAGGATCTGTATAGCCTTCGCGAGTGAAATAGTCTTGTAATTCTGACATTACAGTGCGAAAGGTATCTAGCGCTATTGAATCTGCCATTTGACCAATCTCGGGCTGTACCATTAATGAAAAATACAATTTCCAAAATTCACGGTTACTGTCCATTAGTTTAAATAGCTCGTCAATAAAAAATTTCAGCTCTTGTTTTTCTAAAATTCCATCTTTATTTGGATCAAACAAGGCTATTATTTCATTGAGTCCTTTTAATACGATACTCTGTATTAGGTCTTCTTTGCTTTTAAAGTAATTATAAATCAGCCCTTTTGATATTCCCGCTTTTAGAGCTACCTCACTCATGCTAGTTGAATGAATCCCATTATATGCAAATAATGTAAGTGCGCTTACAATGATTAACTCTCGTTTCTCTTTGCGTATTACTTTGAGTTGATTTGTAGTACGAGGGGACATAAATGTTATTATGATGATATTGAGTTAATTACAAAATGTTATTTTATGACTGACTGGTTGGTCAAATATAATTAGTTTTTTTACAATACAATAATATTATTCCTTAATTTTTATTTGATTCTGCATAATGATATACCAAAGACAAATTTCATTCTAAAACACCAAAGCAGTTAGCTGCGGCGAATGCCTCAGCGTCCTGCTTTCATTGATATATAAAAGATATGCTTTCATTATAAATCAGTAAATATCTAATTGGTGTACGATTGAGCTGAATCGAAAATGTTATATGATTTCTTTAGCTATTAGTATTATGACAGTATGATAATTGCCATTCAGGGCTAAATATTTGCCTCAAATGAAACATCATTGCCGCTATTCAATGTTTTGCATTCTGAAATGATTCTTCTTTGAAATCGGCAACTAACCATTTCTACAAACGATAATTGCAATTTTACTTAAGTATTACTTGAGATATTGGTTCATTTTTCTTAATAGGGTTGCGGTATCTATCGGTTTTGTGATATAATCGTTGCATCCAGCGCCAATAGCTCTATCTTCATCGCCTTGCATGGCAAATGCAGTTTGGGCAATAATAGGAACCGTGCAATTATTTTTTCGAATAAGAATAGTGGCATCAATCCCTGTCATTTTGGGCATTTGAATATCCATTAAGATAATGTCGGGTGCGGTTTCATCACAAATTCGTACTGCTTCTTCTCCGTTTTGTGCCCAGCTAATTATAATGCCTGTATATATTAAGATTGCTTCTAAAAACATAAAGTTTGAGCGATCATCTTCTGCAATTAGCACTTTTTTGTTGGCCCAATAGTATTCAAGCGTAGCGTCATCATTACCCGAAATAATAATTGATTTTGTTTGTGGTTTATAGGGTAGTGATAGGTAAAAGTTTGAACCTTGTCCAGAAACAGATTCAACCCATATTCGGCCATTCATTAAGCGGCTTAATTCCTTTGAAATTGCTAATCCTAATCCCGTACCACCATATTTCCGGGTTGAACTATCATCAACCTGTTTGAAGCGCTCAAAAACTAAATTTTGAAATTCAATAGGTATTCCTATCCCAGTATCTTTTACAGAAAAGAGTAATTGATTGTCTTCTGTTAGATTATAACTGACAGTAATGCTTCCATTACTTGTGAACTTCATAGCGTTCCCTATCAAGTTTATCAATATTTGTTGCAAACGATTAGCATCAATACTTACGGTACTCGCACCTTGAGAGAATGCTTTATTGAATATAAGTTCGATGTTGAGTTTATTGTTATACTTTTTTTCATTTTCAAATAAATTTTGCAATTCATCAAACAATATGTTTAAATCATTGATTGATTCGCTAATGCTAAGTTGCCCTGCTTCAATTTTTGATATGTCTATAATATCGTTAATGATATTTAATAGCTGCTTACTATTATTTACAATTAGATCAAGAAATAATTTTCGTTTTTCTTCTTTTTGTGTTCCACGTTGTAGCAATTCAGCAAAGCCAATAACAGCATTCATTGGAGTGCGTATTTCATGACTCATGTTGGCTAAAAAAGCGGATTTGAGTTTATCTGACTCTTGTGCCATTTCTTTTGCCTTAATAAGTTCTTGTTGTACATCTTTTAAATAGGTGATGTCACGTGCAATTGTTAAAACATATTCTTCATTATTAATTGGAATAATATTTGCTGAAACTAAAACCGTTTTTGTAGATCCATTTGCACAGAGATATTCGGTTTCCATATTCTCAATCCCTCCTTTTTGTTTGAGAACATAAAGAAAATTTAGAAATAGAACATCGTTTTTCCAAAGAGAAATGTCACTCCAATTCCGTTTCAAAATGGATGCTGAATTATACCCCGTTAGATTTGTGAAACTAATATTTGTTTCAATGTACATACCATCTGATAAACGATTCATGTGTATAGCATCAGGGCTGTTACTAAATGCAGTTTTAAATTTCTGTTCACTTTCTTTAAGTGATTTAAGGGCCGTTGTTCTTTGAATAACTACTGATGATTGTTGCAATAATGCTTCCGTAAGCACTTTGTTTACTTCACTTGTTTCGTTTCGAGTTATTATTGTTAAATTCCCATATAGATGATCATCCCAATACATTCCAATTATATATAAATCGTGTATATTAAGGAGTTTTAGAATAGGGGTGAGC
>JBBRXJ010000106.1:0-8402 GCA_038248505.1 Bacteroidales bacterium
ATCCTTAATACTTATGTCTGATGATAGGCTTGCTTCAACTAGCGCATACATCTTATCCTGCAATGTTTGTTCCATAGTTTTTGGCAGCTAAGGTATCTGCTATTAGAATGACTTGCAAGATGTACTTCACCGAATGCTTACTTATTAACAGCTGAGAAATTTTGTAAACTGTCTTCAAAGTCATTGAATCGACAATTCAAGGCATTTTCAATAACTTTTCTATCCATTTGCAACACTTCAGTAATTTCCAATAACTGTTTTAGTTTTTCAATCGCCTTTTCATGTGTAGCAGTCTGACGTAACAAATAATAAACATTACTATAAATCAATGGTGTTAAAAAACCATTAAGCCTACCGATCTCACACATTTTAAGAACAATAGTTGCATATTCTGCAAAGGGTTTTCTATCAGAAAGAGAATCTAAAATTACATCAGAATCGATTAATACTCTATCCGTTTACAAATATTTTTCAGACAGTGCTTTAGTTATTTTTTTTATAATCAAAATCCTTGGGCGCTTTAAAGGAACCTCTTAAAGAATCGGTTATAGGAATTGAATCTGACTTTATAGCACCTTCCTCTTTTACAATTGCTTTAAAATAATTTTCAACAATATCAGATAAACTACGTCCCTTCCCTTTAGCATATTCCTTGGCTTTTTCTATCAAAGTATGCTCTATTGTTAAAGTTAATTTAGTATTCATAATGAGTCCTTAAAAAAATCAATTTGCTTATACAAAGATATATATTTTCTTGAATACGTGCAAATAATTAAATATATACACGTATTGTGATTGTTTTCGCGTATGCGTTGCAATAATTCTTTCAAATAATCCTTACCAAGCCAATTTTCAAGGCGTTCATTGTCAATTGTAAAACCTTTTCGGATATACTCGTTCATGTGATTGGTTGCCCAAATACGAAACTGGGTTCCTCGTTAAAACTTCACCCTATTTCAAGAAGCCCTGCACCAAAGTTTTTGTTAAAGTCAATGCACTTCCGAATTATATTATAAATAATTCATTGTAAATAATTTTTTACTTCTTATTTTTTTTACATCGAATGGACGAAAACATTTAATTTAAAAATTGTGAATAACAGGCTATTTTGGTTTGCCTTATACATTACCAACATAAACATGCTTGAGATATTTTGAGGCTATATCTTTTAGACGAAATAAAATATGAGCGGGTGTTGCGTGAATATCTAATTTGTAACGTGGAAAATATCGAGTAACATGTAATACCGTCTCTTCGCCTAACTCATTTGCAATCCATTTCACCATCTCTTCAAAATCGCTATCACTATCATTTTGAGTAGGAATAACCAGATTGGTAATCTCCATATACTTGCCCGATGCAGCAATAATTTTCAATGTTTCTTTTACAGGCTCAACGGAACCCGCTGACATTTCTTTATAAAATTTATTTGTGAACGCTTTTAAATCTATATTAAATGCATCTATTATAGGGAGAATCTTTTTAAGTGGCTCTGGATTTACAAAACCATTTGACACCACTACATTCAGTAACCCTTCTTCCTTAGCACGAACTGCCATATCATACAAAAATTCATACCAAATAAAAGGTTCGTTGTAGGTATATGCAATTCCTATATTTCGAACATCATTTTTAGCAATGCGAATAAGACTATCAATTTTATAATCTAATATATCCGGAAAAGCATCGAGTCCTTTTTGGCTTATATCAGAATTTTGGCAAAAACGACATTTAAGGTTACAACCTACACTGCCAAATGAAAATATAGTACTTCCGGGATGAAAATGTGCTAAAGGCTTTTTCTCAATTGGATCAAAATTGTACGACGAAACTTTCTCATATACTTCAGAAAATAATTCGCCATTCTTGTTTATTCTAACATTGCAAATACCTCTTTTATCAGGATAAATAGTACATTTATGAGGACAAAGAAGGCATTGTACTTTTTTATCTCCAAGGGTCTTATAAAACTGAGCTTTATGCATCGGACTTATGAAAGATATTTATCTAATATAATGAGTAATTCATTTTTATTAATTGGTTTTGATATATAATCATCGCAGCCAGCCTTTAAGCTTTTAGTTCGGTCTTCTTCAAGCGCATGAGCAGTTTGAGCTACCACGGGTAAATTTTTACGAAATTCTTTAATCTTTTTTGTTACCGTATAACCATCCACTTTAGGTAATTGAATATCCATAAGAACCAAATCAATAGCTGGATGTGTTTTACATATCTCAATAGCATCCTCCCCATCAACAGCGTGAAGAATGGTCGCTTTTGTACGTTTTAAAACAGCTTCGAGAAAACGAAAACTCGAATAATCATCTTCGACGATAAGAATGGTTTGACCTTCCCAATTATGAATTTTATTAGCTTTTTCCATATCTTGAATATTATTTTTTTCACCTATTGAAATATTTTTTGCACTTGTAAATGAAAAACGAGATCCTTCATTAGGTGTTGATTCCAATGAAATTCTGCCCCCCATCAATTCTACTAATTGTTTTGAAATAGCTAAACCCAAACCAGTACCGCCAAATTTTCGTGTATACCCATCATCAGCTTGTCTGAAACGTTCAAAAATCAGTGTGTGTTTGTCAGTCGAAATTCCAATGCCTGTATCGCTTACCGAGAACTCTATCGTTTCATCATCAAGCATTCGGCAAGCTATTTCAATATAACCCGCCAATGTGTATTTTATAGAATTGCTAACTAAATTATATAATATCTGACGAAGCCTCAATTTATCAGTCTTTATAGGAGTATTCACCGTAATGCTAAAATTTCGTATTAAACGAATAGATGATTTTCCTTTTTGAATAATTTCAGATTCTATGCTATTGCAAAAGTCCTTAAGGAAATCAGACAAATAAATTTCTTCTGGCAATAAATCTAATTGACCGGCTTCTAATTTAGAAACATCTATCATGTCATTAATAATACTCAAGAGATAGTTGCCTCGCTCATTTATAATGTTAATGTATTCACGTTTATCATCAATCAGTATATCTTCGTCTTTAAGTAATTCGGCCAAGCCTAGTATTCCATTTAAAGGTGTACGAATCTCATGACTCATATTAGCCAAAAAAGAGGATTTAAGGCGATCCGATTCCTCTGCTTTTTCTTTGGAGCGGATTAATTCTTTTTCCGTTTGTTTTTGTCGGCTAATATCGGCTAATATCCCTCTAACACCAACAGGTCTGTGATTTTTAAGAATAGATTTAATATATACTAAAACAGGGAAAAGCGATCCGTCTTTTTTTCGCAAAATAAATTCTTGAGGAGACACATCTTTACCCGCTAGCACTTGCGAAATTTTCTCTCGTGCCGTATTTATATATTCGGGAATTATTAAATCAAAAACATTTAGCCCATTTTCAATTTCGTTTTTCGAATAGCCTAATGCAACATGACCGTGATTATTTGTATAGGTTACATAGCCTGAAAAATCTGTTTCAAAAACCGTTTGAGGTAGAATATCTGCTAATTCGTGAAATTTATTTTCCTGATCATTGTACTCGGGTTGTTTATTTTTTTGATCGGTAATATCACGAATAATTGCCACAACATGATCTGGCCCATTTGGCAGCATACGTGCCTCAAAAAAACGATCATTACGCGATGGATTCATCCGGTAGCAATATGTTTGCAGCTGACCAGTCTCAAGCACCTTCGATATAAAAAAGATTGTCATCTGAGCTAATTCTGGCGAAAGGATATCAGAAACATGCTTCCCTATAATATCTATTGGAGGCAAAAGTAGCTGATCTTTTTTGTTTGCATGAGCACTTTTAAATACCCCTTTGCTGTTAATTACCAGAATTAAATCAGGCAATGATTCAATAATATTTTTGGTATCTCCCGGTGATAATTCAACAGAATTTGTTGCAAAAGTTTGCTCACGAAGAATTTTTACGACATGAACTATTTGTCCTGTTTTATTTCTAACAGGAATACATTTTACATGATAAAAAGTACCATCTAATGGTGATGTCCATGTATCCTCAATTATTTTACCAGCATGAATAGATTTTTGAACAGGGCAATCGGGGCAGCGTTGTGTTAAGCCTCTAAGTATAGCATAACAATGTTTACCCTCCATCTCATCGCAGGAGTAGCCTGTTTTATTGGCAAGCGGTCGATTTGAAAATAATATTCTACCATCCAAATCCTGAATGATAATCATTTCGCTAATAAAATTTAGTATGCTGGCTTCAAAACGTTTCTTACCGAAAACGCTTCGTACTTTTGACTTTAAAAAGGGTTGTTTTAAAAGTTCAACCGATATTTCTTCTATTGTTTGCTTATTCTGCACAGTACAAAAATATTTCTACTGTCAAAATACTAAAAAAAAAATAAAAGATACTGCAATTTAAAGGGAAAAATCAAGCTAGGCATGCAAGTTAGAATGCGTAGCCTGCACTAAAAACCATGGATTAAGAAGGTTTTCCTTATTGTAAATCAAGGCATTGCACCCATCTGTTAAGGTAACTTTAAAACCACATGTTTCAACAATAGCATGTCCGGCAGCAGTATCCCATTCCATGGTAGGCGCAAATCGAGGATATATATCTGCTAATCCATCAGCTAAAAGGCAAAATTTAAGAGAACTACCACGCGACAAAAGTTTTACCTCACCGTATTTATCTGACAGCTGAGATATGAAACGTTCGGTATCACTATTGAAATGTGATAGACTGGCAACGACTCTTGGGTTATTACTCAGCAGTTTATTTGAATATTTAATTGGATTTACCAGAAAAGGTTCTATATCCTCACTAATAGCGTTCTTATACTCCAATGCTTTTACTAATTTAAATGCTCCTAATGATGTAAGCGAAAAATATAAAACATCCTCAACTGGAATATATACGACACCAATAACTGGTTTTTCATCAATAACCAATGCAATATTTACGGTAAAATCGCCATTGCGTTTAATAAATTCTTTTGTGCCATCAAGCGGATCAATCACCCATAACTCTCTCCAATTGGCCCGTTCAGAATAAGCTATTTCTTTACCTTCTTCACTAAGTATGGGAATATTGGTAGATGCTAAATCATGTGAAATTATAGCGTGCGATTTTTTATCAGCATTAGTTAAGGGCGAATGATCTGATTTAAACTCAACATTAAAATCGGATATTTGGTATACATTTAATATTTCCTCACCTGCCTTAAGAGCAGAAACAACAGCTATTTTAAGGAGTTGCTTAAATTTTTGATGATTTATTTTTTGCATGATTTACAAAATCAGAATTCAAATAGGACCGCTTTTTTTATTTAAAAATACATCCAAGAAAGAATGGTAACGGCTACCACCATATACAATACAGTTAATGGAAAACCCACTTTAAAAAAATCGGTAAAAGAATACTTACCAGGCCCATAAACCATGAGGTTTGTTTGGTACCCAACGGGAGTCATAAAATTAGCAGCTGAGGAGTATGCAACCACAAGTACAAAAGGTTTAGGATCGAGATTTAATTGCAGGGCAATGGTGAGTGCAATTGGAAACATAATGGCTACCGATGCTTTGTTTGTAATATAAGCCGCCAAAACAGTGGTGATAATATATACACCAAGCAATATTCCGGTTGGACCAAAGGGCCTGAATAAATTTATAAATGAGTGTGCAATAAGATCAGCAGCTCCTGTTTTTTGAATGCCAATGCCAAGCGCCAAAGACATTACAATGATGAGGGCAAGATTATAATCAATGCTTTTTGGAAGTTCTTTAGGACTTGTAAGACCGAGGAATAAACATACAATTACAAGTAAAATAAGTGCCATGAATAGCGAGATGAAATTGAGCGCCGAAAGCGTAATGGCTAAAATTAAACCTGTAATAAGTGTGATTGTTTTGTAACGCTCAATGTATTCGTAATCGCGAACTTTGGAGATAAAATAAAAATCCTGACTATTTTTTGTTCTGCTGATAAAATCTTCGCCAGCATAAATTAGGAGTGCGTCACCGGCTTTTAAAACCACATTCCCCATCTTTCCGTTAATTCGTTCCCCATTGCGATATACCGAAAGTACTGCGGCATCATACTGTGCTCTAAAATTTATTTCTTTTGGGCTGCTTGATATTAAAGATGAATTGTGCGAGATAACAATTTCAACAATTTCGGTTCGCTTCTTTTTTAGCATCATGCCCGCTTCAGCGAGGCTAAGGCCTTTTTGGGTGTTAAAGAATTCCAAAATATTTTCAGTATCTCCTGAAAATACAAGCATATCTCCTTTTTCAAGTACGGTATCGTGCGATACAGCAGGAACTTCATCTTCGCCACGAATAATTTCCGCGAGATACAATCCTTTTAAATCGCGTAAACCAGCTTCTAATATTGTTTTTCCAATTAAATTAGAGTCGTTTCGGATAAATGCATGCACTAAATATTCACGCTGACCAGAGGTAAAATGCTCAATTGCAGCTTGTTTTGATGGAAGAATGCGTGTGCCAAAAAATACCATATACAGAGCACCTACGATGATCATTGGAACTCCTACCCATGCAAAATCAAACAGAGCAAGCGTTGGCATGTCGGGTATGATATGCTGTTCTGCTACCAGTCCGTTTACAATTAAATTGGTTGATGTACCTATGAGTGTGGCGCATCCACCAATAATAGCAGCATACGACAGCGGTATGAGTAATTTGGAGACTGCTATGTTGTTTCGTTTTCCCCAACTTGTAACATAAGGCATACTTACGGCTACCAAAGGGGTATTGTTCAGAAAGGCCGAAAGTACAGATACTACCGGAAACATCAATACCGTAAAACCTTTTAATGTTTTTACTTTTTTAAAGACCCAATTAAACAGCTGCTCCAATACACCTGTTTTTTGAAGGATATCGCCAATAAGTAAAAGCAGAATGATGACGGCAACATTAGGATTGGCAAAGCCTGCAAGTATTTCACTTGGACTAACAATATGAAAAACACCAAAAATTGCAACGGCAATCACAAAGGTGAAAGATACGCCTATCAATTCGAAGTACAGTGCAATTAGAATAAAAGCAAGAACCGCAAATATGAGCCATTGATCAAAAGTGATGCCTAAAATCATAGAATTATTATATACAATGATACTAAATATGTACGATATAGAAACAAAAAAACCGCCACAAGGGCGGTTTTATATAATTTAAATAAGATTATTTTTGAACAATAACTGAAATATCAATTGAACCAGTAGTGCCTGGGGTTATTGAATTTACTAAAATAAGTCCCTTTTTATTACTTGCTGTTAAAAACTCAATAACATCACCAGCAGAAAGATTATCAATATACTGATTATCTGAAGTATTTACAGAAATAGTAAACGAATCATCAGTAATAGCATTGAACTCAGTTGAAGTTTTTAATGACGGTCCAAAATAGCACGCTAAACCTCCTGATAAACTACCTACAAATAAAGTTTTGCGTGAAGGAACTGAAAGAATGGTTGGAGTTGTTGAATATATTGCATAAGTAATATTAGCATTGGCTTTTATACTTGTTGTATCAGATGATGCAGAATATAAAATACCAGTTGAACTTGCCATAAAACTTGGTGAAGCACTTCCTTGCGCTCCAAGAACTTTACTTGACCATTTATCAATCGTTACAATAACTTCAACAGTTAAGGTAATACTCTTTGAAACAGAAATACCATCTTTATCTGTAATTGTAAATTTATAAACATAAGCAGTACCAGCAGCACCTGATGAGATAGTAAATTTCGTAGTACCCGTATGAGCATCACCACTAGAAACAGCAACAGCATTATATGATACATCTGCTGTATCGTTTGGATAAGCATCATCTTTCATTATGGTAAATGTCTTTAAATCAGAAGAACCTTTTCTTGCATCCCAAGTAAATGAGACCTTTTGACCAGCAACGACTTTACCATCAGCATCATCACATGTAACGGTTAACGATGGATCAATTACTACTTCTTCTTCATCTTTTTTACATCCTGTAAAAGCAATTACTAGTGTTAAAAGGCTTAAGCCCAATAAAATTCTCATGTTTTTCATTTTTATAAATATTTAAGTTAAACAATTTTATACGATGAACAAATATACAAAAAATAGGGCAAAAAGCCTAAAAGGGCTGTTTTTATGTTAAGTTGTTGTTACAGAGGGTAAAATCTTATTTTGATGTGTTGAAAAAATATTTGCTATAAGAAGAAACCTTAGTAAACAATTAGATCCCAAAAATCGCAAATAAAAACGAGATTAGCAACTTTATTATTTTTGTAATTCCGGATAGCGTTTTTTGGCTATATTTTGGTTAAAACGCAGTTTCATAATGACTTATAATGAAATCACCCCCTTTCCCCCATGAGAGATTAAAGTCATTTCCAATAAATCTTACGGTTAAATTTTCAAGATTTGATAATCCAGTGAAGAA
>JBBRXJ010000107.1:0-8136 GCA_038248505.1 Bacteroidales bacterium
ATCTCTCATGGGGGAAAGGGGGTAATATCATTATAAGTCATTATGAAACTGCGTTTTAACCAAAATATAGCCAAAAAAACGCTATCCGGCATTACAAAAAAATTAAGTTGCTAATCTCGTTTTTATTTGCGATTTTTGGGTATAATCAGATTTAAACATTTATAAATAATTAAAACAATATAGACAAAATTTATCACGAATAGTTATCGTTATAGAATTAAAGCTATATATATATTGAAACACAGGGCATCATAAATATATTATATAGGTATTTTAATTGCACTACATGGCGATAACACTATATTAATTATTACTTTTGAACCAAAATAAACACGTATATGCCACTCAACATTCCGAATCATTTACCTGCTACCGAAATACTTAAGAAAGAGAATATTTTTGTAATGCGTGAAGATGAAGCGCAACATCAGGATATTCGTCCTTTGCGCATTGCCATATTAAACCTCATGCCATTAAAGATTGAAACTGAGACACATCTATTGCGCATGTTATCAAACAGTCCGCTTCAAGTCGAAATTGTATTGTTGCATACTCGTGATCATGAGTCACATAATACCCCCCAAGAGCATCTTGAAGCATTTTATAAAACATGGGGCGATATTAAAAACGACAATTTTGACGGTATGATTATTACCGGAGCCCCTGTTGAAAAATTAGACTTCGAAGAAGTTGATTATTGGAACGAGCTCAAAGACATAATGAACTGGTCCAAAAGTCATGTAACCTCTACACTTTATATATGTTGGGCTGCACAAGCTGGACTATACCATCACTACAAAGTACCCAAAATAGTTCAGCAGAAGAAGTTTTTTGGAGTATTTAAACATCGTGTACTTGACAATAAGGTGCCATTAATGAGAGGGTTTGATGATGAGTTTCTAGCACCACATTCGCGTTATTCAACCATGGATCGTAATGATATTATTAAGATACCAGACCTACAAATACTTTCAGAATCAGATGATGCCGGTATTTATATTGTTGCCAAAAAGAACGGTAGCATGGTTTTTGTAACGGGTCATTCTGAATATGATCCATTCACCTTACAAAGTGAATATTTTCGTGATGTTAATAAGGGTTTAGACATCAACATTCCAGACAATTATTTTATTGATGATGATCCAAGCAAAGAGCCAATAGTTCGATGGAAGGCCCATGCAAATCTCTTTTTCACAAATTGGCTCAACTATTGTGTTTATCAGTCAACACCCTATGATTTCGTCCGAAAAAACAGTAAATAAATATGAAGATTGTTTTTCTCGACACTAAGACTTTAGGGAATGATATTCCCAATATCTCAATTTTTAATGATTTTGGTGATTACGAACATTACCCGCTCACCTCATCAGATGAGCGTATTCAGCGAATGCAGGATGCCGAAATAGTAATAACAAATAAAGTAATTATTAATCGTGAAGTTATAGATGCTTGTCCAAACCTACGATTAATATGCCTTGCAGCAACAGGCATTAATAATATTGACCTTGATTATGCCGCCAAAAAAGGAATAAAGGTTAAAAATGTAGCTGGCTACTCTACTGAAAGTGTAGCTCAATGTACCTTTGGGATGTTGTTCTATCTCTTACACCGTTACGAATATTTTAATAATTATGTTAAAACCGGTGAATATACCCACAGCGATATATTCACCCATTACGGACGTAGCTTTTGGCAGTTAAATGGCAAACAGATCGGTATTATTGGTTTAGGAACCATAGGTAAAAGAATAGCTGAAATATCAAAAGCGTTTGGAATGAATCCAGTTTATTACTCAACCAGCGGAAAAAACAATAACGCCTCTTATCCGCGCCTATCGCTTGATGAATTACTAAAGAGTTCCGATATAGTTTCTATACACGCACCACTCAATGCCGATACTCAAAATCTTATTAATTACGATCGAATAAAGCAAATGAAAAAAACGGCTATACTCATTAATATGGGACGTGGCGGTATTGTTAATGAGAGCGATTTAGCAAAAACACTTGATGAAAATCTAATATACGGAGCAGCACTTGATGTGTTAACAAATGAACCTATTATTACTTCAAATCCACTACTTCATATTAAAGAAAAAGAACGCTTGCTTATTATGCCACATACAGCATGGGCAAGCATTGAAGCTCGTAGCTTACTCGTTAATAAGATTGCAGATAACATTCGGGAGTATTTAAAATTGTAAAACTATTTGCAATCACCTCAAAGTCTTTACTGAAAAAAAAGCAGAGAACTATCGCCATAGCTTAGGAAGCGATAATCATTATCCAATGCATGCTGGTATATTTTTTCCCAGTTTTTCCCAATGGCCGTTGCAACCAATAATAATAAAGTACTACCCGGTTGATGAAAATTTGTAATGAGCGCTTGGGCAGTTCTGAAACGATATCCGGGTAAGATCATTAAAGATGTGGATGCATGAATTCTACTTTGATTATTCTTTGTTAAATATAATAAGATCGACTCATAAGCCTCTTTTGCTGAATAATTTTGAGCTAGAGTATATGCTTCCCATTGTTCCAGTTTATTAAAATTAACAGCTTGTTTTATTTGTTTTACCCCCATCCAATAAATACTCTCTAGAGCACGCATGGAAGTGGTACCAACCGATACAAGTAAATCATTATGATTAATTAATGATTCAAGCAATTGATTTGTAATAATAAAATTCTCCTGATGCATTTTATGCTCACGTACGTCGGCTTTTTTAATTGGAAGAAAAGTACCCGCCCCAACGTGTAATGTAAGATAATTGATGTGAATAGCATGCAATGCAAGATCATTAATAATGGTAGGTGTAAAGTGCAAACCAGCAGTTGGAGCAGCCACTGAACCTTGCATCTGAGCATAAACTGTTTGATATCTTTGAATATCGTCAGGTACACTCTCGCGTTTCAAATAAGGAGGAATAGGCACATTTCCAATTGCTTCAAGTATATCTGAGAAAATAACATTCTGATTTTCCCACTCAAAACGAACTAAAATATTTTCTTCATAATTATCAGCTTTGTAGGCTCTTAAGCCTACACTAAGATTATTAATTATGAGTTGAGTCTCCAAATAATCCTCTTTCCATTTAGTTAAATTGCCCACCATACATTGCCAAACACAAGAGCCACTAGCTTGCATGGCGCTTGCTATCTCAGCAGGCTGATGAGGTTCTAAACAAAATATTTCAATTAAAGCTCCTGTGGCTCGTTTAAAAAATAATCTGGAACGTATAACTTTGGTATTATTTGCAAACAGCAGGCTACCAGAGGGAATTTCAGTTGAAATATCCTTAAAAAAACGATCCTTTATTTGGCCCTCCTTATAAACCAATAGTTTTGATGCATCGCGGTTCTCTAAAGGATATTTAGCGATACGTTGCTCGGGCAAATTATATTTTAACTCGTCGAGTAATATTGTATTTATAAAATGCATTTCACAGGAATATATTTATTCGATTGAACTTGTGGTACTTTCATGTTATTTCAATTTATATTCATGCCATTTTGTGCTACCACTTTAAATATGTTTCGGTAGCATGAATGTTTTATACTTTAGCTAAACATATTGGCAAAAGAACTCGTTTACAGGATATAATAACAAATTAAGTTAAACAATTAACGCTATACTTAAGTTCATATATTTTCATTTTTCGTCGGTAAAAATAAGTATTTTTGTATAAAAGCATATTAAAACTATGAAATACAAAGTAGGTGATCGAGTAAAGTTTTTAAATGAGGTAGGTGGCGGTACTATATCTCGTTTAATTGGGAATAACATGATAGAATTAGTAAGCGAAGATGGCTTTTCAATGCCCGTTATGATTTCAGATGTAATACCCTACCTTGAAACCGATGAAGATCAAATTGTAGTTAAAGAACAGATTGTAAAAAGTCAGACAAATATTGATCCAATAGAAAACTACGATGAATTCGAGGATAGCATTGAAGATAGTGGTACAGAAGAAGAACTAGAAATAGATTCGGATGATAAAATAATGAACATCCTTTTCGCCTTACAACCATCAAAGCAAAAGAAAGAGAGTGATGCCTTAGATGCCTATCTTATTAATGACAGTAAATATAAAATACTATTTAATATTTCACAAAAAAGAGAGGACTTCAATCTCAATATCCAAGCAGGTTTAATTGAAGCGAATACCAAAATAAGTATAGCCAGTTTTACTATTGGCGATTTAAAATGTTTTCCTGAATTTAGCTTTCAATTTATTTTCTTCAAAAAACTTTTCTTCGGTTTTAGAGAGCCTGCCTTTTATACAATGAACGTGCAACCAATGACACTGCTTGGCAAAGATGCTTTTAAGGAGAATGAATATTTTAATGATAAAGCACATCTATACTCATTATATATTGAGGATTTTGCAAAAGAAATTGAGAGCATACCTCATACCGCTATTGCACATGCATTAAAGGAAAAAGAAGCTCTTGTAAAAAAAAATATTGCAAAACCGCACCCTCGTCCTATACTAAAGGAAGTGGACCTACACATTCATGAATTAGTTGAGACCGAAGCAGGCTTAAGTAACTTTGATATGCTAAAGATACAGATGGACAATTTTAATAAAGAATTAAAAAAAGCGATTGCAGAGGGCGTTAAAAAGATTGTATTCATACATGGTAAAGGCAACGGGCGTCTTAAGCTGGATATTCGTAAAGCAATTGATGAAAAGTATCCCAACTGTAACTATCAAGATGCCTCCTTTCAGGAATATGGATTTGGTGCTACTTTAGTCTTAATAAAGTAATGTATATTAAATAATTGCATGTAAATCATTGAAAATGAGGAGCATATAATACGCATCTTGATTTTGAGTGTATTTGTACATGACTAAGAAAGATATTTATAAGCTTGATTTTGTGATTCAAAGTAAACTTCTGACTGAAAAACAGGAGAAGGAACTTAGTGTATTTATTGCAAAGAGAAAACTTGAGATTAAAAAGAAATCAAGAAAAGTCACATACACACAAACAGCAAATATTATACCAACAACCGCTGGTATAAGTTATAACCAAATAAATCCGCCTATCTTATCACGAAGTTTGATATAAAAATCGCGTGTCATTTGATTATCTGAAAAATTAAAGAGCAGATATTCGTTACGATTTGTGATAACAATTATATAGGGTGTATGACCTGACTTAACAAACATTCGGGCGTGGCCAATATTTTTCAAGCGAAATTTACCTTTCAAATTATTATTGAATGAAAAACCATTGGTGCGCATAATAATAGGAGGTAAAACAGAAACGGTATCGAGCAAAGATATCTCATCAAAAGTGTACTTAAAACCATAAAGACCTTTCAATTCTATACTTGCTTCATTTAATCGCACTCTCGGTTCACGTATACCTAAGTAAAAAACGAGAAGTAATGGAATAACAGTAAGAATTAAAATTAGCGAATAAATGAATTTCATAGCGGCTGGTTTTACCGAACTAACAGATGATTCGGTATTTAAGTTAAGATTATTATTAATATTTGCATTAATATAATTACACAAATCATCAGGGTTCTTTACGCCAACAATTACAGAACGATCTTTATCTTTAATACGAATCTCAACAGCTGAAATACCATGAACATTATAAACGGTTGCATGTGGCAAGAATCGAATACCCCAACCATACCAAAGCTTACATGTGAATGGACGAGCTGATACTATTGAATTAAGAGCTATTTTTTTACGAAATATTCCAATCCCTAAAACAATATAAAGGTAATCTGAATTTACACGAACACGTAACCGATAAAAAAGTATAAGAATAGAAAGCATCATTGCGCTGATAAAGACAAGCATATTGGAATCGGCTAGTAAAATAGGTTCGTTCGATTTTACTAGAGGAAAAAATGATGCAAAAGGGATTATAATACAGACAATTATAATTACCCACCCCATCCGAGTCGTTTTCATAGAAAACAAATTAAATTAGATTACGAATATAGATAAAAGCAAACAATAAAAAATAGATATTACGTATAACAAAGAATGTCCTGACCAATAAAATAATGCCAAAAGTCTATAATTAAAGCATTTATACGCTTATCAAAAAACAAAGAGCAAGTCATTGCAAGAGAAATAAAAAATGTGAGTTCCCTCAACTCCCACTTGACGATATTGGGAGGAGTTTGACTAAATTATTACTTCACAATTGTTCCTGAAATTATAGACCTACTGACTAAAAGCCATAATATAAAGCTCCTACCCTTTGTATGGAATAAGCGGTAAAAAAGCCCATGGCACCACCCGAAACATTGGTGCTAATATTTGCAGAGGGGCTTCCAAATAATGGGTTTTTATATCCTACTTCCGACTGCAATTCTGTTATATATTTATAATACTCTTTTGTAATTGAGTTTAGTTCAAGAACAATTGAGTCGCCCACAAACACTTTCTCACCGTTATTACCAAAAAACATTTGTACGGATAAACCATAGAGATAATTTCCGTTAAATAAAATATCATCTGACAGAAAAAACTCATCAACGGTATCTTTAACCAAAACCCCGTTTTTCCAGGCTTTGAATGAATAATAATCTACCGTTGGAGGCTCCCAAGCAAATAAATTAATAAACCAAAAGATTTCTCTTCCCGTTTCCTCTTTAAAAATCATAATAGAATCAAGTGGACCAGAAGCCTTAAGTTCTGAACTAGCGGTATAAAAATCTTCTACTTCATCATTATTTACATCCACATTTCTAATTAATAGTGAATAAGTACGACCCGGTACACCATAAACGGATGAATCGGTTAAATACACTCCTGGATATATAATACTTTCAGTAAGTGGAAACTGATTTGTTCCATCCGTAATAACAACAATAGCTCCTGAAATCATTGGAGCAGCTTCATTCGAAAAATAGTCGGCTGTTTTGCTGAGTACCACCTTATGCGCTGTTGTATCAGTAGTTATAGCCCCATCAACTACTAAGCGAGCAAAGGTAGTGTCTAATTTTAAATCTATTCTTTCAGTACACGAAATAAAAAAAAGAAACGGTAACGACATTATTATAGAAATATATTTGCGCATAATTTTAGAATTTAAAATTGTAAGTGAAGCTCGGAATCATAGGAAATAAATATGTTTTCTCAGCATAGGTAATATCTGGATTTGCCGCATCTTGAACAAAATTAATAGACCAAGCATTATGACGGTTGTAGGCATTGTAGACAGAAAATACCCATTCGCCACGCATCTTTTTACCAGTTTTAAGTGATAGTGACAAATCAAGTCGGTGATAATCGGGCATACGATAGGTATTACGACCGCTATATACAGGAACCATTTTGCCTATAATTAATGCTCTTGCAGTAGGATATGTAATTGGCAAACCCGATGCATACACCCATGTTGAGCTTAAAGTTATACGTTTACTAATTTCATAGCTTAATATAACAGAAACATTATGGGGTTTATCATAGGGTGCATTATATGCTATTCCTCCGTTTATTTCATCAATTTTTCGCATGGTTTTTGATAAGGTATAACTGACCCAACCAGTAATTTTCCCTTGCGTCTTTTTTGCTTGAAACTCCATTCCATACGACCAAGCTTTACCAAAACGAAGTTCTCCATCAATTTGAGGATTTAAAATGAGCGATGCATGATCTTCAAAATCGAGTGCATTTTGGGTTTCTTTATAATAGGTTTCAACAGAAGTTTCAATCATATTCTGCTTAAAATTTCTAAAATACCCAATCGCATATTGATCTCCAATCTGTGGCTTTACAACCTCTGACGATGAAATCCAAATATCTATTGGAGTGCCTGCCGTTGAATTTTGTGCCAAATGAATATATTGTACATTTCTTGAATAGCTTGCCTTTATTGAGGCTCTATCGGTTAAAACATAGTTAATTCCTAAACGTGGTTCGGGATAAATAAACTTATTATAGATATTGCCCTCCTTATAAACGGTAGTATCCGTTGGATTATAATTTGCATCATATTTATATGTTGTAGCGTCTCCAATATTTTGATACATAGAAACTCTAATACCATATTTAAATTCTATTTTGCTCGTTATTTTCTGATTGTTCATTATATAAACACCATGTTCAAGAGAATGATTTTGGGGTATCTCTATCTTATTGTATGATGAGCTATCATC
>JBBRXJ010000108.1:0-7646 GCA_038248505.1 Bacteroidales bacterium
CGAATGCGCTCTGCATTTGGTGTGTCTCCAAAGTCTGAATATAATCGGAGGAGTATGTTTAAGGTGTTTTTATTTGTCTTATTTTGTTTGTATGAACGATTAGCAAAATCAAATGCCTTTTCTTTATCTCCTTTTAAATAATAAATTGCACCAATGTTTGATAGCCCATTAGGATCGTTTGGTGCATGCCTAATTATTGTGCTAAAACAAACGAGAGCACTATCATATTGCTGTTTAAAGTAAAATAAAGTACCCAAGTTGTTTAAAGTATTTGTTTCTAAGCTATCAATATCAATTGCTTTTTTGTACATGTGTTGTGCTGTTTTGTAATCTTGTACCCCTTGGTATATCACTCCCATATTATAAAAGGATGCTCCGTATTTTGGGTAAATATCTATACTTTTATTAAATGATGCAATTGCCTGTTTATATAATTTTGCTTTTGCTGATGGATTCAGTTCAGCATCGCCAATATCACGATATTCACATGCGAGACTGAAATGACATCTTGCACTATTAGGACATGCTTTAACTCCAGCCTCGAACAATGTAATCTGGTTTTTCCAGTCTTTATTTCGTACGATTGTTAAGAATGAGAAAACAGCTAAAATGATTGCCATACTGTAAATGAAAATGTTCTTGCGGAATATTTGTTTATCGTCAGAAGGCAATTTGAATAGTCGCATCAATACAATAGCCATTATAATGACAAATCCTAATGATGGTGAATAAAAGAAGCGTTCTCCCATGGTTGCGCCAATCTTAATAAATAAATTAGAGGTGACAGAGAGCGTGATTAAAAAGAAGAGAATACCAAAAGCCAATATATCCTTTTTTATAATGCCTCTTATGGCGTAAAATAAAAGTGCTCCATATACTAAAAAAGCTGACAATGCCTGTATGCTTAGTAACTCTACGAGTGGAATCTGATTGTATGAATAATCCCAACTAAGTGGATATGGAATAATCATTAATTTAAAATATTTCAGTAATATAACAAATGCTGAGGCATAATACTGTCCGATATTCTCGGCTCCCATCAAACTATTATTGATAATATCCATCTTGCCACCCTCGCCACCAACACCAATTTGTAGCACCATGGTTCGTATGCTAAAATACAATAACATAATTGAGGCAAATGTGAAACTAATAATAAGAATACGCTTCAAAGGCAATTCAGTAAAAACCCAAAGTATTAGCGGAACTATGGCGAGATAGGTTACAGCCGTTTCTTTTGATAGCAATGCGGCGAAATAGGCAAGTAAGCTGAAATATAATTTTTTCCGATCCTTTGAGTCTTGAATATATTGGTGTAGATGAATAAACGCGATTAATCCGAAAAAGAGTGCCAGCAATTCATCACGACTTTTTATATTCGATACCGCTTCAGTATGAATTGGATGTGCAGCAAATATCAGTGTGACGAGTAAGGGGAATACAAGTAAACGTTTTCCCGTTATTAGTAATAAAAAATAGAAAAGCGCAACACAGGTGAGAGCATAAATTAATAGATTTACCCAATGACTTGTTGTTGGTGAGTTACCAGCAACTTGTTTTTCTATTGCGAAAGTGGCGAGTGTCAGTGGTCTATATTGTTCATTTAAACCATTAAATCCGAATAAATATCCGTGTGAAAAAATGGCTCCTAGTCCTCCTACACCTTGTTGTACTAAACTATTTTTTTTAGAAACGATGTCGTCATCAATAGAGTAATCGTGTTTCAACGTGTTTCCATAAAGCATGAAAGTAAATAAAACGATTAATGCTGCAATCAAGCGTATTTTAATATCCGAAATCAGATTGATATCTTTTTTCTTTTCTTTATTGCTTTTCATTTTTATCTAGTTTTTATTCGCATTACATACTTTCTGCCACATTTCATATGCTCCAGGTACCTCAAGTGATTTAGCCTTTTCAATGTCGCGACAAGCCATTCCTTTCTGTCCATTATTTAAGTAAGCTATAGCGCGGTTCATCCAGGCATTACCAAATGAAGGGTTTATTTGAATTGCCCTACTGAAATCTTTTATAGCTTCGTTTTGCATTCCTAAACTCGCTTTTGCAATGGCTCTGTTGCTGAAATATTGTGGATCATTTGATTTAAGTTCTATCGCTTTATCGAAATACGGTATCGATTCTTTTAACCTACCCATTTTGCCCATTAACGTTCCCATATTATACCACGGGTCAGGGTATGATTTATTAATTTTCATGGCGAGTTCGTAATCGAGAATGGCTGAATCATTTTTGCCGAGCTGTTCCATAATAAATCCTCGGTTGTTTACCGACTGATAGTGATTACTGTCAGTCTTGTGTGCCAAGCTAAAGTCAGAGATAGCGCCGCGGTAATCTTTTAATTCCTGGCGTGTAAGGCCACGATTGTTTATAGCACCTACATGACCGTTATCAAGTTTAATTGTTTGTGTGTAGTCATTAATTGCTTCACTAAATTTATTGTCTGCTTTTAATGCATTCCCTCTATTGTACCATGCAACAATTACTTTGTCATTTTTAATAAGGACATCACTCCACAGGCTGATGCTGTTATTCCATACTTTATTGCGCTGATATGTATATACGGTTAATATGCATCCGTAAATTAAAAATGCATAAAAGAGATTCGTTTTATTTGATTTTGTTTTTCCAACGAAATGATATAATGCGGCAAGTATAGTAAGAATTATACCGAAGGATGGTATATATGCATACCTGTCGGCCATTATGGCATCACCCACAGGGAGTAATTGCAATACTAAAAAGATATTTATCATGAAGAAAAACATTCCAAAAGCTACAAGTTTGTGGTTCTTCCAGAGCCGAATAGCACTAATTAAGAAAATTAAAGATAGTATTGGGAATATCCAGAAAAATGGAGGGACTGCGCCTGATGTGGATGAAGGATAAGGATAAAATGCAGAAAGATTATAGGGATAAATTATTTTAAAAACATAATTAACAAATCCGAATGATGCATATGCAATTCGTTCATAAAATGGATAGCGAGTTATTTTGATTGCCTCCATGGATTGTTGAGCGTATATCGCAATAATTCCGAAAAGAAGTGCTAGAATAATATAGGGAATTTTCTCAGCAATAACATTCTTGTCTTTTAAATTTCTATTGTGATAAAGGTCAATTAATAGTATCGTAATAGCTAATGAAACTGCTTGGCCCTTGGATAATAAGGAGAGTAAAAAAAACAATAAAGAGTAGATGAGATATTTTTTTTGCAGTCCGTTCAAAATGTATTTATTGTATAAGCCAATGGAGGCAAGAAAGAACATGGAGTAAAGCACGTCTTTGCGCTCGCTAACCCACGATACCGATTCAACATGAATGGTATGTACTCCAAAAATAAATGCAATAAGAAATGCTAAGCGGCTATCTTTTATAAGTTGATTTGCTATTAAATACACAAAAGCAGTACAAATAAGATGAAGGACTATATTGGTGAAGTGAAATGTCCATGGGGCAAATCCACTAATAGCATAGTCAATGGCTAGTGAAAGCATACTCAACGGATGGTAATTTGCCATCCAATAATGAGAGAACATTGCGGAAATATTTTCGAAAGAGATACTTGAGATGTAGGTATTGGTTGTAATATACATTTCATCATCCCAATTAGTAAAGCCATTTTTTAATGCACTAATGTATGCAATGAATGTAATGACTAGTGCTGCTAGCACCCAAATTGTATTAGATGAATCAGCTTTATCGTCTTTTTTTTTCGCTTTCATCTGCATGTTTTATCTAAGAATTGAATGTTTATGCGATTTTTGAAAGCTCTTTTTGATATTTAGTTAGCTGATTATGATGGTTTGCTGGAAGTCTTTATATGCTTGTGTGCTTTGTTTATTATATCTTCATGATCAAAAGCTAATTCAGGAAGATTGTCGAATGAGAACCAGGCTACTTCTTTGGCATCGGTATCTGCCTCTAATTCATCCTCAAATTTTGAGCTTACGGTTGCTTTATATACTATGCTTATCGAGCGTCCACGTGGATCACGATCTATTGCATCAAATACATGAAATAGTTTTAATTTAACATCGGTAATCGATGTTTCTTCCTGCAATTCACGATAAGCAGCATCTTCGGTTGTTTCTTCAACGTCAACATAACCACCTGGAAGAGCCCACATATCTTTGAAGGGTTGATTCTTTCTCTTGATAAGTAAAACATCATAATTTCCATCTATATCCTTGTAAAGGATAACGCAATCAGCTGTTAGCGAGGGACGCGGATATTCATAGGTGTATGACATAATAGTATAGTTTTAAATCGCTTAATAAGAATCAAGGCGTATTCATGCTGAATGATTCTTTGATAAAGATAAAAAAAAAACAATAGAAATATTAATTCCTATTTTATATTGTTAATATAAAGATATACAGACATATAAATAATGCGTTTTAACTAGTCTTCGTTTTGGTGAGTCTTTTTATATCCTACATTGGCTGATATTCATTTTTTTCCTTATTTTATTATAATACGGACTAATTATATTCAAATTTATATCAATGACTTTTATGTGCTCAATAGACTTTTAAAATGCATTTTGAGTATAATTGTGCAGAATCATCTTTTCTATTGTTGTTTTGTTTTTTTAATATCAGTAATATATCAAGTTTAATTTCGCATATATGTACATTATTTATTACATTTGATAAGATCTATTAAAATATTTTAAAAAAGTGAAGAAGAAAATTACAAAAACTAAATTATTATACTCAGATACGGCTCGCGCTATTTTGTTCTTGATTTGTGCGCTTATAGTTGTACTACTACTCCCTCGTCAAGGTCGTTTTAGATTTGAATTTAGTAAAAATCAACGGTGGATGCACGAATCATTAGTGGCTCCATTTAATTTTCCTATTTATAAAACAGATGCTTCTTTAGAGAATGAAAAAGACAGTGTAAGAAAAACTATTTTACCTTATTATAAGATAAATAAGAGTATTGAAAAACGCATGATCGAAAGCCTTAGTCAGGATTTGGACACCTTTCTTGTTTTAAAGTATAAAAGTAATAACCTTCCTTTTTGGGTTGATAGTGCAGCTAAATTTATATGTGGATATACACATTCTTTATATCACACTGGTTTAATGAGTGATCATGAAAATAGTATTGATTCATCATTTATCGCAATAAATATTATGCGAGGTAGTATTTATGAATACAGTAAAGCACATACCTTACGTCAGGCCTATTCTCTTTTAGTTAATTTTATTCAGATTGAATCAAACTCTTTGCCCGAAGGACTTTTTGATGATTTTGATTTCAATAAATATATCGAACCCAATTTAATAAAAGATCCTGAAACTTCAAATAAAGTATTATTTGAAATGACTAATCAAATCAGTCCCGTTAAAGGAATGATTCAAGCAAGTGAGCTAATTATTACCACAGGCGAAATAATTACCGTCGAAAAGTTTAATATTCTTAAATCATTGAAACGTGAATATGAATCAAAGATAGGAAAAGGGTGGCTTTATGTTATGTTAGGTCAGTTTATGTTAGTGTCGGTCCTTTTTAGTTTGTTATTTCTTTTTATATTAAATTTCAGGAAAAGTATTCTAGTTAATAATTTAAAAATGTCTTTTATTCTGTTTTTAGAATTATGTATGATACTTCTCGGAATTCTTATTTACAATATAGATCCACGAGGCTTTTATGTAATCCCATTTGCACTTTTGCCTATTGTAGTAAGAACGTTTTATGATAGCAGAATTGCCTTGTATGCTCATATTACTCTTATTTTGGTAATTGGTCTTTTTGCACCAAATCCTTTTGAATTTGTTTTCTTAAATTTTTCGGCGGGTATCGTTGCTATTCTTTCTTTAACAAATCAATACCGTAGAAGTAAAATATTCTTTACTGCCTTTATGGTTTCTATTTCATACATATTCTCACATATTGGGATGTCGCTCATCAGTGAAGGTTCTTTGCCCGTGTTTAATTGGCATTTAACGAGTTATTTTATTCTTAACGGAATTCTTATTCTTACAGCTTATCCATTAATTTATATTTTCGAAAAAATATTTGGGTTTATTTCAGACGCTACATTATTTGAATTATCAGATACGAATTTGCCTTTATTAAGAGAACTATCCGAACGCGCTCCAGGCACTTTTCATCATTCGTTGCAAGTTGCTAATTTGGCTGATGAAGCTGTAAGACATATTGGTGGTAATTCTTTATTGGTACGTACGGCATCTCTTTATCATGATATTGGAAAGATGGATGATCAAATTTATTTTATTGAAAATCAAGATCCTTCATTCAATCCTCATGATGATCTTGAATTTGAAGATAGTGCAAAGATCATTATTTCACACGTGCCAAAAGGCATTGAGGAGGCTCGCAATTATAAACTTCCGCAAGCTATTATTGATTTTATTGAAACCCATCATGGAACAACAACACTTCAGTATTTTTATCGTTCATTTATTAAAAAATATCCTGAAAAGGAAGTTGATATAAATCACTTCAGATATCCTGGCCCAAAACCTCAAACCAAAGAAATGGCTGTGGTAATGCTAGCTGATTCCGTTGAGGCAGGTTCTCGTAGTCTTTCTGTTTATAATGATGAAACAATTTCTGAACTCGTTGAAAAAGTTTTTGAGCGATTACTTGAACAAGAGCAATTTGACGAAGCTAATATTACACTTATGCATATTGCAATTTTAAAGGATATATTTAAAAGCAGATTAAAGAAAATGTATCACACTCGTCATATTAAAGTGGATGTGAAATAATTTTTAATTGCATGTGCCTCTAATAAACAGCTTCTGAACCGCGGCTAACTCCTATCTTTATTACTCAACTACCAATTTTTGAGTTAAAGTTCCATTGAGTTTTATTAGATATATTCCTGTTGAAAGATCGCTTACATCTATTTGAATTGTTCTCTTTTGATTCTCAATTAAATTGTCTTCAATTACCGATTTCATTATACGTCCTTGTAAATCATAAATTGATACCTCTGCTGTTTTTGAATTTCGTACAACAAAATCTATTGAAACCTTATCATTACTGGGATTAGGATAAGGTTCTGAAATGTAATTTATCGACTTGTCTTCATTTAATTCTTTGTTTGCAGTAATTAATTTCCATTCTTTATAGATGAATTTTGCTGTTGCCGTGTCACATAATATTTTAACTTCATGGTTGTTTGATTTTAATGAAAGATTGCCATCACACCATTTTGCATCAACAATTTTATCACCATAAACAACCTCATATAAATTCCATGTATTATAATTGTTTGCAATACCATCATACCAAACTTTAGGATAATTTCCTGCAACACTTATTGGAGTTACAATGCAGGAGTTACTCATGTAATTGTATGTATTAGTTGCTTGCCATTCCATTTTTAATGTTCTTCCTAATGTGGATATATATTGCAATTGATTACTTGCTGGTGATGTAAGGTTTGCAATATTATTTTTTACTTGAGTTTTAAAAGATGAATAACTTACATGTTCGTCTTTTGTGCCAACTTCAAGTATTAGCCCCGACAAGTTGCTTGCCGTATAAGCCCATTTGTATTGAGTATAAACCGTATGGAAATTTGCTGTTGCAGTTACACCCGTTGTGCCTTCGTGCAACGCTTGACGAGGTAAATCTTCAATCGA
>JBBRXJ010000109.1:0-7622 GCA_038248505.1 Bacteroidales bacterium
GTGAAAAAGCCAAAGCAATTCCATATTTAGAAGAAGCAACAAAGTCCATAACACTTACATACCTTGAAGGATCTTACAAAGAAACTCAATCACCTGTTGAAGCTTACTTTTATTTGGGTGTAGCCTACTTAGTTACAGAGAATTTTGAAAAATCAATCGACAATCTTCGCAAATACCTTGCTTTATTGAATAAAGAAGAAATATCCGAAATGCTTTATGTACAGAAGCAAATGCAAGCATGCAGCAATGCTAAAAAAAATATTGCCAATCCCGTAAATATTGAACTTATTAATCTTGGGGATGCTATTAACAATAATAATCCAAATATTAAAGCGGTCGTTTCAGCCGATGGAAACACCATGATATTTAACACAAAGCTTAAGTTCTATGATGCTATCTTTGTTTCTCAAAGGTTCAATGGTCAATGGACGGATCCAAAAAACATTAACACCGAATTAGTTTCAGATGGTAAGCTTTATGTTAGCAGCATTTCTGCCGATGGCAAAACGCTAATCATGAATATGAATGATAATTTCAATAGCGACCTTTACATCACAACCTTTTCCGATACTACAAAAAAATGGAATCAATTTACACGTCTGGAAGCTCCTATTAACACTAAGTTTTGGGAATCGAATGCTTGTATAAGCAAAGATGGCAAAACTATGTTCATTGCCAGTAATAGAAAAGGAAGCATTGGGGGCATGGATATCTTTATGTGCCAATTAAAAGAAAATGGTAAATGGGGACCCGATGTATTACTTGGTGAAAATTTAAACACCATTTTTAATGAAGACACCCCTTTTCTTAACCAAGACGAAACGAGACTCTATTTCAGCTCACAAGGCCATGAATCAATGGGTGGTTATGATATTTTCTATGTTGAGAAAACAGGTAACGGATGGTCTAAACCAATAAATGTAGGCTACCCAATAAATACCACCGATGATGATCTATTCTATTTCCCAATAGGAATTGGCGATTCTGGCTATATGGCACGAATAGCTGCAACTGGTAAGGGCAAAGAAGATATCTATCTAATTCAGTCGAAATAATTTTTCAAATTGATTCTTCCAGGCAACGATACGATTCGTTTACGCGCCCCCGAAATTAGTGATATCGATTTACTATACCAATGGGAAAACGATATTAACCTTTGGTATCTCAGTAACACAATTACTCCTTTTTCGCGTCATGTACTTGAACAGTACATATTAAATGCGCATATTGACATTTTTGAAAGTAAGCAATTACGTCTCATGATTGACTTGCAACAAGTACCTCAAACAACCATTGGTGCAATTGATTTGTTTGAATTTGACCCTCTCAATAGACGCGCAGGTATTGGTATTATTATTGATTCAAAATATCGTCAAAAAGGATATGCATCAAATGCGATTGATGCAATTACAGATTATGCATTTAATATACTTCACCTTCATCAACTCTTTTGCAATATCGATGAAGACAACGATGCGAGCCTGAAACTTTTTATTAAATGTGGATTTAACATTTGTGGCACAAAAAAACAATGGAATTTAAGACAAACTAATAATTGGAAAGACGAACATCTACTTCAACGTATTGCTTCTAAATAATATCTTGAAACGCAGGTATTTTTTGCAAAAAAGACCAAGTACCTTCAGCAATATCAATCTTACAGCAATAATGATCGAGTCCATTTGTTATAACTAAATAAGGCAATTGTAGTTTCATATTATATTGTACTGCTTGTTCTAAAACAAGACTATCCACCTTTACACCTGGGGCTTTACATTCAACCAGCAGAAGCGGTTTTCCCGTTCTATCATGCACTAAAATATCACAACGCTTTGTTAAACCAAAAAGTTTAATCGTAAATTCAACAGCTATTAAACCTACTGGATAGCCAAGATAATCTTTTAAATAATATATTAAATGCTGCCGAACCCATTCTTCTGGGCTTAATAGAACATATCTACGCCGTAATGTATCCCATACCTGATTACGATTTGAATGACTTCGTATTAACAACTCGCACTCAGGTAAATTTAATTTTGAGAGTAAGGAATTCATTCAACAAATATACAATAAAATACAGCTAATGCTTTAAATATTTGATCATTATATCCACTCAAAACATCTGTTCATTTTATGTATCAGTGATGCATTGCTCCACGCTTTTTATTTACCTTTACAGCAAATAAAAAAATGGATTACAAGACCATCATATCAGACCTTAAGAACAAGATTTACAAACCTATTTATTTTTTAATGGGTGAGGAAGCATTTTATATTGAAAAGATTTCAGACTACATTGAGAAAAATGTACTGACTGATACTGAAAAATCGTTTAACCAAACTATAGTGTATGGTCGCGATTCAGATTTGAGAAATATCATAGACCTCGCCAAGCGATTCCCAATGATGTCGAATCATCAAGTGGTTATTGTAAAAGAAGGTCAAGACATTAAAAAACTAGACGATCTTATTTATTATGTTCAGCAGCCACTATCGTCGACCATACTTGTAATAAATTACAAATACAAAACCCTCGACAAACGCACCAAGCTCTATAAGGCGCTAGACCAAAAAGGGGCTATATTTACATCAGACAAACTTAAAGACTACCAAGTTCCGGGATGGATAAAAGAATACCTAAAGGAGAAAAAAACAAGTATTGAAAATGATGCCTGTGAATTGTTAAATGAAAACCTAGGCAATGATTTAGCGAAAATATCGAATGAGCTCGATAAATTAATGATTACGCTGCCAAAAGGAAGAATGCAAATTAACTCCGACGATATTGAGAAGAACATTGGCATTAGCAAAGAATATAATAGTTATGAATTATCAAAGGCAATTGGATCGAGAGATATTTTAAAAGCCAATCGTATCGTATTATATTTTGCCAAAGAGCCTAAAAACACTCATATCTCAATGATTATTGCTACTTTGTTTGGTTTCTTCAGTAAGTTAATGATATTTCATTGCCTACCTGTAAAAGATAAAAATTCTGTTGCTTCTGCTCTTAAATTAAACCCCTATGTAGCGGATGAATACATGAAAACAGCTAAAATATATAATAATGTAAAAGTGATGAATGTATTGGCATTGCTTCGTGAGTTTGACTTAAAATCAAAGGGTTCAGGAAACTCATCCACTTCTGACGGAGAACTCTTGAAGGAACTTGTATATAGAATTATGCATTGAAGGATGAGAGGATGTTTTGGAAATTTTAAACTAAATAATACTTTATGATTACGATAATCATTATTGCAATTACATGTGTTGTTTCATTGCTTGCGTTTAATAGTTCAGCGCTAATGTCGCGATTCGATTTAAGGCCCTATCTTATTGATCAACGCAAACAATACTACAGAATTATTACGCATGGTTTTTTGCATGCTGATTGGGTGCATCTTTTTGTAAATATGTTTGTACTTTATTCATTTGGTACTGCAGTTGAATATTACTTTAGCCAATTTTTGCCCTATGGATCACTAAATTATTTGCTTCTTTATTTTGGAGCTATGGCATCTGCAACCGCCACTACCATTAAAAAATACAAAAACAACTTCAGTTATACAGCAGTGGGTGCATCGGGAGCTGTATCTGCCGTAGTATTTGCAAGCATTGTATTTGACCCTTGGAATAAGATATATTTATTTGCCATAATTCCCATTCCTGGCATCGTTTTCGGATTTCTATATATGTTGTATTCGAATTACATGAGCCGAAAAAGCCTTGACAATGTTAACCACGAAGCACACTTTTTAGGAGCTCTCTTTGGCTTTATGTTTCCAATGGTAATAGAGTCACGCCTACTATCCTTTTTTATTCAGAAACTTATGGAATTTAATATCTAACATGTCAGCCATAAAAGCTATATTTCTTGATCGTGACGGTGTTATAAATCGTGAAAGAGGCGATTATACTTGGCGTAAAGAAGATTTCGAATTCAACTCAGGCATATTTGATTTTCTAAAAATAATGCTTGAACGTGGATTTCTTTTATTCATTATATCAAATCAAGGTGGCATTGCTAAAGGAATTTTCACACAAAATACCGTAGAAGATTTACATGCGTTTATGCTTCATACCTTAGAAAGTCATCAAATTCACATCACCGATTTATATTATTGCCCGCATCATAACGATATTGAACTATGTTTGTGCCGCAAGCCCAACAGTTTACTTCTCGAAAAAGCAGCCGCACGATATGGAATTAATTGCAAGCAATCGTACTTTATTGGCGATGCAAATCGCGATGTTATGGCAGCTGAAAAAGCAGGTATCATTCCTTTTAAAATTCAAGCGAACGATAATCTAATGAAACATCTCAATACATTCGTTTAAATAATGATTAATGATTACCCATCGGTTTATTTTGGCGCTACTTATGTTAATACAGATGCGCATTCATATAAAGCCTTCAATTCATTAGCTCTCTCTAAATCTACTATAGGAACAATAATTAGTGGTATAAGCACCTCCTTATACTTTTTGGATGAACATTTACAATTATTTAAAGCTAAGACCAAATTCATTAATGGAATTAATCTGCCTTCAGATTCAAAATTAAAAGATATCATTAACAAATTAATAAATAGAAATAAGTTTTTTAAACACAATCGAATATATCTAAAAATAGTTTTACTAGCAGACCAAGCCCCTGAATTACTTATCGTTGTTGTGCCTTTAGCGCAATCTATTTGGGCACTTAACAAGAAGGGCTTCATACTCTCAGCAGAAAAGTCAATTCGAATTCATACTCAACATTCTGCATTCAATCCTCATCAATTCACATTCTCAGCACTAAATGAATTTGGATTTATTAATGATGAGTTATTACTAGAAATCAATGAGAAAAATAATATTTCAAATACAAGCTATGGTTGTATATTTATTAAGAGAGACAATCATCTGTTTACGCCACCCCAAAGTGATGGAGCACTAAGCTTCATTTTAAAAGATAAGACAATTCAAATTTGCAAGGAATATTTAATAGTACATTCTGACTTATCATTTACTGCTACGGATATTGAGAAAGCAGAGGAAATATTTATCTGTAATGATATTGCAGGAATAAAATGGATTGTGGGTTATGGGGAACAGCGCTATTTTAGCAGCAATACAAAGAAGGTTCAAGAAAAACTAATGACAATGATTAATTAAGTCCTGGACTTATAGGTGCATTAGCCCATATTTTATACTTCTCTCCAAGCCGATTGAGGGTATCGTACCACATATCTTTTATAGCATGTTTTAATACCAAATCGGGATCAAAATCCGTTACGATCCACGAATTTTGTTTAAGTTCTTCGTCAAGCTGCCCTATTGACCAACCGCTATAGCCTATGAAAAAACGAATACGTGATGAATTATATCCATTCAATCGAATTAACTCTTTAACCGAATCAAAATCGCCCCCCCAATAAACTCCTTCACATACTTTAACACTATTTGGAACAATCTCTCCATAAGAATGTAAAAAATGAACTGTATTTGTGTTAACGGGACCACCAAAAAATATTCGTTCATTGATATTTTGCAAGTCCTCAATAACATCTTTTATCATAATATCCACTGGCTTATTAATCATAAAACCAATGCTGCCATCGTCGCCATGTTCTGTTATTAATATTACGGATCTTCGAAAAAAATTATCCTCAAGCAATGGGTCAGATATTAATAAACTGCCAGCTGATGGTACTACATTATTGTACTTAAAATTCAAATATTTGTCATTAAGTTTTGACATACAATTAAATTCAGATTGAGATTAAGAATGTTGATTTATAAATATACAAAAATATTCTTAATAGTATAACGAAAGTATTGATATTTTTGATATAAATAGATGCTTGTATTTATATCAAAGAAAATTACATTCTGAGCAGGGATGCGCTTTACAAATATATTTTTTTTAAAATAAAAAAGGAACCCATTATTCAGACTATGCACAAATGACACATAATGCAATGTATCCATTCCTTCACGCAAACTATCCATAATAATATCGGTTATTCCACCAAGATCAAGCAATTTAAAACCAAATTACGCATTAAAAAAAATCATAGATTTGTGTTTAAAATCCTAATGCGTAGCAATAGAAATAAAACAACAATGGAATTTTGATATATCCTATACTAGCAAAGAGATTACGCCATGGGGCGGAATGGCCTTTTTGAAACAGATGTTGCAGAAAATAGGCTTTCGCGAGCTTATTGATAATAATTCTGACTTACCCCAATCTGGGTCTAACCGAGGATATAAAACATCGACAATTTTGGAGTGTTTTATCACGAGTATTTGGTGTGGGGCAAATCGTTTTTTACACACCGAAGTAACTCGTCACGATGTGGCATTGGGTAAGATATTTGATTGGAAAAACATTCCAGGACAGGATACTTATAAGCGATTTTTCTCTAAATTCAACCAAGTAAAGAACCAAAAAGTAAGCGATTATTTTTACTCGTGGATTTTCAGCAATTTTAAATTTGATAATTTCACTTTAGATATTGACTCGTCTGTAATGACTAGATATGGCGAGCAGCAGGGTGCAAAAAATGGCTATAATCCTAGTAAAAGAGTAGTGGCGATGCATCATCGGCTAATAATTTCCTCTCTTTTTTTTGGAAGATACTTTGTCAAAATTGAAAAATAAAACTATCAGCCTTATTCGATTAGACAGTGGTTTCTTTCAATCTAACATTCTCGATTTTATTGAACAAAAGAGATTGATTATGTTATTGAGGTGAAGTTTACGCATCCCATTCAGAGAATTATTCACGCCAGCACTAATTGGATGCTTCTTGATACTGGAATTGAGATTTGCGAACAAATGTATCAAAGTGTATCATGAGAAACGCCCCGAAGAAACGTCATGGTTCGACAACGAATAAAAGACCGTCCTCAAGCACCGGGTAAACAATTGCGATTATTTGCAGAAGAAGATATTTTCAAGAATTATAGATATTCTGCGTATGTTACCAATATGAAATATGCCCCCGCTGAAATTTGGCGACTTTACAGAGGTAGAGCTAATGCAGAAAATCAAATCAAAGAATTGAAATATGATTTTGGATTTGATAGTTTTAACCTAAATGATTTTTATGCAACAGAAGCTGCCTTAACTTTTGCCATGATAGCATATAATCTAATGTCGCTCTTTAGAACATTTGTTCTAAAGAAAAAACACAGAAAACACTATCAACATTGAGATATAGAACATTTGCGATTGGGGCTTATTTTGAAAAACAGAATGATAAACTCGTGCTTAAAATTGCTCTAAACAAAAAAAGAAGAGCATGGTTTTCTGGACTTTGGAACTATACCCAAATTTTTGATTTCCCGTTTGAATTCTCTAATGCGTAATTTGAGTTAAAACATTAATCACTTGCTTTGGCATCCGTACCCTTTATCATTGCCACAATGGTGCCTTTACGACCATGTGCTGCCTTGTTTATAATAATGGCATAAAGTTCACCATGAGACAATGATGTTTCATCAATTGTTAGAAAAGGCCCAATATTATCGGGATATAGAAGCCAGTTCTCTGCATGTGTCTTTTGATCCACGAAAAATAATCACTTAAAAAATACTTATATTGAGATTGTAATTGTTTGCCATCAATTTGA
>JBBRXJ010000110.1:0-7243 GCA_038248505.1 Bacteroidales bacterium
GAGTCCTGTATTTGATGGAAATCTCAGAAGAGATGGTATATTCACATACATTTTAACAGTTACCGATAAGTATGCATGTACTGCAACTGCTGATGTTGTAATCATCATTGATAGTATTGCTACAAGTACAGTGGCTGATGACTCTATCGGTTATTGCAACACTAAGAATTTACTAAGTGCGGTACCTGATGGAACACCTACAAGCTATGCCTGGAGCCCAGCTACAGGATTAAGTAACGCTACCATATTGAGTCCAATACTCAGCGGAAGCGCATTAACGGATGGCGAGTTTACCTATACCTTAATCGTAACTGATAAGTACGGATGTACTGCTACAACAAATACAATAATTACCATTGACAGTGTTGAAACGTATACGGTAGGTGATGATTCTATTGGCTACTGTAATACAAAATCACTTACGAGCGCAGTACCAGATGGAACGCCAGCGAGCTACTTATGGAGTCCTATTTTAGGTTTAAGTAATGCAGCTATTTTAAGTCCTGTTGTTGATGCAAATCTCTTAACAGATGGTGTATTCACATACACCTTAACTGTAACCGATATCTACGGATGTACTGCAACAACTAGTACAACTATTACTGTTGACAGTATTGCTACAAGTACTATTGCCGATACAACGATTGGTCAATGTCATCCAATTAGTTTGTTGAGTAATGTACCAGATGGTACTCCAAGTAGCTATGCATGGAGTCCAGCTATCGGATTATCATCATCAGCAGTATTAAGCCCTTCAATAAATGGCAATGTTTTATCAGCAGGAAATCATCCATATATATTAACTGTAACTGATATTTATTCTTGTACTGCTACAGCAATAGTTACTATTATAGTTGATCCGAACCCAACCATCAGTACAATGAATGATACCACCATTGGTATATGTAAAAAGAATTTGGTGTTGAGAACAAATAGTACTGGTGTTGTTCCTGTTACTTTTGCTTGGAATAATTCTTCTCATTTGGATGACGCAGCAATTGAAGATCCTATGTTGATTGATCCCGTAGCTGGTATTACAGTTTATATTGTTACCATCACAGACAAGTATGCATGTGAGGATTATGATACGGTGAATATTTCAGTAAACGATTTATTGAACATCAGTATGAGAGCAGATACATTGATGGGCGTTTGTAATAAAAATTTACGATTGACAAATTCTGTATCTGGGGTTCGACCATTTACTTATCAGTGGACTAACCCAACGCATCTTAATAGTGCAAGTGATTCAATACCTGTTGTAATTAATCCTCAAGTAGGACGCGTAACATACACCTTAACAGTAACCGACGTTTACAGTTGTACGACACTTGATAGTGTGCATGTAAAATCAAATGGGTTACCAGATATAAATTTGACAAGCAACTCACCAATATGTGCAAATCAGGATATTCATTTATTTGAAAGTGGCGACAGTGCTGTAAGCTGGGCTTGGAGTGGTCCGTTAGCATATTCATCAACATTACAAAATCCAGTTCGTTTGAATGCAAACAACCTGATGAATGGTACGTATGCTGTTACTATCACCGACTTATATGGATGTACTGCAAATGCATCCACAGTATTTGTGGTGAATGTTAGACCTACTATTCCTATTCCAATAGTTACACCAGTAAGCTGTTTTGGTTTTAATAATGGTAAAATTAATATTTCTCCAGCCTTAGGTTTAATGCCATATACCTATCAATGGACCAATAGTGTACCAATAGTTATTGATAGTATTAATCAGGATATTGATAGTTTGATTGCCGATACCTATAGCATTACGGTTACAGATCAGAATACATGTACTTTCTCAGGCAGCTATATTGTTACTCAGCCCATATCATTTGTACTCGATTCAGCTATAATAACACCAGAAACATGTTATCATTTTAATGATGGTCAAATTCAATTATATGTTTCAGGAGGTACAGCTCCGTATTATGTAATATGGATCGATAATTTGGCTATGAAGGATTCAATGTATAGAAGAAATCTTGTACCAACGACCTATATTGCATTTTTGAATGATGCTAATAATTGCAAATTGCCTAGTGTAGTGAAGAGTGTACCTGCCGCAACAGAGATTATTATTTCTGGAACAATGACGCATCTGTTGTGTAAAGATTCTGCCACCGCAGCTATTGTAATTGACAATGTGGCAGGAGGTACCCAACCTTATACTTCATATGCATGGAGTAATGGGGAAACAACAATCAATGTGAATTCCCTGGTTGAGGGACAATATATTATTACCGTAACAGATACTAAGGCCTGTGAAAAAACGGCAACTTATGATATAACATCACCTGAGAGAATTGAATTGTATCCTGAAATTACCCATGTAACATGTAAGGGACAAAAAGATGGTAAGATTGATGTTGTTTCAATTGGTGGCGTACAGCCAATGGTTAGCTATGCATGGGCCGATGGCGATACAATAGTAGATCAAATGCGCACTGCAATGGATACGGGTACATATACGGTAACCGTATTTGACCAAAATAACTGTCCTATGGAAGCAAGTGGTTTAATAGTTACTGAACCTGACGCTTTGGTTGTTGAATTGGTCGATGTGATTAAACCATACTGCCCTGATGTTTCTGATGGAGAAATTCGATTAAATGTTAGTGGTGGTACTGCACCTTATGTTATTAATTGGTCAAATGGTGCAGGTTTCGATTATTTTAATTCAGAACTCGCCGCAGGTACGTACACCGCAACGGTAACCGATGCGCAAGGAACTTGTATTATTGATACCGCCTTTGTTCTTGAAAACGAAAAAGAAAATTGTATTGAAATACCAACGGTATTCTCACCAAATAATGATGGGGTAAATGATTATTGGAATTTGTATTCAACCGATGAATCAGATCGTACCTTACGATTGAATGACATATATCCAAAATTACGTGTAGAGATATTTGACCGTTGGGGACAATTAATTTTCAAATCGAATGGTTATGAAGAACCATGGGATGGTACCTATAATGGATACAAACTACCAATTGATAGTTACCATTACATCATCGATCTCAACAATGGTGATAGAGCATTTACAGGACAGATTACGATTCTTAGGTAGGTAGATTTAAGATGTGAGATTGGAGATGGATGCCACAATCTCCAATCTTCCATCTAAATCTTTTTTGTTATTTCTACTGATATTATGTCTTGGATTAGGAAGCGCTTCATAAAAAGAGGCACGTTTTATTATAACATTTTTAAATGTTATAATTTTAATTTTGTGCATTAGTTACACAAAATTATCCAATAAAACGACTCTACCGCGGTTGGCAATCGCCATAAATTAAAGGCTTTTTTAGCGTAAATATTTTTCGTATCCTATCGAGAATCTATTGTATATTTACATTTTAAAACCCTTTATTTTTTCTAAGATGACTCGTTTAAATAGTAAGACGTTTTTGTTTTTTACATTATGTAATTTCAATATTTTTATTGGTTTATGCACAACAATACCATCGTTTGATGTTTTAGTTATTGGTGGCGGAGCAAGCGGTATCGCAGCCGGTGTACAGTCTGCCCGTATGGGAGCCAAAACATTAATTATTGAGGAAACAACTTGGTTAGGTGGTATGCTTACTGCCGCTGGTGTAAGTGCTATTGACGGTAATAAACAATTACCCTCTGGTTTTTTTGGTGAGTTCAGAGTGGCGCTCTCAAAGTACTATGGAGCCGATTCGTTATTAAGTACCGGATGGGTGAGTGATGTCCTTTTTGAACCCTCCGTCGGAAATATAATTCTAAAAGATTTTGCTGCCAAAGAAGAAAGTCTTTCAATTTTGTATAGTACCATTGTTGAAAAAGTTGAAAAGATAGATAATCGTTGGTATGTGCATATTCGCGGCAATCAGCAGACACAAACTATTAAAGCCATTTGTTTAATTGATGCTACTGAGTTAGGTGATATAGCAAAAGCCTGTGGCGTGAACTACGATATTGGAATGGATTCGCGCAATACAACAGGCGAATCTATTGCGCCTGATAAATCGAATAGCATTATTCAAGATTTGACCTATGTAGCTATTCTTAAGAATTATGGAAGAGATATGACTATTAATAGGCCAGTGGGATATGATTCTACCGCTTTCGCGTGTGCATGCGCCAATAAGAATTGTATTAATAGCACCAATAAATTTCTTTGGTCGAAAGACAAAATGTTAAATTATGGTAAGTTGCCAAATAATAAATACATGATAAATTGGCCTATTCAAGGGAATGATTACTATCTGAATTTAATCGAAAAAACACCAGTGCAAAGAGAAGAAGCTTTGAAAAAGGCAAAAGATTTTACGCTTTGCTTTCTTTATTTTATTCAGAAGGAATTGGGATTTAGTACCCTTTATTTAGCAGATGATGAATTTCCTACCTCAGATTTATTTCCTCTTATTCCATATCATCGCGAATCAAGACGTATTGATGGTTTGGTACGCTTTACAGTAAATGATATAACGATGCCTTTCTCTCAGCCTCACGCTCTTTATAGAACCTCTATTGCTGTTGGCGATTATCCGGTAGATCATCATCATAACCGATTCGTTGGTTCAGATACTTTACCACAATTGCATTTTTATCCTATACCATCTTATGGCTTACCCTTAGGTACTATAATTCCAAAAAATGTTAATGGCTTACTTGTTGTTGAGAAATCCATTTCTGTTAGCAATATTGTGAATGGATCAACTCGTCTTCAACCAGTGGTATTGCAGATTGGACAAGCAGCAGGAGCATTAGCTGCACTTTCCATTAAACAAAAAAAAGAGCTTTCTGAAGTAGCTGTTCGAGACGTTCAGAGCGCATTGCTTGAAAGCGGGTCTTATCTTTTACCATACCTCGATGTATCAAATGAAAGTAAGCTTTTTAAACCATTGCAACGTATAGGATCTACAGGGATATTAAAAGGTATTGGTAAAAATGTGGCTTGGTCAAATCAATTTTGGTTTCGTGCTGATACGCTATTATTAAAAAATGAATTGAGTGGATTATTGGATTATTATCCGTATATTCATTTTGAGAATACCCCCAGTACACTTACAATACAAGAAGCATTAAATTATATTAAAAACATTGCCATGCACGAAAACATTGAGATTAGCGATATTACAATATTGGCGAAATCTATTTTTATAGAGTATGATTTAGCTGATTTTAATGTTTTACGTTCCATTCTTCGAAGTGAAATGGCTGTATTACTTGATCAAATACTTGATCCTTTTTCAAACAAAAAAATAGATTTATTTGGGACTATAATACAATAAGTTATGAACACAAACAATCGTCGTGATTTTATGAAGAAGTTAACTTTGGCTAGTGCTTCAACTGTAGCCTTTTCATCACAAGCTTTTTCTACTGGTTCCAGTCATTTGCTGTCAGATGATAAATCATTAAATACTAAAATTAGTACAAATAATTCGAATGGGCTTTTAATAACAGGCACTTTTTTGGATGAGATATCACACGATATTCCTCATCAAAATTGGGGTGAAAAAGAATGGGATCAGGACTTTAAATACATGAAAGCCATTGGTATTGATACGGTCATACTTATTCGATCAGGATATCGAAAGTTTATTAGCTATCCCTCCAAATATCTTTTATCAAAAGGCTGTTACGCGCCGTCTTATGATTTGTTGGATTTGTATTTGCGTTTGGCCGATAAGTATGATATGAAATTTTATTTTGGTTTGTATGACTCAGGAAAATATTGGGACACGGGCGATATTTCTATGGAAATTGAAGACAATAAATATGTGATTGACGAGGTTTGGAAAGACTATGGGAATAAGTATAAAAGTTTTCAAGGTTGGTACATAAGTGGAGAGATAAGCAGAAATACAAAAGGAGCGATACCTAGTTTTCGTGCAATGGGCAAACAGTGTAAAGATGTTTCAGGAGGTCTCCCAACATTTATTTCACCGTGGATTGATGGGAAGAAATCGGTAGCAGCATCCTCTTCAAATATTAGCAAAACAGATGCTGTATCTATTCAAGAACACGAAAAAGATTGGGATGAGATTTTTGATGGTATTCACGATGTTGTTGATGCATGCGCTTTTCAGGATGGACATATTGATTACAATGAGCTCGACGCATTTTTTGAAGTAAACAAAAGGTTGGCAAAAAAATATGGCATGCAGTGTTGGACGAATGCTGAAACATTGGATCGGGATATGCCCATAAAGTTCTTTCCGATAAAATTTGATAAACTACGACTAAAGCTAGAGGCTGCAAAACGTGCAGGTTTTGATAAAGCGATTACCTTTGAGTTTTCACATTTTATGAGTCCCCAATCGTGTTATTTACAGGCAGGTAATTTGTATAATAGATATAAAGAGTATTTTAAAATTGATTCTGTAAAATGATAGATTTTTATTTTTTTGTCGACACGCATTATAATAATGATTCTGCACAATTGTACACCACTTAGATATTTACTGATTTATAATGAAAGCAGAGCTCTTATATATCAATGAAAGCACGACGCTGAGGTGGCACATTGAGTTTTTCACCGCGGCGAATGCCTCAGCCACCTACTTTGGTATTTTAGAATGATATTTGTGTTTGGTGTATCAGTATGCATAATCAAATAATAATAAACCGAACACCCTCTTAATCGTTCGATCAAGTATATTTTGTTTTTCACAAAAGCCTGCGTGATAAGTACCTCCCCAAAAAAAACTAGACTCTTTATCAGTCAACTATCCAATAAGATATGACCTTTACTCTGCACCTTCTTATATAAATGTGTGATTTATGTAACATTTATATGAAATTGTATAACTCGTTCGGTTTAAAGTTGCCTAACCTTACTGAAGATGAGAAACGATGACACCTTAGAACTCGGAATTTCATTATTACTGGAAACTGTTTATCAGAAATACGGTTATGATTTCAGGCAGTATTCCAAAGCCCACATCAATCGCAGGATTCTAAATAGGATGAAGCTGTCTGGATTAGAAGATGTTTCTCAAATTCAATCGAAAGTTCTGAAGGATGAAGCATTTGCTTATGAACTTTTACGTGACTTATCAATTACAGTAACCGAAATGTTTCGTGATGAGGACTTTTATAGGTCATTACGAGAAAATGTTATCCCTATTTTAAAAACCTATCCCTTTATAAAAATATGGCATGCAGGATGTGCAACCGGTGAAGAGGCTTATTCAATGGCAATCATTATGCAGGAAGCAGGATTGTATGATCGAACAACAATTTATGC
>JBBRXJ010000111.1:0-6996 GCA_038248505.1 Bacteroidales bacterium
AAAAGGAGCGGGATAAGTACTATAACATTATAGCACGAATAGTACGCTTGTACTGCAATTCGGTCGTAACGGTCAATCAGAAATTTATCATAAAGACTACTTATGGCACCAATAAGTGTTGCCATAAACATGAAAAGAACCCATTTGTCCTTTCGAAATATAATACCTTCTTTTTTACCAGTAAATGAAAATAAGTATAGAAAACCAAACGATACTATTACACCTATCCATTGCATTAAGTTCAAGCGTTCACCATAAATAGTAATTGCGCCAAGTAATGTAAATAGCGGAGCAGTTGATCTAATGGGCGAAACAATGGTAACAGGCAAATGTTTCATGGCGTAATATGCAAAAGTCCATGAACTAATTACAATAATTGCTTTAATGAAAAGTAAAAAATGTACGTGCAAATTAACTTGAGGTACAAATAGAATAGAACTAGAGAATGATGGCGAGAATCGTGATAATAGTATAAATGGCATAAAGAGCAATGACCCCGTAAGACTTGAAATGAATAAAACAGGCATCACTGCATTATTGCGAAGTGACACCTTTTTTATTATATCGTAGTTACCCAAAAAAAATGAGGAGACGATTGCTAGTATTGCCCACATGGATAGTGACGAGTGATTAGTGAGGAGTGGATAATGACGAGTGATTCGCCGCGGCGAAGTAATGGAGATTTATTTTTAAACTAAAGTGGTTTTGCATTTTTGAGTAAATATTTCTCAGCTTCAAGACTCCATAGACCATTATTGGCTTTTACTAATTTATCAAGCTCGGCAAATAATGGGTCGCTTTTTCCTTTTTCAGCAAAGTCATCAATAGCAGTTAAATCAAGTGTGATGTTGGTGTACATTAATTTTTTTCCGCCTGGTATATTAGGCAGATTCATGGTAGTTGGAATTACGGCATTCAATCCTCCTATATGTGTAATCATGGATGCTGGATTGATAAGTCCTTTTGCCATCATGTCAAGTGATTCTTTCATGTCGTCGGTATTACCACCACTGGTTCCTACAATATGGGTTGATTCATAATGTACATTGTAAAAGTTAAAGTCAGCAGAAAAATCTGTTTTTGATGGACCAGCAAAAAAGTTTAAGCAACCATCGCGACCAAGAATTTTATCCCCTTGTTCAATAACCGGTTTAACAGGTGCGAAAACAAAAACATCATCGTAACCTTTACCTCCAGTTAAGTCTAGTAAATATTTAATAGTATCGCTTTGCTTTGCTGTATTCACATAATGTAGTTCTATTCCTTGTTTTTTTGCTTCTTCAATTGAAAAAAGGCTTTGTGCTCTTGCTAAACGAGCATCATCAATATCGGTAACAATGAGTAATGAAGGGCGTCTATCGCAGTGCAATGCATAGTCAATTGCTCCCAATCCCATTGGACCAACACCTGCAAGAATAGCCATTTTACCGCCCTTAACAATTCCCATATCATGCACATAACTACCAGCACGTGTGTGGTAATTTGCATGAAATGCCCCAACAATACACGACATAGGCTCAGAAAGAGATGCCATGAAGTACGCCTCTCCTACATAATCTAAAAGACAGTCCATTTCCATTACATCGTTCGGAATAATAACATAGGTAGCATCTCCACCAATATAACGATAGGAATATCCAGGTGCATCAAGGCTACCTTTATAGTTTATTGCGGGCTGTATGCTAAATTTCTGACCTACCTTAAATTTGTTTTTCCATTTGGCGCCTACTTCAATAATTTCACCACAAAATTCGTGACCAATCATTGTGGGATTAATATTAATATCGTTAGGTACTCGTTTGTGATCCGATCCTTGTTTTGCAGCTTTGTATGACGACATGCAAATACTATCAGATATTACATGTGCTAAAATTTCATCTTCTTTTATTCCGGGTAGTTCAAATTCTTCAAGTCGAAGGTCATCTTTGCCGTAAATTCGTACTGCTTTGGTTTTCATTTGTTTATAGCGTTTTGTTAGATGGTAAAAATAATTAAAAAATAAGAGAACATATAATAAACGACACAATTCCATTGTTTATTCTCTTAATGGATTCCGAGATGCTTGATTTTAACCTAAATTGGAAAGAGTGGCCATCTCAGCATTTATCCATTTGATTCTAAGATTCGTTTTGTGTTTATGCTAAACTCAGGAAGGTCGGTATAGGGAGCAAATAATGGATTTAGCCATATTCTGCTATTTGAATGATCGAAGAAGCCTTTAATAAATTGAGGGTTTAATTGGTATATGATCTCATCTTCGGAGCTAATTTCAGTTGCTATTGAAAGTCCCATACTGAAGTGGTATTTTGTATTTATTAACAACAGTGAATATTTCTCAACTAAGTTCTTCCCTATTTGTATTATCATGGTATAATGTCCATACTTGCCACGAGAGTGCATGAAGTAGCGCAATTCAATCATCTCTCCAGGAGCTACTTGGTCGGTTGTATATTCCATGTAGCCTTCATATTTGAATCCTTCAGTAGCGATTTTAATCGCTGTTTTTTCATCAATGGTATTATGTAGAAAGCAGAATACATCATGCTTTTCGCCGATGAGCTGATAAATCATTTCTATGTTATCTGGTTTTGTCATGGTATTTGATCGTTCGAAATTAGCAAATATCCTTAATATTCAAATATCCTTTCCTTTTTTCCCAAAGATGATAGCTCAAAGCTTTTTTTCTGTTGAAATAGAGATTATTTAAACTTTTTATTTGCTTTTTCATTTTTACTGATGTATTTTTATACATCAGTATTAGAATGCAGCTATCATATTATTTATAAGAGCCTTCTTCTTTGATTGTTCATTGTTATAATTGATTATGCCTTATCATACACCTTAAAAATATGAATTATATAAAAGCTAAAATCAACACATTTGGAAAATCATTATTGTGGTATAATTATAGAGAATTAAATTGGTATAAAACGAATGTCATATTATGGAAGGGGAGTCCAGAAACCATAGCCAAAACTGGGGATAATCGAATTTAATAGTACACTTTTATTATGACGGTTTTGTTTTTTACAGGGTAATTTTATAAAAAAGTACTTGATTGCTGGTTTAAAAATTTATTAAAAGATTTGAACAGTAGATTTTAGATATAGAAAAAAAATATCTTTGAATAATGTGTGATTAGCAGATGTTTGTTTTAGAGTGTATTGGATGTAGAAGATAAGTCATTGCATTTTGTTTTTTTACTTTAGGGTGTAGATTTTTGTGTGGATAGTCTTTGAATAAGTTTTTAGCTAGTATTTTAAATTATTATTTTACACAATATAAAAATAAAACAGATGGCAAATCAGGATTGGCAAACCAGAAAAATACTTATTGTAGAGGATGATCTTTCAAGTTTAAAATTGTTAAACGCTTACCTTGGTAATACTAAGGCAGCTATATTTCATGTTCAGAATGGAAAGGAAGCTGTAGCTTTCTGTCGTGAACATGATGATATTGATTTGATTTTGATGGATATTCAATTACCAGAAATGGATGGCATTACCGCTACGCAAATTATTAAGCGATTCAGAAAGGATCTCCCTGTTATTGCAGAAACTGCCCATGCCTTGCTTGAAGAACGTAACTTTATTTTAAGCTCAGGTTGTGATGATTATATAGCTAAACCAATAAACAAACAGGATTTATTTGATGTGATGGGAAAATATATCTAGTTTTTTTTTACTCTAATTTCTTTTTTGTAAATGGAAATTCAACTTTAAAAGTGCTTCCTTTTCCTACTTCACTTGTTATGGTTATTATTCCTTTATTTCTTTCAACGAATTCTTTGCATAAATGCAATCCTAATCCTGTCCCTGTTTCTCCTTGTGTGCCTTGGGTGGTATGAAAGTGATTCTCACGAAATAATTTATTTATAGTCTCTTTATTCATTCCTATACCATTGTCAGAAATAGAAAAGAAGATTGATTTATCGTTTTCTTCAGAATGTATGGTGATGCTACCGTTTTCCGGGGTAAATTTAATTGCATTTGCCATTAAATTACGTATTACTGTACTTATCATATCGTAATCTGCCAATAAATTGGTTGATTCGCCAGTGGTTTTAATTTGGATTTTTTTATTCTCGGCAAGTATGCGTAAATATTTTACATTATCATTAATTATAACAGCCAAATTGCATGGTATTGGTTTGTATGCTATCTTGTTCATATTGGATCGCGACCAATGCAGTAAATTCTCAAGTAGTGATATTGCATTTTCTGATGAACTTTGCATTAGCTTTATGAGTTCCATTTTCTGTTCATCTGAGTATTCTTCGTAGTTATTAAGGAGAATTGAGCCGAATCCTGAAATGGCATGAAATGGGTTTTTTAAGTCGTGACCAATAACGGAGAATAATTTATCTTTACTCGCATTTAAGTTGGCTAATTCTTTGTTTTTTCGTTCAATCACATCTTTTTGTTCAAATAATTGTTCTGTTCGTTCGCGAACCATTAAGTTTAGCTTTTTATTCTGTTCTAGAATGTTTTTAGTTCTATTGTAGTAGTACCAAATGGCTGAAATAATAATTCCGCCAATCAATAAGGTAATGAACCACCATGTTAGCCAAAAGGGTGGGTGTATAATTATTATTAAAGGGTCCGCTTCATGTACCTTCCCATTTTCATCGAGTGCAATGAGATTGAGAGTATATTTGCCAGAGGGTAAGTGTGTAAATAAAATGCTGTTTTTTGTTTCTAAATTATACCAACGGTTATCAAGACCATCAAGCATATATGCATATTTTATTTTGTTTTTGGTACTGTATTTAAGAAGCGAAAATGCGATTGTGAAAACCGTTTGCTTGTAATTGAATTCTATTAAACGGCATTCTGTTATGCTTTTTTTAAGTATTGATTTCGTACCTGGTTTAATAATATCATCAAAAATTTTTAGTTCTGTAAATGAGGGTTTAAATGATAGGGTATCTTGTAGCATTAAGGCAGGATTAAAAACACTAATTCCACCACTGCCTCCTGCATAAATTAGCCCGTCATTGTTGAGTATACATGAATTGTGATTGAATCCAATATTATGAAATACGCTTCGAGTATCAAGGGTATATATTATAGCTGATTTTAGGTCTAGTACATGCACGTTACGATAACCAAAAAACCAAACACGTCGATTATAATCTGTTAATGCACTTTTTACATAGTCAAGTTGTGTATTAAATGATGTTTCGTAATGCTTGAATTGTTTGGTTCGAGTATTAAATTCAACAATACCTAATAGGCTTGCACAATAGATGGTATCTTCTTTTATACACAGAGGATAACTAAATTTAGTATTCTCCTCGGTTATTATTTTATAAACGTCATATATGTTTGTTTTCGGATTGTAACTAATAAGTGAGTATTCACCATTTATCCAAAACAAACCAGACTCATCTTTTATAATAGATTGTAGCGATTCACCTGCTACTGTAAAAAGTGTTTCTCCACGCATCTTTCTTTTATCATATAGATATAATGAATTCTTAATTGTAATATAAACAGAGTCGCCCTCAATCATTGTAAACTTTTTTTCTCCTTCTATATTTAATTTAAGGATATTATCTTTTTGAATTAATTGTATTTCGGAATAGAGAGGGGCTATAATTAGAGTACCGTCACTTTCTTTTTTAAAATTACGAATATTGCTAATGGACGATGTATTAAAATCTTTATAAACCGCTGTTTTCTTATTCCATTGCGAGTAATTTCCATGGGTCCACATACATGTAAAAATCTCATTTTCTTCTGGTATTATTCCATTACAAACTGAAAAATAATAATCAGTTAAGCCTTTAGGGTGAATGAAGCATTTGACTTTATCAACCGAGGGATCATATGTTACCACACCTTTATGGGTAGCTATAAAAATGAGTCCATCTCTACTTTGTATAATGTCTGTTATGGTATTATCAACGAACTCGTTTTCCTTCAAAAAATTCTTTTTGTATGCAACTAATTCATTTTTACTATATATATATAAACCCTCATTGGCAATAAAAAGACTGCCATCGTTTGTTCTTAAAAGACATTCAATACTATTGTTTTGTAATTTTTTTGAACCAGCTTCTTCTTGGCTAAGTCGGTCAATTATTTTTTTCTTTAATGGGTCATACAAGCTAACACCATTAGTATATTGACCGATCCATAACAATCCATTATCTTCTGGGGCAATAGTGCTTAAAAAGATATTCCTTATATCTTTAGGATTTGGATAAAGTAAATGTTGTTTTGCTTCTATTTTTTTATCATTAAACCAGAGTTGAGTTAATGGATAGTTATTCATTGCAATCCATACATAATTATTTTTATCGATATATAGGTCTCTAATATCAGGCTTATTATAGTTGGCAATTTTAATTTCTTCTGAACGTTTCGAAATTTCATTGTATCTGAAAAGTCCGTTCGGGCTACCTATTAGTAAACCTTGATCATTATGTCTTATAATGCAATTTATTTTATTGTTTAATGAGATATCGTTTGGGTGGGCTGATGAAAAAGTTTCAGATTCATAATTATATTTACTGATCCCTTTTTCTGTACCAACATATAGACTTCCATTATTATCAATATATAAACAGGTTATTTCATTATAGGGGATGGAATTTGTGTCATTTGAATTGTATAAATAATTCTTTAATGAATAACCATCATATTTTGATAAGCCATTAATAGTTCCTATCCAAATAAAACCATATTTATCTTGAGCAATTTTTGTTACAAATGCGTTTGGTAAACCGTCATAGGTAGTGATGTTTCCAAATCGCTCCTGTTGTGCATTAGCAGATAGGTTTATTATACAGATTAGTATAATTGTTTTTAATATAGCTGATTTCATTTGGAAATTGTTTATATAATTTTACATTGTTGTCCGGTAAAACCGGAATATAGTTAATTTTTATTCTTACTTGCCTGATAATCAGGTAAGCTATTTTGGTTTTTCAAAAGTAAGCCCCCTGCAATTTGGGGAATAACGAATTCTGATACTCAATTTCATCTTCCC
>JBBRXJ010000112.1:0-6939 GCA_038248505.1 Bacteroidales bacterium
TACAAGTTATCGTTCGCTTAATAAGTTTTAGATATACGGTTTTAGGTGAAGTAAAAAGTCCGGGTGTACGCATTGTATATGATGAGCAAGTTACCATACTTGAAGCTTTGGCAGGTGCAGGCGATATAACCTACAATGGAAACAGACAAAATGTATTGATATTACGACCGGGAAATAATGGCACCATTACCTACCGTATTGATTTAACAAAAGGGGATTTGGTATTGCAACCTAATTTTTATATTATGCCCAATGATATTATTTATGTGGAACCTTTAGGTACAACCTTATTTAGAGAAAGAGCCTCTGATTATATGTTTATAGTTACTTCATTGAGCTCCGTATTGACTGCCATTTTACTTATTTTAAATTTGACAAAATAATGGAAACAAACCCTGGGTATTTGCAAGAGGAAAATATAAATTACAAACGCTATATATACCTGTTTTTATCACATTGGTATTGGTTTGCATTGTGTATTATTATTGCATTAACGGTGGCTTATTTTAAAAACAGGTATGCAAGCACCTATTACATGGCCACTGCTTCTCTAATATCGGAGGATGACGATCAGCAGCAGGATGTGCTGAGCCAATTTCGGTCTATACGTTTTTTAAAGAATAATATTGAACTGCAAAACGAATCGGCAAAGCTAAGATCATACACGCTGGCTCACAGAACTATTGAAGTCCTTGATTTCGATGTTTCGTATATGGGTTATGGACGAATACGAGAGAAAGCGCTCTATAGAAATGCCGGTATTAATGTTGTTTTTGATACTACACATATACAGATAGAAGGTACGCCCGTATATATAAATACCATAAATAATAGTGAATATTATTTGGAAATATATAAGGGAAAAAAAATACGGATGAAATACGGCCAGGAATATTATGATAGTAATTTTAAATTTACCGTATTCCGCGATTTGAATGTTAGCACTTATGGAAAGCTTAGTTTTACTTTGCACGATAAAAATAGACTTGCCAATCAATACAGAGCGATGCTAGAAATTGATGCCAGTGAGAAGCAAAGTGGAACGGTTATTACTGTTAAAATTAAAACAGATGATGCGGGGAAATCGGTTAATTATATTAATACTTTGTGTACTGAATACATTCGGTTTGGCTTAGAGCGTAAAACACAAATAGCTGCAAATACACAAGATTTTTTGGATAATCAAATACGGGCAATTAACGATTCGTTGCGCATGTCGGAGCGACTTATGCTTTTGTTTAAATTGAACAATGATGTGGTTGACCTAAACAAGCAAGGTCAGATTGCTTTTGATAATTTAAAAAGTTATAACCAACAAAAAGTTGAATTGCTTTTCAAATTAAATTATTTCGATTATTTGTTGAAGTATATTAATGAGAATAAAGACCCACAGAACATGTTATCGCCCGCATTGGTGGATGGAACAAACAATTCACTAACCGCTTTAACTGCTGAATTATCGAATTTGTATTCCAAAAAGGAAGAGTTTAGTTATTCCGCAAAAATTGATAATCCTTCTATTGAAATTATCAACCGGAAAATAGCCAGCAGCAAGGAACAGATTATCGAAAACATTACCAACTCCATACAAAATACAAAGAATAAAATTCAGCTTTTGGAAAAACAGATTGCTGGAATATCCGTGGAAATAAAAAAATTGCCAGTAAGTGAGCAGGAGCTTTTTAATATTGAACGCAAATACGATATCAATAATAAGTTTTACAACTTTTTATTGGAACGACGAGCAGAGACTGGAATACAGCGTGCATCTACCATTTCAACCGTGCGCGTTTTGGACGAAGCACGCATTGACAATACTCAAACTATTGCCACCAAAAAATCCTTAGTTTTATTAATCGCTTTTTTTATGGGATTTTTAATACCTGCCGTTATTTTGATTTTATTGGATTTAATTAATCCAACAATATCCTATCATGAGGACATTGAGAATAACACTAAAATCCCTATACTAGGTACCATAGGACATAATTATACCGATTCGGATATACCGGTGCAAACAGATCCACGCTCACCTTTTGCCGAAGCCTTTCGGCGCATACGAACGAATCTTCAATACATTCTTCGCAATAAGGAGGATAAAGTGATTATGGTGACCTCGACCATTAGTGGTGAGGGGAAAACCTATATAACGGCAAATTTGGCTGCTATAATGGCAATGTCGAATAAGAAAATATTACTGGCAGGTTTTGACCTACGCCGTCCGCGTTTGAATACTATTTTTAATATTGGCAATCAAGTTGGAATTTCAACTTTCTTAATTGGCAAATCCACTTTTGATGACATTATTTTTGCTGTTGGGGTTGATAATCTTTGGGTAGCTCCCTCGGGACCGATACCTCCAAACCCGGCGGAATTGCTAGAAACCGATAAGATGCGTGAATTTATTGCTACAGCAAAGGAAAATTTTGATTACATCATTATTGATACGCCACCTATTGCATTGGTGACAGATTCGTTGCTGATTGCGGAGTATAGCAATGCAAATATTTTTATTTTGCGACAAAAATATACGCATAAGGATGTGCTGGAATTGCTCAATAATTTGTATGAGAGCAATAAGTTTAAGAATTTGAATATTTTGGTGAACGATGTAATAGTGACGCAATCGTTGGGATATAAATATTACTACGGCTATGGTTATCATTATGGCTATGGCTACGGCTATGCGTACAATGGAGATAAAGGGTATTATGGGAATAGTGAGAAGACGGATGAAGAGTCTTTGGTGACGAGGTTTAAGAGGTGGTTGAGGAGTGATGGGTGAGGAAGGAAAAAGTTGAAAGGGAAAAAGAACAATGTGGCACCCCAGCATCCTGCTTTCTTTGATATATGAAATTTGGTTTTATTAAAAATTAGTATTTGAAGAGATATTTAATGGGTATTGTTTATATAATAAAAATTAAAAATCAATTTTAAGGTTACTGAAAGTTCACTGAAAAAGCAAGAATAAATAAGATTGGTCTTAATGGTGATATTGAAAAATATGGTACGGGTTTTATAGGCAACTTCTTATTTTGATGTGCTGAAATGATTTTTTATATATTAGAAAGTGAATTGCCATCGGCTTTAGCCAAATTCTGTCATTGTAAAAAAACAAAGTTATGCCTTACGTAAAAGTATTTTTACATTTTGTTTGGAGTACCAAAAGCAGGCTCCCCCGTCTGTAAACTTTTGATTTAAGAGCAAATGTATGGCAACATATCCGGGAAAATTCTAAGAAAAAGGGAATGTACATTGATTTTATTGGTGGATACTCTGACCATTGCCATTGTTTAGTCTCAATGGGGATAGATCAGACGTTAAAAAGATTTGGCTCAATTGTTAAAAGGGGAATCATCTTTTTGGATAAACAAACAAATGCTATGTAAATCGCAGTTTAACTGGCAAAATGACTATTTTGTGGCATCTGTTTCAGAATCTATGATTGATTTGACAAGGAATTATATTAAGCAACAGGAAGAACATCATAAGATAAAATCTTTCAATGATGAATATAATGAATTTCTAAAGAAACATGGCTTTGAAAGGTTCATTGATTAGTTTGGCTAAAGCCAGGTTTTTCATTTAATTTCTTACCTCTGGCTAAAGCCAGAGGCAATTCTATTTACAAATAGACAATATATAAAGAGTATAAAATCAAATCGTTAGCACGGATTTATTGTGAAAGCTTTTATTTCCAGCACATTAAAATATGTGTTTCCCGTTTTATAAGGTTACGGAAATGGCTATTGGAATATCCAGAGCTAGAATATCAATTATTTGATTTGAAAGGCTTTATTCGTGTGGTACTTTCGCTGCACTCTGAAAAAAATCAAATGCCAATTGATCCTTATATTAAAAGAAAACCTAGAAAAATTGATGTGCTGATTAATGATGTGCTGATTGATGATGTGTTGATGTGTAGCAGCGGAGATGATTATTGATGTGCTGATTGTTGATGTAAAAAGTAAAAAGGTGAAAGTAAAAAGGGAATTAATATTCGCTTTGGCGAGCACAAAGAAAAGTTTTTTGCGGCTTAACATATGCACGTTGGGCTTTTATGGCATTGGCGTATCATAATTAAATACGCATAGATGAAACGAATATGTTTGCAAAAAAACAGGAACATCAATGAAAAACACAAAAATAGTCTGTAATCCAGTATGATGCTGAATTGTATAACATTAAACGTACGTAAATAGAAAATTCACAATAACAAATAAGCATAACTATTAGTGAATACAATCATTAAAAGTTACATCTTTGGCTAAAAAATTATGTATTCGAGATATTTAAGTGAAAGAATAAGCAAGAGAATAGAATCAGGTAAAGCCATTGTTGTTATTGGTCCAAGGCAAGGGGGAAAAACGACTTTAATTGAATCAATCCTTGAAACAAAAGACTATCTATTTCTTGATGGAGATGACCCTAAAACAAGAATACTATTAAAAGAGCCAAATACCGAGCAGATAAGAACATTATTAGGAAAAATATAAATTTGTTTTTATTGACGAAGCACAGCGAATAGAGGGAATTGGACTCAGCATGAAAATCATAACCGATAGGTTCAAAGAGGTTCAACTTTTTACCAGTGGGTCTTCTTCGTTTGATTTGTCTAATAAGATAAATGAACCATTGACCGGAAGAAAATGGGAATATCAATTATTTCCAATATCATGGGAGGAATTTGAAACCCACCACGGATATTTATATGCAGAACAACAATTGGAAAACAGGCTGCTCTACGGATTTTATCCCGATGTTTTAAATAATACTGGCGACGAAATAAGTATTTTGCGAAATTTAGTAAATAGTTATTTATACAAGGATATTCTATGCTATTCCGATGTACGAAAACCAGAAGTGCTTGAAAAGCTTGTGCAGGCATTGGCTCTTCAGGTAGGAAGCGAGGTAAATTATTCGGAATTGGCTCAAATAGTTAATGTTGATAAGAATACAGTAAGTAAGTATATTGATATTCTACAAAAAGGATACATTATTTTCAAATTAGGCAGTTTTAGTCGGAATCTTAGAAATGAAATAAAAACAAATAAGAAAATTTATTTCTATGATAATGGCATACGGAATATGGTCATTGGGAATTTTAACCCAATTGAATTAAGAACAGATAAAGGGGCATTATGGGAGAATTTTCTGATCTCAGAAAGAGTTAAACAAATAGAATACAAACAAAGCCTTGCACACACTTATTTTTGGCGTACCAAACAACAACAAGAAGTAGATTTTGTGGAGGACAATGGAGGCAAAATATTTGGATATGAGTTTAAGTGGAATAAAAAGCAGAATTTAAAACTACCCAAAACGTTTACCGACACGTATAATGCTGAAAGCAAGGTGATTGATAAAGAGAATTTCAGAGAATTTGTGATAATTAATTAAACACAAATTAAGCATTAGAAGGCTATAATAGCCGCACTGACGCTTTAGTTGTGTTTATCCCGATTTAGAATTTGTTGGAAGTGTTTGATAAAATACGAGTTACAAATTCTTAGTCGTTCCGCATTAGAATAATGCAGAATATGAGTTAATTTCAGAGGTATAGCATATTGAGAAACCACTAAGGGATTAATTGATCCGCGGCGGCGGAGCTGATGGGGTTGTGTGGTTAGAATGTCATTAGATTTAATGGGCGCAGAGACGACTGATTACAAGAGGGGTTGGTTGAAAAATATTTTTTTAATAAATTGAGTGTAACGGCAGGGAGGCCTACTGGCATAATAGATACAAAAAGTAATTTAAGCGACCGTGTCCACCACGGCTGAGAGCCATGGCCCGAGCGAGGAAAAGGCAAAAGTAAATGCAATTATTGAATTAAACATAGAACTATATTTAAGTTTAGAGTTTTGTAATTTGAGCACATAAATTTTATTATAAGCACATACAAATGTCCGAAACGCAATTTATTGAGTATAAATTATCATTTACGGATGCTGTTATTGAAAGTATTGTAGCTTTCGTAAATGCCAATGGCGGTAAAATTTTAGTTGGTGTTGATGATACAGGGAACCCATCAAAACAATTTACTATTGAAAAGGAAAGTATCTCCAAGTGGATTACTGATATTAAACTAAAGACTCAGCCTTCAGTTATCTTCGATATAGAAGAAATAGTTTATAAAGGACAAACTATAATTGAGATACGAGTTTAGGAATTTCCTATTAAACCTGTTGCTTTTAGAGGAAGATATTATAAACGGGTACAAAATTCAAATCACCTGATGAGTGTAGATGAACTTTCGAATGAGCATCTAAAAACAATAAATAGCAGTTGGGATTTTTATATAGATTCAAATCATAATCTGCAACATATTTCAAACGAAAAGGTACAGCTATTTATTGATACAATAGAACAGCATAGTCAATCTAAAATAAAAATTACACCCATAGAGTTTCTTTCAAAATTTGAAATTCTTCGTAATAATCAATTAACTTTTGGAGGCTATTTGCTTTTTGCAAAAGAGTTTTGTTTTATCAGCGATATACAGATAGGAAGATTTAAAAGTGATATAACAATAATTGACAGTATTTCTTTAAATACCGATTTATTTACAGAAGTTGATGAAGTTATAGCATTCATTAAAAAGCATCTTATGGTGGAATATATTATTACCGGAAATCCACAACGAACGGAACGATTTGATTATCCTCTTGATGCTATTCGGGAAATAGTAATTAATATGATTGTACATCGAGATTATAGGGAAAGTAGTGGAAGTGTTATTAAAATATTTGATGATAGGATAGAGTTTTTTAATCCTGGGAAATTATATGGCGATATTACAATTAACGATTTAATTCATAATAATTATACACCTAAAACCCGAAATAAACTTATTGCTAAAGCATTTAAAGAAGTGGGACTTATTGAGAAATATGGTTCTGGAATACGGCGTATATTTGATATTTGTAAAACATATAA
>JBBRXJ010000113.1:0-6422 GCA_038248505.1 Bacteroidales bacterium
AACATGTTATGGAGAAATCAAGTGCAAAAACAACTGCCACAACATTAAAATGGGTACACATAGCAATTAGCAATGCGAAAAGAAATTTTCTTGGAATATATCACAAGATTAAAGGAATGTACCTTCAGAATTATCTCGATAAATTTGCATATAGATTAAATCGCAGACATCGACGTGATATCTTTGATAGACTGATAGTTGCGAGTATCTTATTTTAGGTGTACAAATATGCAGAATCAAATAATTTAAAACTAATATAAAACAAAAGGCATAATTTTAAAAAAAAACTATTCTTTTTTCAAATGTCTGCTATTATTAATACAAGTCAAGTTTTCTTCTATACAATAATTACATTATGATAAATGATACAATATCAAAAAATACTGCTACTTCATTAATATGCGATATTACAGCCTATTAATAGAACTAGCCATATATCCCGCTCCAAAGCCATTATCAATATTAACAACAGCCACGCCAGGCGCACAGGTATTTAACATTGTTAGCAAGGCAGATAAGCCTTGGAAATTAGCACCGTAACCAACACTCGTTGGTACGGCAATGATGGGTTTATCTATTAATCCGCCAAGTACACTTGGCAAAGCACCTTCCATACCGGCTACAGCTACAACAACTTTTGCCCCACGTATAAGATCCATGTGAGCAAACAAACGATGAATGCCTGCAACGCCAACATCAAAGATTCGTTCCACTTTGTTTCCAAAAATTTCAGCAGTAATGGCTGCTTCTTCAGCAACCGGTATGTCGGCTGAACCTGCTGTAATAACAGCGATGTAGGATTTTGTATTTTCTATTTTTTGTTTCTCTACTATAATTGCTCGAGCAGCTGAATTGTATATGGCTTGTGGACATATTTTTTTCACTGCTTCAAATTGTTCAATACTGGCGCGTGTTCCTAAAATAGTACTTCCACGTTCATTTATGTACTGAAATATTTGTACAGCTTGGTCAATTGTTTTTCCTGCACAATAAATCACCTCGGGTACACCAGTACGTAATTCGCGATGATTATCAATTTTTGCAAAACCCAAATCTTTAAAAGGAAGATCACGCAAATGCATCATCGCATCATCGGTCGATATATTACCACTCTTAAGTTTTTCAAGTATATCCTTTATGTCTTTTGCTGTCATTTTATTGTTTTATAGTAATAATCTTGTAATGACTATATCATCTGAAATACATTGTTTTTTAATCCCTTATCCTTATCCCTTTTTACTATTTAACTGAAAATCCCTTATAGCTTCATCATATACCGCTTTTAAGGTCACCTCGTTTTTTAATGCTGCTGCATGACAGTCGTCATATTCAGGTTTGCTATTAATTGTTTTACCATTCATAGTAGCTATCTTAAAACGTATAATTCCAAATTTAGTTTTAACAGATTCAGTTAGTCTTTCAAGCATCATCTTATGAATAGGCTGAGAACGTACTCCAAGAGTTGTTGTTTCAGCAAATATAATGTTGCGAAGAGCATCTTCCTTCGTAACACTACAAAGCACGCTTAAAACAACACCTGGCCTTGTTTTCTTCATAATTACAGGTGTCAGAAAAGCATCATCAGCTCCTGCATCTAATAATTTAGTAATAATATGCTCATAAAATTCCGGATTCATATCATCAATATTGCATTCAAGCATCACATGAGCATTCTCATTTTTCATTATCCCCATGCTTTCTTTCCCAATCAAAACACGAAGTACATTGGGACGATCGCCATCTTTGGAACCTACACCATATCCAAAACTATCTGGAATAAATGAAGAAGTCTGAGTAAATTCATTTACAACCGTTGCCAATATTGCTGCTCCCGTTGGAGTAGTTGCTTCATAATTTACCCCTCCAATAGATATCGGCATCCCTTTTACCAACTCTGCGGTAGCAGGTGCAGGCACGGGTAATAGGCCATGTGCGGCTTTCACAAAGCCTGAGCCTAACTCAATGGTAGAACAAATAATTTTATCAGGAGACAAATAATCGAGACAAATGGCTGCACCTACAATATCTACAATAGAATCCACCGCACCTACTTCGTGAAAATGAATCTTCTCAATATCCACCCCATGAACCTTTGCTTCAGCTTCACCTAATTTTAGAAAAATATTTATAGCCATTTTTTTAACGTTTACGGATAGCCTACTTGCATTAATTAGGGCTGCAATTTCATTAAAGCCACGGTGATGATGTTGTGCATGATGCCCAATAACTACAAGTACCCTTGTACCTTCAATACCTTTGCGACTCTCACGAGTAACTTCAAGTTTATACTCATCTAAGTCAATAAGTTTTAGCTGATCACGTAAATACGCCTCTGGAACCCCGGCATCAATCATAGCTGCAAGATGCATATCGCCGCTAATACCAGCAAAACAATCATAATAAAGTATTTTCATAAACCAATGTATTGAGGCAAAAGTAGCTAAAAAAGACGAACTATAAATTTATGGCAATGGCAAACTAGTATCGTAAAGTACGAAAAAAAATACGTATAAAAAAGTCTTGAATATGTGGAAATTAAAAGATTTTTTGTTTTTTTTACTATTTATAATAAAAAACATATGCCAACACAATCTTATGCCCACGGTATCTGTGAAATACCACTGATAGGAGAGACAATAAGTGAAAACCTTCGCAAAACTGTTGCTAAATTTGGTGATAGAGAGGCATTAGTCGTGCCTCACCAAAACTATAGAGCTACCTATAAACAACTTTGGCAGCAAACCGAAGAGCTTGCAAAAGCATTAATTGCAGCAGGAATTAACAAAGGTGACCGAGTGGGTATTTGGTCTCCCAACCGTTTTGAATGGGTTTTGGTACAATTTGCAACGGCACAAATTGGTGCTATTATGGTAAATGTTAATCCCGCCTATAAAATTACCGGCTTACGGTATTCCGTAAATCAATCAGAAATAAAGCTCCTAATAGCCGCATCACATTTCAGAAAAACCAACAATCTTGAGATATTATCACAATTAGGCCCAGATTCAAAATACCCGCTAAAAACAATAATTATTGAAAATGATTGGGCAACGTTTATTGAAGCAGGAAATAAGATTACCAGCGCACGTTTATTTGAAATAGAACAGAGCCTACAATTTGATGATCCTATTAACATTCAATACACTTCAGGTACAACAGGCTATCCGAAGGGAGCCACCCTTTCGCACCATAATATTCTCAATAACGGTTTTTTTATTGGGGAACGCGAATTATTAACCGAGAAAGACCGCATATGCATTCCAGTACCATTCTATCATTGCTTTGGTATGGTACTAGGTAATATGGCATGCGTTACACATGGCTCGTGCATGGTCATTCCAGGCGAAGCTTTTGACCCCGCGCATACATTAAAAACAGTACAAGACGAAAAGTGCACCGCACTCTATGGTGTACCAACCATGTTTATTGCAGAACTAGAACATCCTGATTTTGATAAATACGATTACTCATCACTACGCACAGGTATTATGGCTGGTGCCCCCTGCCCTATTGATACGATGCGTAAAGTATTCTCACGTCTTAATATGACTGAGGTTACGGTATCGTATGGTATGACTGAAACCTCACCTGTATCAACCATGAGCTTTGCACATGACGATATGGAAAAAAGAGTTTCAACCGTTGGGAAGGTAATGCCTCACCTTGAAATAAAGATAATAGACCCAGCAACAGGTGCCATTGTTAAGCGTGGTGAGCCAGGTGAACTATGCACCCGAGGTTATTCTGTTATGCTTGGTTATTGGAATCAGGATGAAGAAACAGCCAAAGTAATTGATGCTGGACGTTGGATGCACACTGGTGATATTGGTATTATGGATGAAGAAGCTTATGTGAAAATTACAGGCCGAATTAAAGACATTATTATTCGTGGAGGAGAAAATATTTCACCACGCGAAATAGAAGAATTCCTGATTACACTACCTATGATTAGCGACGTACAAGTTATTGGTGTACCTAGCGAGAAATATGGTGAAGAAGTTATGGCCTGGGTAAAACTAAAACCAGGAAAAACCGTCACTTTTGAGGAATTAGCGGCTGCATGCAAAGGCCAAATTGCTACCTATAAAATTCCTAAATACTGGAAAATTGTGGATGAATTCCCGATGACTGTAACAGGTAAAATTAGAAAAGTAGAGATGCGCGAAATATCAACAAAAGAGTTGGGATTGGAAAAGGCGGCAGAGATAAAGACGGCATGATGTGAATAAACCTCGTTCGGCGGTGACTCTCCGCCGAGGTGGACTCCGTCGTATGCATTGTTGAAATGAAGTGTTCAGCAAATACGGCCTCCCAGTCGTAAACGCAAAAAAAATTGATAGGTATTATTAGTGAATCAGATTAACGGCTGGAGGCCATGTATGACCGTATTTTTAAGTTGAAATTATTTCCGACCGAGTCCGCCTCAGCGGATAGCCTACGGCCGAACTGTTCGGAACGGAAGGAAGAGAGTGAGGATTTATAAAATCTTAACCCCTAATACTAGCACATCATCATTTTGAGCATGTTCACCTCGCCATTCGTTAAAGCGTTTATCAATTATATCCTTTTGCTCACTTAATGGTTGTTTTGAAATTTCTACCAACAAATTTTTGAAATTCTTACTCATGAATTTTTTTCCTAAAGAGCCACCAAACTGATCTTTATATCCATCGGAGGTAAGATAAATAACATCGCCTTTATGTAATTCATAGGTATTAGCAACAAATGGCTCCATCTTGTAATATACCCCAATAGGCATTTTATCGGCTGGGATGGTACTCAATTCATTATTGCGTAAAACGTAAAGGACATTATTTGCAGCAGACGACAACATTTTCATATTTTTCTTATCTATCACTACAATTGAAATATCCATTCCATCGCGGGTTGTTTGCGTTTCAATATCCTGATGCAATAAAGTTACCACCTCATCACGCAAAGTATTTAATACTTTTGAAGGCTCAGTAATTCCTTTATTCAAGACTATTTCATTAAGTAGTGTCACGCCTAGCATACTCATAAATGCACCCGGCACGCCATGTCCTGTACAGTCAGCAGCAATAATTACTAATAAATTATTCTTCTCAGCCATCCAATAGAAATCCCCACTAACAATGTCACGCGGTTTCCAGTAAACAAAATGTTCTTCAGCAATTTTGTCAATATAATCTTTCTGTGGTAAAATTGCTTTTTGAATACGACGCGCATAATGAATACTATCGGTAATCTCTTGGTTTTTCGTTGCAATTACACTATTCTGTTGTTCTATCTCTTCCTTTTGTGCCTTTAGTCTTTTATTAGCTTTTCGTTTTTGAGAATACAATCGAAACAACATAATAAAGAATACGGTTAGTATTAAAGCAAAGGAAATGATCATTATTAATCTTCTTTCTTGCTCTTTCATTATACGCTCCTATAACTGAATGGTTTGATCTTGAAGCGATATTTTTTCACTCTTCGCCTCATTCTGCTGTGCTAAGCCTTTTATAGCCTCTGATTTATTAGCGGTATCAACAACGAGCGTTTGAACTTTTTTTTCTGTTGCAATTTTCTCCGTTTGTACTTGCTTATAACGCGCATTCAAGACACTTAACTTCTGTGATAAGTTTAATTCCTCAGTGTACTTTTTAAACGATTGATATGCATTCTCATACTTCTTTAATTGATAATAACTATCTGCTAAACCAATAAATATGCGCTCTTGCAAACTTTTATTATTTAATGATAGGGCTGCAGCTAAACTTTTTTCATAATACTCAGCAGCCTTTTTATAATTTTTCGCATACGAATAAATCAATGCCAAATTAAATGACGACTCCATTACCGCATTTAATTCATCGTTCTCAATGTGATATTTTAATTCATTTTGATAGTACACTGCAGATTTTTCATAATCTTCACGATAGAAATAAACAGCTCCCATTGTACTATTCATCTCGGCAATCTCTTCATCATCTAAGATAAGTTTACGTCCCAAATCAACAGCAGCATTAGCATATTTTAATGCTTCAGCAGAACTCGCCTCAGAATAATATCGTGCTAATTCTAAATTAATTTCAAACCTAGCATGTTCTTTAGCTGTTTTTAATTTGGCAATTAAAACCTCTGGTGATGTTTGATTTGCTGGAGCAGCTTGAAGGCTTGCTAAAAAGAACAAAAAGTAAAAAAATAAAAGTGTCTGTTTCATCATATTTAGTAATATACATCAAAAGTAATACTTCATTGGGAGATACAAAAAAATTATGTAAATAAATATATGTAATAAAAAAACAAACTATATAAACCCAGAAGTCGCAGACATAACAAAAAAACATTATAATTAATTATAAATAAATTAGTTATGTCTTTGACAGTATCACCTAAAAGGTGATATTTGCAACAGCAACAGCAAATAAACTATCCATGGATAAAATCACACAATC
>JBBRXJ010000114.1:0-6384 GCA_038248505.1 Bacteroidales bacterium
CCTCGTTTTTGCAGCCAATAATGTTTCTTGCATCCACATTTTTTGCATTTCACACCGTTTTTAATTCTTACATCTCTAAAGTGCTCTCTACATGAAAGTTCATCAGGAAATCGCTGAGAAAAATTTAATATATTCATATCTACTTTTTCTTGCGAAACTATCTGATTGATACGTCAAAACGTGTCGGAGGTGTATGATAATGCAGAATCAATAAACATTATATATGAAAAATATTTATATAATTATTTTTGCGGTTTTTACAATAAGTATTTCAAATGCTCAAACGCATGGCTGCCGATGCAATACTGCAATAGCATTAGGTGAAGTTCATGAAGAATATCCATGGGGTGTTGGTAGTGGTCCTTCTTGGGACGGGACAACAAATTGGGATACATTGGTTCAAAATGAGATTTTTGATACTATACCTGAATTTTCATATCTGTCAATGATAAATTGTTCTGATGGTTATAGGAAAAGCATATCAAAATCGGCAAATGCCCTTTGGTATAAATTAAAAAAGGAAAGTGCTTATCTTCAGTTGAGATTTCCTTCTTTTAATTATCTTAATAGTTTAGACACACTGCATGTTGCAATATGGAAAGGCAATACTTGTGATTCGTTAACGGCTGTTGATTGTTTTACTTATGCATATAAAAATACAAATGCTTGGTTTGTATTGGATGTTATTGATAGTACCAAAGGGCTGTTCTTTTTAAAGATTACCGGTGATACTATCGGTAAAATAGGTCAAGTAAAATTTTGTATTGTTTCAAAGCATATTGCGATCCCTTATACTTTTAATTTTCCTACTTATTTAGCGAGTACAGATACTACTTGTATGAATTATGAAATATTGAATAGCAAAAGTTCACTTGATTCAGCGCATAATGGTTCAGCTTTAGTTCGAGTAATCGCTGGTTGAGCTCCTATACATTCAATTGGTCAAATGGTGTTACTGACAGTATAAATAATTACTTGGCTGTTGGGAAATATTTAATAACCATAACAGACTCTAAAGGTTGTAAGGAGATGGATAGTATAGTTATTGGGTCAACCGATATTGGACAGTTTACTTTCAACGAGAAGTTGTCTATTATTACAGTGTATCCTAACCCATTAAGTGGTAGTAGGCAAATAAAGATTGATCGTAATTATGATATTCCAAGCAGAATTAATTCCATTAACAACGTGGTGAAACTTTACAACTTATGTTTTAAATGCGAATAATAATGGAATAGTTAATATAGGTAATTGTCAGGCTTTTGCCTATTTATATGAAATAATTGCGAACACTCGAGTTTTAGGTCGAGGAAAGCTGATCATAAAATAGGACTATTTAATGCTAATCGTATTTTTATATTTAAAAAAGGAGTATCGAAATTAGCCCTAGTTCGCCCTAATGCATCAAACAAAAAAAACGCTTTAGAAATGAAATCTAAAGCGGTTTTTTATTCTCGTACTATTTTTATTTTATTGATGTGAGTATCGAATAACTTAATAACTTACCATTCTTATCATAACTTTCGGAACGCACAACACCAACGCCTTTCGAAATCCATTCAACCGATTTTGTTTCAACCATAAACATTGATTTCGATTGTATAATAGATGATATTTTGTAGCATTCATAAGCGACAGTACCAACGGTAATCGTTTCTTTTGCTTCTACCTTGCGATTGGTAATCTTAGTGAGTATGCTCATTAATTTCATGCCTTGGTTGCTAACAGTAACATTAATACTACCATCGTTTAACGTCAGTCCAGGGCTTAATACAGCTGGTATTTCAATATCATTACTTTGTATATCTACTGTCATATCTTTGAATCCTTCCATTGCTTTGGTATCTAAAAAGCTTCGCATATCCACTTTAATAGTACCTTTGTCACATGTTACTGAAAATGCACCATTGCCAAGCTCTGCGCCTTTTTCATCAAATGATTTTACCTGCATATCAATGGTAAGTACACCACCATTATTGGTTACCTTACTCAGAGTCTGCTCTGTTTTACCAGTGAGTTTGCCTTTCGCTGAATATTGTTCTTGTGTTAATACAGTACCTTCCTTTACAGGATAGTACGAATCGCAATTTTGAGATTGTGCAACAAAGCTACAAAGTAATGCTGATGCGAAGAAAAGATGTTTAATTTTCATAATTTAATATTTAGGGTTAAGGTTAATAATTCAATCTTGCTTATATAAATTTTCAATAACACCACCACCAACAATCACCTCGTTTTTATAAAACACAGCACTTTGACCAGGTGTAATGGCATCTTTGGGTTGATTGAATGTCACTTTTATTTTATTCTCAAATGGCTCAATTACAGCTTCTGCTTCGCGTGATGCTGAACGTATTTTAACGGTAACCTCCATTTGGCCTTCAATGCCGGTTAACAACATCCAATGCAAATCGTCTACAATAAAAGATGTACTCATCACATCTTCACGTGTACCAACCACAACAAGGTTTTCATTGGGTTTAAGTTCTACCACATAAAGCGGTTCACTATAAGCCACACCCAAACCCTTGCGCTGCCCAATAGTAAAATTCCAAAAACCATTATGTTGACCTAAAATACGATTATCTTTTTTCAGAACAATACTGCCTAGTTTATCCTCAACTTGTAAAAGCTCTTTGTAATCTCCACAATAAAAATCTTGACTCTCCGCTTTTTCGGCAACAGGTAGTGCCGCCTTGCGTGCCATCTCACGCACCTCTTCCTTTTTAAAATCAGCTAAAGGAAAAAGAACCCCCTTTAATTGCTCTTGCGATAAACGATACAAAAAATACGTTTGATCTTTTCGCGCATCAGCAGCTCTTTTTAAAGCATAGCGGCCATCTTTATGAATTACTTGAGCATAATGTCCTGTTGCAAAATAGTCAAACTCTAAACCCGATTTACGTGCCAACTCTTGCAATAAGCCAAACTTCATTAGCTGATTGCACTTCACACAAGGGTTCGGAGTTCTACCTTGCAAATAATCGCTGCGAAAGTACTCTAATACAGTCGATTTATACTCCTTCGCACAATCAAACACGTGATATGAAATACCAATAAATTCGGCCACTTTACGTGCTTCATCAATATCATCTCGTTCATCGGGTCCGTAACAGGCATTTCCGCCTAGAGGTGAGTATTCACCATCCCAAATAGACATAGTAGCACCAATCACCTCATAACCATGCTGTTTCAACAACATAGCTGCTACAGAAGAATCTAATCCTCCACTCAAACCAACCAAAACGCGTTTTTCCATTTTTAAATTTTATTCTGCAAAGATATAAAAAGCAAGAATAACTGTATTAAGAATACCAAAGCAAGCTTTTCAATAATTTACAAGATATCTTATAATTTTTGAACACGCTTTGAATCTAAAACCTTACCACTCCCATCATATACCACTACAAGATATATTCCTTTATTAATAATCGGATTTGCTTTTTTAGTAGATAGATCAGCAGCACCGCTACTATATTGAAGATTACCTAATAAATCATATATTTTTACCGAATACGATTTTATATAGATGGATTCAACTAATATTTCTTGTTCAAAAGGATTCGGATAAATATTAAAACCACTTGAGACCTTTCTCTCAGCAATCGATCCTAAACTCGATACTACAATACTACCAAACATTCCACTCCCGGGGCTACCATGAAACGAGCAATGGTAGCCATATATAGCAGGCGATGTTAAAACCAAATCATGTGTAGTTGCTGAGCTACTTATTGTAAAGGTAGTCCACATCACATTATCCGACTCAGTAGGATGCGTCCCCGACTCCCATGTAAAACGAACAGTATCACCAGAACTCACGGCAACAAGTGCAGGTGAAAATTCAAAATCACGCACCATTACAACATGTATAGTTGCACTCAGATGTGCAAAAAATAAAAGAAAAAAAGACAATATATAGAGCGCTTTCATGTTTATGCTTATTTAGGTACTAAATTACTCAATTAATATTTAAAAAGCAATTATTATTTAGACTTATTATAACATACAATATCATTTATTTATAATTAAGCGCTTTATATATAAACCTTATTTACAGTCACCTAAACACAAAACACTAAATATCATGCTAATAGAAAAGATGAATTATTAAAATCAGATTTAAATTATATTCCGAGAGTAATCAAATAAAATAGTTTATGAAAACGACTTTGGAGGGCCTGCAACAGAATAACGGAACTTTATAAGATTAATAAAAAGCCACTTAGATTAAGGAATCTAAGTGGCTTTTTTTGTTTCAATGGTTAATGTCCTAGCTTCATAAAAATAGTCTTTTTTTTAAACTAAATTGAATTAGCCAACGGTATTATTTTATTTAAAGAAGTTAATTCTATTGCTTTTAAATCTAGAGTATTAATTGACAATGTAATATTTTTTATAGCATCTGTTACTTCTAATGATAATTTATTTGTATCATCAAAGTTTAAAGATGCTTTATTTATTTTCTCTGTTATTTCAGTAAATAATTTTGAAAGTTGAACAATCTTAGGATCTATCTTACTAGATTCTTTTCTTGAATGTTCTGCAAGTCTTTTTACTTCAGATGCAACTACACCAAAACCTTTACCAGCATCTCCGGCACGAGCCGCTTCTATAGCAGCATTTAATGCAAGTAAATTTATTTGAAAAGCTACATTATTTATAGACTTCATTATATTAGCAAAATCTGATAATAAATTTTTATTATCAGCCAATGTACTTGTTAAATAGTTAAACTCTTTTGTTAAAGACTGAACCATTTCAAATAATCCTAAAGTCTTATTTTCAATAATGTTATTCTGTTTATTTAAACTAGAAATGGATTGAGAAATATTACTAACCATTTCTAATATTAAAGTATGATTATATTGATAACAATTTTCTTTCTTATTTAACCCATTATATATAGCTATAGCCATCTTTTCACATTCTCCATATCCACAAGCACCACAATTTAAAAAATCAGCTTCCGAATATTTATGCATATCTAAATATATATTATCTATAGAATTTTGATCAGGATTTTTTATTGTATTATTTGAAGAACGATTTACATAACTTCTGCTATAAATATTCGAATTCCAATGTTCATTAATTTCTTTTTTTAGTTTATTTCTCCCTTTTATTTTTGATAAAAAACCTCCATTTACATTATATTTTTCTTGCATTTTACGGTTTCTGTCTTCAATATAAAACTCTACTTTATCTGGAGATTCATGTTGATTTAATGTTCCCGGACCACCATTACATCCTAATTCACAATTTAAACAATCAATAAGTAATGGAGCATGTCCGGCATTAATTTCATTGGGTAGTTGTTTGAAATAATTATAAATTAATTCGGGACCTTCAATTTTACGAGAAACCTTTTCAATGCCTTTGTATTCACGCATAGCAGTTCTAATTAAGCCGCCGGGTGTTGAAAACAATACAGCCCTCTCAGCTGAAGGATTATAATATTCTATTTCTGGATATCTTAATAAATTTATATTATTCTCGTCTAAATAGTTTTTTAATGAACGTAACGTAACATTAAAATCACCCAATCCAACTTCATCGAACTCTCTTCGTTTAGCTGCACAAGGAGAAACAATAACAATTTTATAATTTCTAAATGCAGGATAAAAATTCTTTATCATTTTTATTGTATGCATCATTGGACTATCTGCTGGTGCTAAATATTTAAGCAACTCAGGTTGATAAATCTCTATATATGTTACTAATGCCGGACATGGTTGAGTAATTACAGCTTTAGGACTGTTTGATTTTACGTATTCCAAATAAGTCTTTATAGTTAACTCTGCTCCAAAACTTACATCAAAGAAAGCACTAACACCTATACTCTGTAAAAATCCATTTAACTGTAAATATTGATTTGGGAAACTTGATGCAACTGCCGGAGCAACAACTGCTACTAAGGGAGTATTATTAGAAAGTGCCATAAAAAAAGAATCCGTGTCATCTACAATCTCTCTAGCTCCATGACTGCAAACTTTTACACAACACCCACAACCAATACATAAATCAGGGTTTATTTCTACATAATTACCTATAGCTTTATTGGTATATTTAACCGGACAAGCAGCTATACACTTATGGCAATTGACACATTTATCCTTATTAACTGTAATAACAGATGATAGGCTCATATTAAGTTGTTTCCCCAAAAATCGCAAATAAAAACGAGATTAGCAACTTAATTTTTTTGTAATGCCGGATAGCGTTTTTTTGGCTATATTTTGATTAAAACGCAGTTTCATAATGACTTATAATGAAATCACCCTTTTTCCCCCATGAGAGATTAAAGTCATTTCCAATAAATCTTACGGTTAAATTTTCAAGATTTGATAATCCAGTGAAGAAAAAACTTGAAGTATTTTTTGA
>JBBRXJ010000115.1:0-5926 GCA_038248505.1 Bacteroidales bacterium
AAGCTTCGATACACGTGTAACTGGCTCAGAGCTTATAGACTTAATTAACCGTTCAGCAATGATGTAAACGGGTATCTTTTATTCAAAAAGTTTTAATCTGAAAGAGGAACAGCAAATTGCTGCTGCCATCACTGCTCTTGGCCTAGGAGAGATTACTCCTTTTAATCCTTGGAGTCGTATCTTGGAATATCTTATTTAATCAAGGTTACTTGTCCCGTTTGGTAGCGTCCTGCTATTTCATGAAACTCAATGATGTAATGTTAAGAATCATTATGAGTAATTCTATGTTCTCGGTTTCCATCCCATATATAGTCTGATTTCCTCTAATTTTCGATTCGTTCTTTTTGAACAATCTTAACATTTCTTAAAAAAGACAATTGAGAAATTATGAATGCCTCTATTTTATTGATGTTTTGGTCATGATGAGATTTTTACATATAAAAGATAAAAATTTAACTGCCCAAATTTTAACCTGGAAGTAAATTTGATTTATAATTTAAATATTGTTTTACATACACCGTAGAAGAAATTATTGGGAATCACAACAAAATAGCTCAAGATATCACCTCAAAAATTAAACCACTGCAGTACTTTAGTGATTATCTAAAACAGGGTTACTTTCCATTTTATAATGAACTGCCGCCATTATATTTTTCGCGTCTGGAAGAAATTATTAATATGACACTTGAGATAGAACTACCCTTGTTGAGAGCTATTGATGTTGCATACGTTCATAAATTAAAACAGCTATTATTGATTATAGCTGAATCGGTACCATTCATCCCCAACATCAGCAAGCTTAGTGAGCGAATTGGCATTAACAGAATAACACTGCTCGGTTACCTTCAATATTTGCAAGAAGCGCATCTGATATCAAGCTTATACAAAGATGCCAAAGGAATAAGCCGTTTGCAAAAATCCGATAAATTATATCTCGAAAATACAAACTTCATTTATGCATTAACACCACAAAATGTAAATATTGGCAATGTACGAGAAACGTTTTTTTACAATCAACTGCTTTTAGATAATACCATTGAATATCCTGAACAAGCCGATTTTATTGTAAATATAAAATACACCTTTGAAATTGGTGGACAGAACAAAAAAACGAAACAGGTAAAACAAATAAAAAACTCTTATACGGTGGTTGATGATATTGAATTTGCTACAGGCAACCGAATACCTCTGTGGATGTTCGGGTTTTTATACTGATGCTATTTTCAAAAAAAAAGAAATCATTAAGCAGATACAAACAAAAACTTAAATGCGGGTGTACTGTAATTAATATTTCAAAGATACAAAACGAAAGCAAATCACAACTATTTCGACGTAATTCATTTAGAAACGGAAATAATAAATTGATTCTATTAGTTTAAAAAATATAGTTTTTCTAACAAATCGAACATAATCTTGTTATTGGGTTTAACATAGTGCAAATACGCTAGAATCGTTTCTTCGCTCTGTATATATTTGCCATCAACAATTTCATCTTTGCAGTGTTCTACAATATCGCGTATGGCTTGTTCATCCATCTCAAAATGAAATTGCACGCCAATTGTTTTATCGTTATAAATAAATAATTGATTTTTGCATGCTTCGGTTGAGGCGATACAGCTTGCTCCTGTTGGTAAATCAAAAGTGTCGCCATGCCAATTGAAAACATGAAATGGGTTTGGAATGAAGTCAAAGAATGTGTTTTGTTTTCCTTCATCTGTTTTATGAATTGGAAACCAACCGATCTCCTTAACTTGATTTTTATAGACTTTACTGCCGAGAGCTGAGGCAATAAGTTGTGAGCCTAAACAAATGCCAATTATAATTTTATTTGCACGGATGGCATTTCTTATAAATTCTTTTTCTTGAATAAGCCAAGGATATATAGTTTCATCGTTGGTTTCCATCGAACCTCCCATAATTATTAGCCAATCAATGGAGTTCATATCGGGAAGTTTTTCATTATTGTAAAGATGCGTAGCTGATATTTCAAATCCCTTTTCATTGGCCCATATTAGAATAATTGCGGGCGTTTCAAAAGCTTCGTGTTGTAAGTAGTGTAGTCGTTTCATTGTTAAATCATTTTTACGCCTAATTTATGTATGTCATTTAACCATTTTTTTCTTTTATTTTCGGAGGATGTTTTTATTGGCCCAAGTGAAGTGATTCGCACAGGACGAACGCCACAGAAATTAAGAATAGCGCGCTTCATAGAGTTGTGGCCTGGATTACGATAGACCAACGAATTATACCAAATCGGGGTATCCATGGTAACAATAAGTCTTGCGCTTTTTCCGGTTAAAAGTTTATCCCATAATAAAGAGTTCTCTCGAAATTTAAATGCGAAGCTAGGTAGGAATACTCTATCAATAAAGCCTTTTAGAAGGGCAGGGTAGGTGCCCCACCAAGTAGGATACACAAAAACGATATGTTGGGCATTAATAATATCTTGTTGTATTTGCACTAAATCGGGCTCAAGCTCTGTGCGAATGCGATAACCATGCTGCAATACGGGCGTAAAATGCAAATCGGCAAGATGTACCAGTTTACATGAAGCTCCCGATGCTATTGCTCCATTCTGATAGTATTGTGACAGCTCTGTGGAGAAACTTTCTTTGTCAGGATTTCCATTAATTATGAGGATGTTCATGTTTTTTTTTTTGTAAAGATAGAAAACATCAACGAAGATATTATTTATAAACATAGATAAATATCAACACTTACAATCACATCTTCTTAACTCCTCAACTTGGCTGTGGCGGATAATCCTTCAACTTCTCAACATTAATTTCGAACTTGTTTTTTTAGCATCTCAATATCTTTTTTCACTTTAACAACGGCATTCATTAGCTTGCTTTCGGGCAATAGTGGATCGGGTAATTCTTCGCTTATGTAATGAACGAATTTCCAAATTTCTTTTATTTCTGATAAGTGTACATCGTAGGCTTCGTACAGCGGGTTGAGCGAATATAAGGTGAGTTTTTGTTCGTCCTTCATTTTATTGTCAACTATTTTAAACATTAGGCCTTCCTCGAGTGTAAAAATGATATAGGCATTACCACTTACAATATGGTTCCAGTCTTGTAAGAACTCAGCAGTAACCCATGAACCGTCTGGAATAGGCAACATCGAATCGCCATTAAGCTGAAAGCTTCGATACTTACGATTCTTAGATAGAAATGGCAATTGAAAAACAGGCAGCTCACTAATATATTCAGGATCGGCAAAGCCACGTTTATAGCCAGCTTTGGCTTTTTCTGATACCAGTTCTATGTTTTCATTATTCTGACTATCAACAGTAGTTGCAAGTACGCGCAGATTACTACCTTTTATATAAACATCAAATCCTTTATCGAGTTGTGACATTTGGCTTTCACTCAACGATTGAATATCAACACGCAACAAGGTATCAATCGCCACATTAAAATAGTTTGAAAAGGCTACTAAAGCATCCATGCCAGGTTCAGCTACTCCGTTTTCATATCCGCTTAAAGTTGAGCGTTTCATTTTTAGGCTAAACGACACATCGTCTTGAGTGCGACCTTTGCGCTTACGTAAGTACTTGATATTGCTGCTTAAAAACATTTTTAAAAATTTAAAGTTAATAATTTTATACAGTTTAATTAAATATTGACTAGTTTGTCGTCGTGGTATTTGATTAAAAACTAATCAAAGATAATGCAAAATGTTTACAAACAACACTATGTATGTTTATTATTTTTTAATTTAAACAATATCAGGAGTTTACATTTTGTTATATTTTAAAAAAAAATAGGATTCAAATGTTTTGTGATTGAATAGCTTACTGTATGTTGCTAGCTGCTGCTTGCTTTTTAATGATTATTATCCATCTCCGTGGGGTTTATTAATGAAGGAACACATTAATATTTTAAAAAATTTAAAGCAGCGGCAGCTTAGCAATATCATTTTACAAAAAAATCGAAATCAATAGGATAATTTTTAATAATATTTGATTCTGCATTATTGTACACCTAATTGGTTTACCATATATTGTCAGACATTTTAGTTCCATTAGGGACGTTATTTCGGTAAAAATCACTAAACAACACAGCACGTCCCGTATGGGACGAAACATCTATTTCCCGATATTCCATCCCATACGAAATTCTCATTGTTTTTATATTATAGCTTTCAACCGAAATATCAGCCCTAACAGGCTTTGCGTTTATTTAAAATCTTGTGAGAATATTTAATTGCTAAGATTAAGCATGACTTTGGTGTATGATAATGTAGAATCAGTAAATAATACTCAATATTATGAGAGTATTCATTTTGTATAATCTCGGATTAATAGGAAATCAATGATCTGCGGCTATTTTTTTGATTAGGTGTGTAAGTTTAATAAGACGGTTGATGAATTATAATCCCGATTTGATAAGTGCTTGTATGTGATTAGGAATTTGAATAAACTAGATAGGGTTACTGTTAAATTGCGAGAATTTATTTTAAAATAAATAGTTTGAGACCGCTGATTTTGCAAGATTTACAACAGATCAAGTTCGTTCGTGGGAGGATAATTTGACATATTATAGTGATTTAAAAAATTCTTTGGATACAGCTCAAGAAGAAGGGAAAATTGAAGGAAAGTTAGAAGGGCAAATTGAAATTGTCAAAAAAAGCCCTGAAAAAAGGACTTTCAGTGAATGATATTATCGACCTTACTGGATTATCAGAAGAGTAAAATTAATAAAATAAAATAATCACATACTCCTCAAAGGTATCTGACCATGCACACAACGTTTTTTTGGATTTTTTTTGATTCTGTTCTGAGCAAGTAATTAATAGAACCAATTAGAATTGTTGAATCTATGGTAATGAAGATTTAAATTGAGCATAGGCAATTGAATCAAGTTGTCCAACATTACTTCCTAAACTCACCCAAACTTCATTGATTTTTTCCAAACGATCTTCGGGGCTGGGGTGAGTATTCAAAAATGAAGGTGTATTTCCGGCTAGTTTCTCCGCTTCCATTTTTTCAAAAAAACCGGCAATTCCACGTGCATCATAATGAGTATCGTCTGTATATTTTACTGCATATTCGTCAGCCTGATATTCATTATCACGGCTAAAAGCTAAGTTGGATAATCCTTGCGCAATGCCAGCTACCATTTTTTCTAACTCACTTGCTTTATTTCCTAAAGCAGCACCAATCAGGATTGAGAATCCATAGGTCTTTGTTAGGTTATCTGTAACATGACGTCGGTCTGCATGTGCCATTTCATGTGCCATTACCCCTACAAATTGAGCCTCGTTATCTAAAAATTTAATAATGCCAGTGTAAAAATATATGTATCCACCAGGTGTACAAAAGGCATTTAAAACATTGTCATTTTGTATGATACGTACTTTCCATGTAAAACGAGCTTTGTAATTTAGATTGTCTGATAATAATAAATTGTCTCGTATGGCATTCAAATGTTGGTATGCGAGTGAATATTGTGATTCACTCAATATCGGATATTCGGTAGGATTATTCATAATTTCAACATCCATTTGAGCTCCTAATGCAATATCTTCATCCACTGAAAAAATATTTATAGAATTATCAGAGTCGTTTTTTTTACATCCAAAGCTTGTAAAAACAAAAATGGCTATAAGTACAATGGTTCTTAAATGATTTTTCATACTTTTAAATTTTAATTTGAGGATGTAAAACTAGTTATTTATTTAATAGGAAGGAATTATTTATATGTATAGTATTGTTATAAAGACATATAGCTTTATTTTATGCCTTTTGGTTTTTAGTTTAGTTTCAACGCTATCTGCTCAGGAGTCAATAATTTTATGGCCTAATGGTGCTCCTGATGCACTGAGACCGTTGCAAGGCAAAATAGCATAAAAATATATCATATATAATTGTATTTCAGTGTATTGAGTCGTTTTTTTTGTTATATTTGTGTATGAAAAA
>JBBRXJ010000116.1:0-5878 GCA_038248505.1 Bacteroidales bacterium
ATGGAGCAATGGAGAAACAACAAAAAATATTACAGATATTCCTGCTGGCTCATATTATGTTGAGATCACTGAATCCTCAAGTTGTACGGTCTTACAATCGATGATTGTTGAGGAGCCTAATATGCTCATTCTTGATACGATATCTGTAATTGATCCGAATTGTAATATTGAGTTGAGTGGAAATATTAATTTAAGTGCCACTGGCGGAAATGGCTCCTACACCTATCAGTTAACGGGTACTGCTACCAATACTAATAGTACAGGTTTATTTGGTGTACTAGGAATTGGAATGTATAGTGCTTCTGTAATTGATTCAAAGGCTTGTTCAGTATCGATAGATACCATTATCCTCTCCAAATTGGATGGTGTTACGGTAACTGTTGATTCCATACTACCTTACTGCAAACTTGTTTTTGATGGTGAAATATCAATTAGCATTAGTAGTACAAAACCTCCATATACTATTGTATGGTCAAATGGTGCGAGAGATGTTCAAGAAATCACTAATCTTCCAAGTGGTGCATATTCTGTAGAGGTAACTAATGAAGTGGGTTGTACTGTTACTAGAAAAATTCAACTCAAAGAATTAAATCCATTATGTACTAAAATCCCATCTGTTTTCTCACCAAATGGTGATGGTAAAAATGATACATGGAACTTCTTCAGCAACACAAGTGATCGACCAATCATGTTGGAGAATATTTATCCAAATATTAGTATTGAAGTTTTCGATCGTTGGGGTACTTTAGTATACAAGACCAAAGGCTATAATAAACCTTGGGATGGAACATACAAAGGATATGTATTACCAATTGACTCGTATCACTATATTATAGACTTAGGCAATGGTGAAAAAGCTATTACTGGTCAAATAACAATTTTAAAATAGAATGATTGAATAAATAAAAAGGAAGCATGAAAGTGCTTCCTTTTTTATTTCGAAAAATTAGAGTAAAAGTTTAGGATAATTTTTAGAGGAGAAGAAAACAAACTCGGAGGTGGACGAATATGAAAAAATTAATATTTACTTTTCTACCATTCCGTTGCCTCTTTCGGAGCATCTGCTAATGTTTTTGAAATCCAGTCGGCCTTAGCTAAATCTGTTGCTTTAAAGCTTGTGGTTAATCCGAGACATTTTGCACCAGCTGCTTTAGCAGCTTCAACGCCACTGATAGCATCTTCAACTACTAAACATTCTTCGGGTTTTAAACCGAGTTTTTGTGCAGCAAAAATAAAAATATCGGGAAAAGGTTTTTTCCGTTCCACTTCTAGCCCGTTTACTGTTGCATCAAAACATGATTCTGAAAGTCCGATTCCTTTTAGGTTAATTAACATTTTAACTCGATCAGCACTTGTTGCTACTGACATTTTTAGTCCATGCTCTCGACAATACCTCATAAAAGTATGCACTCCTGGTAGCGCTTCTAGCTTTCCTTTGGTGATTTCTTCATAAATAGCATAGGTGCGCGCTTTAACCTTTTCAATTACGATAGGAAAGTTGTAATGTTCGGCAACACCCCCAATATATCGATTTTCGCCTTTGCCAATAAACGGAATGAAATCCTCAGCTTTAACTGTTAATCCCTTTTCGCCAAACATTAATATAGCTGCATCACAAATATATTTTTCCGAATCTACAAGTACTCCATCCATATCGAAGAGTACTCCTTTAATTTTTTTTGACATAATATTCTATTTCAATTCCTCTTTTAATGCCTGTCCAGTATAACTTTTTTTTACTTTTGCTATTTCCTCTGGTGTGCCTTTTGCTATTATCTCTCCACCATTTCTTCCACCATCTTTACCCATATCAATAATATGATCGGCTACTTTTATTACCTCAATGTTGTGTTCAATAACTACTACGGTATTACCTTTATCAACCAGTCTGTTTAGTACAGATAATAATACATTCACATCTTCAAAATGAAGTCCAGTAGTGGGTTCGTCGAGAATATATATGGTGCGCCCAGTTTGTCTTTTGGCAAGTTCTGCAGCTAATTTTACACGTTGACTTTCACCTCCTGATAAAGTTGTGCTTGGTTGACCAATAGTTATGTATCCGAGACCAACTTCATCTAATGTGTGTAGTTTTTGATATATTGATGGGATATTTGCAAAAAACTCAACAGCGGTGTTAATTGTCATGTCAAGTACTTCGCTAATATTTTTGCCTTTGTATTTTACTTCTAATGTTTCTCTATTGTATCGTCGTCCCCGGCAGGAAGGACAGCTAACATATACGTCAGGGAGAAAATTCATTTCAATAGTCTTCAATCCAGCACCCCTACATTCCTCACAACGTCCACCTTTTACGTTAAATGAAAACCGATTTGCTTTAAAGCCTCTTATTTGAGCTTCTGGAATAAGTTCGAATAGTTTGCGAATATCTGTAAATACCCCCGTATAAGTTGCAGGGTTTGATCGTGGTGTACGACCAAGTGGTGATTGATCTACTTCTATTACTTTATCTATGTTTTCTATTCCTTCAATTTTTAAATATGGAAGTGGCGTATTTGTTGATCGATAAAAATATTTACTGAGTATAGGATAAAGCGTTTCATTGATAAGTGATGATTTGCCACTACCTGATACTCCTGTGATGCATGTAAGTGTACCAAGGGGTATCTCAGCATCTACGTGTCGTAAATTATGTCCGCTTGCTCCTTTTATTTTTAGAAATTTTCCATTACCAGGTCTTCTGTTTTTTGGCACTGCAATAATTTTTGTGCCGTTTATATATTGTGCGGTAAGTGAATTACTTTTTAATATTTCTGTGGGTGTGCCAGCAGCAACAATTTCTCCACCGTATTTCCCTGCAAAAGGACCGATATCAATAACATAATCGGCATTCATTATCATGTCTTTATCGTGCTCAACAACAACAATTGAGTTACCGGTATCGCGAAGTTTTTTAAGGGCATCTATTAATTGCATGTTATCTTTATGATGTAATCCAATACTTGGCTCATCTAAAATATATAATACATTTACTAGTTGCGAACCTATTTGTGTGGCTAGTCGTATGCGTTGACTCTCACCACCCGAAAGACTTGCTGATGCTCGGTTAAGCGATAGATAATTTAATCCGACATCAAGAATGAAACCAATCCTATTGCGTATTTCTTTTAATACATCACGGGCAATTTTTTTCTGTCTATCGTTAAATCGGGTTTCAATATTTAAGAACCATTCTTGTAATTCAAGAATATCCATGTTTGCAAGCTCCGAAATATTTTTATCATCAATTTTAAAATGCAAAGCTTCTTTTTGTAATCGAAGGCCATTGCATTCAGGGCATTCAATTTGTCGCATATATTTTACAACCATACCATCTGATTCACCATCATCCTCAGTATGTGCGCTGAGATAACTTATAACACCATCAAAACTGAGAAAATAGTTTGAGCTTTTTCCAAGGGGTGTGGTTTCAAGTCTGAATGATTCATCGGAACCATATAAAATTGTGTTGAGGGCATCTTCAGAGATTTCATTAATTGGGGTGTTGAGGGCAAATCCGTATTTTTTCAAAACCGCTTCGATCTGCCAAAATATAAGAACATTTCGGTAGATTCCTAATGGTTCAATTCCTCCGTTCTTTATATTTCGTTCAGGTATTGGAATAATTTTTTTTATATCAATTTCGCTTATAGTGCCAAGTCCTTTACACTTATGGCAAGCACCTTTGGGTGAATTAAATGAAAAAGTATGCGGGGCTGGTTCATTATAGGATAAGCCAGTGGTTGGACACATTAACATTCTACTGTAATAGCGCCCTTCTTTAGCATCCTTTTCAATAATCATAATAATGCCTTTACCTTGCATCATTGCTGTATTAACGCTATCTTTAATGCGTTTATGATTGATTTCTTTTACATTTAGTTTATCAATAACTAGCTCTATATTATGTACCTTATATCGGTCAACTTTTAAGCCATATTTTAACTCGTTTATAACCCCATCAATACGCATGTTTAAAAAGCCTTTTTTGCGAACTTGCTCAAAAAGCTCCTTATAATGCCCCTTGCGCCCTTTAACTAGTGGCGCAAGTATGAGAATGTCTTTGTTTTCAAAATCGGTAAGAATAAGGTTGAGTATCTGATCATCACTATATTTTACCATTTTTTCTCCGGTATTATAGCTGAAAGCTTCGCCTGCTCGTGCATACAATAAACGCAAAAAATCATATATTTCAGTAATGGTGCCTACTGTGGAGCGTGGATTACGATTGGTGGTTTTTTGTTCGATGGCAATTACAGGGCTTAAACCACTGATTCGATCAACATCAGGACGTTCCATCCCACCTAAAAATTGACGAGCATAGGCTGACATGGTTTCCATGTAACGACGTTGACCCTCAGCATAGATAGTGTCGAATGCCAGTGATGATTTACCACTACCACTCAAACCTGTTATTACCGTTAATTTGTTGCGAGGTATTGTAACATCAATATTTTTTAGATTGTGCACTCGCGCACCTTGAACTCTTATTTCCGTGTTTTCTTTGCTCATACGTTATGGTTGCGATTTATATATAAACTTGCAAAAAAAATGGTTTATTGTAGAGAAGAAGATGGAGTAGTTGATCCGCCGCAGCGGAGATGAGAAGCTGAGTATTGAAAAAATAAAGATATTTGAACAGTTTGGTCATTGAAAAAATCCATAGCGGCTAAGAAGTGACCGTATCTGTTCCCTATTATTCTTTTGACTTAATCATAACATAATTGAATGAAAAGCCTGTCATTTGTGCAAAATCTTCACCTGCATCATGCATATCATCATCACCCTCATCATAATGCCAGTATACTTTAATATTAAAGCCTTTTTCATTTTGTTCAGCAAGTGAGAGAAGTATATCTGCAATGAATTTTGCAGAGCTAGAATTAAAATACTCAAGTCTAAAATTAAATTTGTAAGGGAGTGAGTCAGCAGAGGCACCTGATGAAATGGCGTTACTGAAAAAATCGTTTAATAAATTATAAACTGGTAAGTAAAATTCACGAACATCTTCTGGACGGGAAGTACCTTGAATTAGAAAATTACGCGTTTCTTTATCAAATAATATACCCGGTGTTTTTTCGGTTGCTTCAATATCAATAATCTTCGACATGTTGTTCTATTTTGTAATGGTTATTGACAGTTTAAAATTACAATGATTATCATCAAGTGGTTCAAAATTATACCATAGCTTACTAATGCTCATTTTTCCTATAGTTATAAGGCCAAGATCAGCTCCGCCACGTTCAGAAATACTGCCTGATAAAACTTTGTTTTTATACAAATCTTTTAAACTCTCTTTATCTTGATTCATAATGTGATCAAGTTTTTTTCGAAGATCAGGAATTTCTGAATTAAATATTACATTACTAGTAAGAATCATGTATTCCGTTTCATTGTCTTCAAATGAAAAATGAGGTGGGTACATTTTGTTAATGGAAAGTAATTCTTGGCGATTTGAGCCGTGACGGTAAACATTACTTAAACACTCTACAAGTACTGAATAAATTCTTTTAAGAAGAATTGTTTCGGTACCATTTAAGCGCAAATATCCCTCTGCTTTTGCTAGCAAATCTTCAACAATTTGCAAGGAAAAAACACCATCAAAATTTTCTATTTTATGTAATACGGTCATTTATGCCACCAAAATACGGTATTTTTGAAAAACGATAACAAAACTACCGATTTTTTTATTAGCAGAAGCATAATTTGGCTTATTTGTGGGTATAAAATAATGTTATATAAGGGCATCTCTAAAAACCTAAAACTGATGCATGTCTCTGATTGTTAATTGAATATGCTTGTTTTTCTGAATTAATTTTAGTATACTTGCTGAAAACAACAACGATGAAAAACATTAACCCACTTGGATTATTTGATG
>JBBRXJ010000117.1:0-5546 GCA_038248505.1 Bacteroidales bacterium
CCCTTATTTCCGGGCGCTTCGAGAGCATATCGATAAACTCAATGTGGCTCCTCAGCGTCCTGCTTTCATCAATATATAAGAGATTTGCGTTCATTAAAAATCAGTAAAAAACTAATTGGTGTACGATTGTGCAGAATCGAATTTTATTAAAGCTAATAATTGAAACAAACATGTGAAGAATGTTAAATGGAATATTAAAGATTGCTTTATATCTTTATCGTACATAAAAAACAAAAAACCATTCTATATATGAAAAAAAATAATATATTATACTCTTAGCAATCATCTGCTAATGAATCAATAATATTTTGTTGCTTAGCAAAGAGATATATTTTGCAATAATTAATAATAATGGGCTTATTAAGCATTCAACAAAACTGATTATCGAATAGGAAATGAAAAGATATTTTAATAATAATAAAATGATCATACGATTTTTAATTACGAGTTTGTTTCTAGCGCCGTATCATGTTAAAGCACAACAAAAAAAAATTTACATTGCCCCCGATGACCATACCGATTATATGTGGACAGCCAATGAGGAAGAATATCATTGCGGGTTTATTGAAACCTTAGATTACTACATAAAACTAAACGACTCCACCGCCAATGAACCTTACGAATACCAAAGTAAATGGAATTGCGACGGCTCCTATTGGGTATATGTTTACAAAAAAAACAAAAATACTGCCGAGTTTAATAAACTAGTAGAACAGATAAAAGCAGGGAGAATAACCGTCCCATTAAATACGCTGATAAGTGTTTCGGGTGCTGCCCCAACCGAATCGGTTATTCGAAGTATGTATTATGCTGGTTCTCTGGAACGGGATTACAATCTCGATTTGCCTCTTGCCTACCTTATGGAAGATCAAGTGTTGCCTCTGGGTATGGCATCACTGTTTGCTGGTTCGGGGGCAAAATATAGCTGGTACGGAGTATGTGCCTGTGCAACAAAAGTTACAGGTTTTAATAATCGTACTCACGAAATCTATTGGTACAAAGGATTAGACGATCAACGGGTATTGATGAAATGGTATTCCACTCAACGTCCAAGAAACCATTTAGGTAGTTATGGTGAAGCTGGGAATATTGATTTAGCAATAGATCATTTGAAAATATTCATGGATAACAACCCTAAATATCCTTACAATATGGCTGCCGCATTTGGCAAAGGCGGTGACGATTTCACCACCATGACCAAACAATTTATCACTGCCGCCAAGCAAAAATCTGATTCAAATTATCAGGTTATTATTTCCAATGAGGTTGATTTTTTATCAACCTTCGAGAAAGAATACGGTACTAATCTGCCTTCCGAAACAGTCTCCTATGGTACCGAGTGGGGAAACAGCATTGCATCGTTAGCCGAAGTATCGGCATCGGTAAAGCGATCCATAGAAAAACTTAGGACAGCCGAAGCTCTCTATACATTTGTGGCATTAAAAGACACTTCCTTTGCTACTTCACTTAAAGAAAAAAGAGAACAAGCCTGGATTGCCTGTGGTTTATACTTTGAACACGATTGGACGGCTGACGGAAAACATATTTCGAGACATGAACGGGCTGCTTGGCAACGTAAAATAGCAAATGAAATTAGCAGTTATGTCGATTCACTTTATTCAATGTCATTAAATAAATTTTCTAAGATGATTTCAAAACCTAAGGTTGAGAACGAAGTGTTTTTTGTTTTTAATTCCTTGGGCTGGGAACGCAATGATTATTGTGATTACCCATACACTGGCAGTTCCAATATTCATGTTATTGACCGTTCTTCATCCAAGGATATTCCATTTCAGCTAGTTACCCACAATGCTAAAATGTATCTTCGTGTTTGGGTTAGCGACATGCCTTCTGTTGGATATAAAACTGTTGAGATTGTTCCGGGTGCTTCCAAAGAAAAATTTACCGATGCCGCAGTTGTAAATGGAAATACTATTGAGAATAATTTCAATAAAATAACATTCTCGCCTCGTGGTGCCATAACAAGCTGGATCGACAAAGCCAATAGCAAGGAACTTGTTAAGCCAATCAATAATTTATATGTAAACGATTTGGGAACAAGTGAATCCAAAAACAATGCTGCAGTTACTGTTGAAAATGATGGACCGGTATCAGTTACCTTGGTTGCCAATGCCAATAGCCCGGTGCGACACACCTCAAAACTAACATTGTATAAAAACAGCGATCGCATTGATTTAGAGAATTACATTACCCAAAACGACAGCAATTTAATCACCTACGCATTCTCGTTAAACCTTACCAATACTGAGATTTGGCACGAAGAGACAGGTGCCATCCTTAAAGCAAAGCTAGCATCAAAAGGCGGACATTATGCTGATAGTATTAGTCGGCTCGATTGGCTTACACTCAATCATTTTGCTGACTTGTCCGACCCCACAGGCAATGGCGTAATATTGTCGAACCGCGATGCCTATTTCTTCAAACCAGGTAACAGCGATATACATTCATTGGACGATAAAACCCCTCAACTAAACGTACTTGCAGCCGGTCAGGTTGATAAAGACTTAGGATTGGGGATTATTGCCCAAGATGGAGATTCATATTTTGAAACCTTTTTTGCCTTAAAATCGCATCGTGCAAAATATAGTGCAACGGATGCCATGAAATTTTCTATGGAACATCAAAACCCGTTGATTGCAGGCAAAGTTAGTGGTGGCTCAACTGGTTATCCTGATAAAAGCTATTCGTTAATCAACATCTCTAATCCCGACGTATTGGTATGGTCGCTAAAACCAGCCGAAGAGGGTATTGACCAAGGTGTAGTGCTTCGGTTATGGAACATGAGCGATGCTAATAGTAATTGCACCATATCATCTGTCCATCCTATCTTGCATGCAAAGCGTATCACGCATATTGAAACAGATATTTCCGATATGCCAACCAATTTGGGTAAGATAATTTTGGAATTGGGGCATAACAGAATGGAAACATATCGTTTATTTTTAAAAAAGTGAATTGTATGAATAAAATGCTTGAAGAAATAATGGAGATTCCACAACGAGCAATCGAATTTTGGGATAAGTCAGCTACAGTAACCTTGCCATTACATGTACCCTATTTAGGCATGGGTTCATCCTACTTTGCTCCGCTTGCGTTTAAATATATGGGTGTTGATATTCAACCCGAAATAGCTTCGGAGTTTTATAACTATCAGGCCAAAGATAAATCGTTTAAGCATGGTGTTATTTTGTCACAATCGGGACAAAGCAGTGAGGCACTTTGGTGTGCCAAACTTTTTGAAAGCTACATTGGCGTATCTAATTATTGTAAAAATGCACTGTGTACATCTCCAAATGTTTCCAACTTTGTAGATTTAATGGCTGGCGATGAGCAATATTCATCCTCTAAAACATATATAAACACCCTATTAGCATTATTTAAAGGTTTTGGCTTCGATGCGACCAAGGCAATTCATGTATTGGCCGAAAACATGCCCCTCTATCAGAAAAAAGGTGAAGAGATGGCCAATCAGGTATTTGAGCTCATCAATACGAAACCGATACACGGCATCTATATTGTTGGTAGCGGTCCAAATATATCAACAGTATTAGAAGCTGCATTAATATTAAGCGAAAGCACCAAACGCAATTTTCACGGGCTGGCAATGGCTCAATACGACCATGGTCCTAAAGAAACGGCAGCTAATAGCATTGTAATACAGATTATTGCCAAAGGTACATCTTACGACCGCAGTGCTCAATTAACAAAAGCCATTGCACAAGCAGGAGCTGCTGTAATAACTGTTGAAGAACCTGCTGTTGAGGAACATTTTTCTATTTTGCATAACATGGTACCGTTTAATTTTATGGCCTATTTCTTGGCTAAAAAATTAAATATTACCGAAACGTTTGTAGTAGGCGGAAAGGTTACCGTAGCTTAAAAATCCTCATTATATACCAACTTGCCCACTCCATTTTATGGCAATTGTAAAAACGATTTCTATTAAAAAAAAGTAGGTGGTTAAGGTGTTACATTGAGTTCATCGAAATGCTCTCGAGACTACCGGTGTTGAGAGACGAGCATGGGAAGGAGGCGGAGCCATCGCCGAACGTGGCTCTCAGTTACCGGATGCGTTCGACCGTGGCTCCGCCTCGGTCGTAAATATTTTTAATATAAAAATGTTGCTATCCATGGCCTCTGGCCATTAATCTGATTGCGCTATTAAAATAAATAAAATTATTGCTTTGCTTTTAGAACCGGGAGGCAGTGTAAGCTGTACCGACATCGTATACTCCGCTCCCGCGCGATTTTATCGCGTGGTTTCTTTAATTAATAACATTGAACCACGCAATTAAATCGCGCGGCAGCATTGGGGAGTTTAAAATAGATTAAATATTAAAATATTTAACGGCCTGTGAGGCCGTAATGGAATTTTATTTTTATTTAGACAAGTATAAGACCGAGACCGCCACGGCGGAGAGTCTCGGCCTAACGAGGGTGTCAGGTAATATTAAAAAAAATTAAAAATTAAAATAAAAAGGTTAATCCGAGGTAAGCACCGTTGGTTTTACGTGAAGCCTTGCCAATAATGTTATACGTATTTGCTTCTGAAACGGAAGCATCAATGTTAACCAAACCATAAAATCCACGGTATCCAAAATCGAGACGACTAGTATGATTCTCGTTGAGGGCTATTTCTAAACCTGTTCCAAAAGCTAAACCAACATCGCCATTTTTTGTAGCTAAAGTTCCCTTAATCGTGGTACTGGTTTCATCGCCTGTTGTTTTTAAGCTTGACCCAATATTTAATCCAAATTGAGGACCTACTACTAAATTCCAATTTATCCACCCTGTTTTGTTTGTATTTAATGATAATAAAACCGGAATGTTTAGGTAATGAATGTTTACTTCACGATTTAAATTAAGATCGGCATACTTTTGTTTAATTTCATAATAATTTATTTCAGTCTGAACGCCAACGTGACGGCTCAAGTTAGCAGCTAACATAACGCCAAAACCATTGCTCATTGTTACTGAACCTTTAACAACATTATTGTTGTAGGATTTGAAGTTAATTGATGAATATGTAGGCATATATCTAATACCAAACTCACCTACACGTAATTGAGTTTTTTCTTGTGCTTTAACCGAAATTGTAAACATTAATGCAATTGAAAAAACGAAACAAATTTTTAATACGATATTTTTCATTTTATTTATTTTATTTATGAATTTAGTTTCACTTAACAAAGATGATTGATTTAATATTGGATATGCTTGTATAATTCTGATAATATGTAGTACAATTCACACTTTTGGTATTAATAATTCAACGAAGGCCCCAGTTAGGCCGAGGCGGACTCGGTCTCGTAAACTATATTCAAATGACGACTAATGTTAAAAAGGCCTCCCCGCCTTAAACGACTGGTATATTAATGACTAATCAATAATTTTTTATATTTTTTTTCACTGTTGTCCGGTAAAAAAATAAAAAGTGGGTTGGTCGGTTAGGACCAACCCAGATGGTTATCTTAGGAGTAACTACACAACAAAAAAAACCATGAGTAAAAGTACAAATTTTACCG
>JBBRXJ010000118.1:0-5509 GCA_038248505.1 Bacteroidales bacterium
GAGCTTCTTTTACTTCAATTTAATACCGGACAATTCACAGAAGCATATGCTAAGCAAGTGCTAAGCATATGCTTTGATCTAGCTTGGCCTATGCTTAAGCAAAAATTCAATAATGATGGGGATTTTTATTTTAATTCTCGCCTGCGAATTGAAATTGAAAAACGGAAAAACTTTACCGAAAGCCGCCGTATTAATGGTTTAGCTACTAAAAAAACTAATAAAGAAATAGAAGCAAGTGCTAAGCATATGCATAAGCATATGCATAAGCATATGGGAAATAGAAATAGAAATAGAAATAATAATATAAATAATAAAATAACTTAAATAAATTTTATGAAAAATGAAAAAGGCCATTTTGTAAAAGGCAATTACCCATTAAATACAAAAGTTCCGTTAGCACTAGCATTAGAAATTAAACGGGCAGTTTTTAACCGAGGTGCAAGGCGTTTAAAGGACCTGCTATTCGATTACGATGTCTCGTATCAATACCTGAAAGAAATTTCAGCCGGTAGAATTTTAGTAAATCGTTAGAAGCGTTAAATTAAACGATAAATATACAAGTTATAGTATTTGTCAACTCAATAACCAAAGATTAAAATACAAGGCTAAAACATAGCAATAAAACCATTCTTAACTTTATAATATTATGGAATATAAAATTGAAATCAATTACAACCCATCAAATACAAAGGGTTATGCGCTTTTAAATTTTTTAGAAGCGTTAGGAGTTGAATATAAGGTAATAAACAATAACAATGGCAGGATCTCTGAAATGAATATAAAGGCAGTATTGACGGCTGAATTTATACAAAAAAAGGTATGCGAAAAACTTGGCGTTGACGAGGCCTTGATATCTTCAAAAGACCAAAGGAATAACATTGTGGAGGCCCGGCAAATAGCACATGCTATAGCTAGAGATAGAACGTACTTAAGCCTAAAAGAAATAGGTAAAAGAATTGGTAATAGGGATCATTCAACCGTTCTACATAGTTGTCGAACAGTAAGTAACCTTCTAGAAACAGATAAAAAGTATAAAGCCATGTTCGAGGAAATTATTAACGAATTTGTGTAACTAAATTATCCGAAATGTTTATGAAAATAGAACTTGATAGAAAAGGGTTAGAAATATTGATTGGGGGTAGTTCTCCATATTATAATGAGTTTGATAACCATTTGGTAAAAAAAGCTGGACATGATTATAGCGACCAATATGGCAGAACAACTTGGCGTAGTCTAAATAATCTTACTGATGATGAACTTCACCAGTTGTACATTATCTGTAGGAATAGCTGGTCTTAAAGACTTTCACGGCCTTGGATCATAACTTCTTCGGATAGGGCAAATCCTCGAATTGGCATTTCTTATAAGAAATGCCAATTCCTCCAAATATCTTCCTTCGAAGGTTTGTGATTCTAATGCTAATCCAGGTATTTTATACCATTCTGCCAGTACATAATATTTAAGAGATGATTTAATGTTGTTATTCATCCCAGTAAAGGCTACATCAGGAGTATTCCAGTTGTTATTGATATTGTAAACTACCTTGCCTTTAGTATCTAATAAAACGCTTTCAGGAATCCAGTAGTCCTTATTCGATAAGCTTTCCTCTATTCCCATTGAAATATTCTGGACACATAGGTAAATGTTAATTCCGTCTCTTACATAGTCGCCAATATTATAGGCGTTCCCCGCTTGATGGTCGCTAATTATAACCCCTTCATCAAACATAAATGCTGTAGGGATATTCTTAGACAGATAATTAATTTTATTAAATAATAGTTTTGCCCCCTCCAAAAGAGTACGGTTAAACCAACACCTTTCATCTTCTGTTAAAGAGTATGCATCAAAATCTTTATTACCTTTAGAATCACTAATGAATTTAGCTTTCAATGCCGTAGTTTGCTTTACTTCTTCGAATATATCTTCAAGTATTGCCGATAGTTGAACAATATTAACATCTTTCCAGTACTGCTCTTCTTCTGTTACGGCCTGTACTTTGGGTTGAGAATAGGAGATAAGCGTAATATAATTCTCCAATTCTGACGATAGTTTTTCTATAGAGTTCATTAACTAAAATATAAGTTTGATTCCTGTGTTCTTCTTTTTACTAATCCCTGCAACACCTTACTTTTTGCATAAATATGTCTCATAAAGTATTGCTTAATTTGAGGGTCGTTGGCATTTACTCTGATAGTCGTAAATAATGGGCTTTTTTTAAGGTTTCCAGGACCTATGTTATAACATAAGCTTACCAAAGCATCAAATTGATTTTGGTTAACATTTTTAAAATAATTGTTAACATAAATCTCAAAAGAACTTATGTCGTTTTTTAACCATTCGTTCGCTTGCTCCTGTGTGCAGGTATCCCCTGGCAGAACTTCTTGCGTATGCCCCCATCCAATAGTCCATACTCCGGCAGGGCATTTATAGGCGGTAAGCTTACACGATTCCCATGCTTTTATAATATTTATTCCTTTGTTTGTTGTTTTCATCTTCTAATAGAGCTCCTTTCAATAGTATATTTTATCTTCGGATTGCGGTTAAGAAATACTTTTTCTTCATGTTTTTTCTTAAATATCCTTGGCAACATCTTCCATCCTTTATAGCTTAAATAAGTAATATCAAATATCGTATCCTTAATGTCAAGGTTATTGATTAAAGAATCTCCAATTAAAATATTCTCAATTCGGTTGTACCCATCACAATAATTCGAATACTTAACAAGTCGGTAAGTATCAAGAAATATGAATGAATCCTTCGGTATTGTTAATATCCGGTCAACATAACTTACAGATACCTTTGATAGCTCTGTAATCCTGTTTTTATTAATCTTATTCTCTTTCAAAAGCCTGTCAATAGAATCATTAGCTATTAAAAGTTTCATTTCATATTTTGATAGCAATAAAACCTGTTTATCCTTATCTAAAATTAAGGCAATTGCATTTTCTTTCTCGCGCTTCATTTCTTCGCGTACCCGAAAATATAAAGTTCCAAAAGTTGTAGCTACAATTAAGGCAGCTACAATAGCTATAGATAAGTATTTATACATTTAAATTCTTTTCCTTTTTATAATTTTTAATTTTTTCAATATACTTTCGAATATAATCTTCACAATAACTCCGACAATTGCACCAATTGTAGCATAAAATACCGTATCTCCTATCATTGCCCAATTTATTATCAATATGTCAGGAATAGCCCCAAAAGCCTTCATTGATGCCCCTATATTAGGAATTGCTGCTCCTGCGCCTCCAATGGTTCCCCCCAACACTGGTAAGGATGGTAGATATCTTTCCATATTTATTCAATATTTAACTTCTGTTTACCTGTATTCTCGACATTTTTCCATACCGAATCCGCAAAATAACCAATTAGAAACCATAGAAGCAGGTTATTTAGGCTTACAAAAGTTGTAATAGCATCAGGTATCAAAGGCTCAATTGAGGGCTTAAATAATACTAAAATAATTGCCGTTGCTGCCGAAAAGCCTGTAAATATAATTTGATACTTCCATTCAAACACTTCTTTCCTTGTGTAGGCATCTCTTAGTTTCATGCCAAGGTGAAATATCACCCCTACCATGGCTACTGCGTAAAAAATAAATTTTGTTTCCATTGTCTTATTGTTTTTATTGTTTTTCAAAAGCTCCTAAGTCAGGATTAGTACCTAAAAATGGTAACCCAACGTTTACACCAGCATTGATTAAATCCGATCCAACAGCAAGTTTTAAATAAGTTATATCAGGTAAACTACCATCATACTTCCTAGGTAACTCTAATTGACTTCTATCTAAACTTATAAAATCTGCATCAGTTACCGTAACTACTGGATTAGAATCCCAACTATTATGCGTGTGTATTGAACTTACTACGTTGCTGCTTCCTACATATTGATTTGCATACGATATATTATTTCTAATACTGTCCGGTTGTGATCCTTTACTGAAATAAAAGCCTTTGCCATTATTTGTGGGACCATTCTTATAAGCCGTATTATTAAAGGCGTTAATACCAAAAGTATGGATAACAAAATTTTGATCAAACCCATTTCCTTTATTTTCAGCAGAAATACAATTTATTAACGTTCTCCGAACATCATTATACGTAACCGCAGGGCCTGGAGGGCCAAGTTTCATACCGTTACCATCACCAGCATAAGTATTAGTTCCAAGTATAAACCCATTATGAAACGACCAACAATTTTTAATAACCAATTTACCTGTAGTAGAATAACCGTAGAAATCAAAACCATCATCAGAATTATCCCATGAACGACACCCCTCTATATAATTTATACCATTTTCATCAGCAATAGAAGCATGAATACCATCCGAATTCCCATAAGGGTCAGTTGACGTATTAGGATCTTGATTTCTATACCCATCACAATTCAAAAGCTTGTTACCTGTACAAGAACCAGCAGAATTACTTAAACTTAATCCCATAGCATAGTTATCATGAACTTTAAAGTTTTCTACAATTGTATAATTGCAATCTAAAAAATAACAAGATTGATGAACAGCAATATGAGATACATTAGGAAACCCAGTAAATTCAAAACCTTTCCAATGCCAGTAATTGCCTGTAAAAGAGAATGAATAAATAGTGCCTCCGACAAAGCTAACAGTAGAAAGATTTATTATAGGCGTTTCTCCCGGATAATTAAACATCCTTATTAAATTACCTGGTGTACCATGCCTGAAACGTAATCGTATTGGATATTGACTTGTTGGATTTATTAAAGAATATGTACCACCCCTTACATAAATTAGATTACCGGGAAGAGCAACTGAATGAGCCTTCTCTATAGTAGCGAATGGTTGTGCAAATGTACCTGGATTAGTATCTAATCCAGTTGTTGATACGTAATAATTTGCTTCTAAATGTTCTATATTTAAATATGTGTTTAAATCCGATCCAACAGCAAGTTTTAAATAAGTTATATCAGGTAAACTACCATCAGATTTTCTTTGGTATAAAAGTTGAGTATTATCTAAGCTTTGAAAATCAGAAGCGTCAACTGTTATCCCACCGTTCCAAGTATTATGATCTTGAACCAGATTAGTTACATGAAGGGCTTGTAAACTCCCACTAGGCTGAAATAAATACGATATATTATTCCTAAGTGTATCATTCCCAGTGCCTTTTGATACAACAAAATTATATTTGTTATTATGTGCAATATTATTATACAGATTACAAGCAAAAGATTGACCAGTTAGATTATCAATGTTATGCGTAAATCCTGACAAAGGGTTATTTACGGCGATACAATTATTCAATACTCTTTTTAAAATTGTGGGTTCATTAAACTGTGTTCCCCCAAATTTAAACCCACAACCATCCCCTCTTCTTGTTTCAGTGTCGGGAATGTATCCATTATGCCATGCCCAACAGCTATCATATTTAACAAATTGTCTATCATTTATATTATCATAACCATCATCGCTATTGTTCCATGCTCTATTACCTACTAATCTTGTTATACTGTTTACATCTGAGGAAGCAAC
>JBBRXJ010000119.1:0-5498 GCA_038248505.1 Bacteroidales bacterium
AAATGTCAATTACAAGGGGCCTCGAGCCCCTTATAATTGAAGCGAACAAAGCCTCCGAATCAAGATGTATTCTATGCAAATTGTTTGAATAACGAAGGGATAAAACGGTCAACGTATTTCAGGCATGAACACATTCGCACCCTCCTCCTCCCCCTGTACCCAAGGAATCATCGCCTCTGGATTGTGAATATTTTCCCATTGCGCATGTGTTAGGTGTGTGCCATTGCCATAGTCCATTAAGTTGTCTGTGCTTCCAGTTGTGAGCGAGGGGTATTCAACAAAGCTGTGACGTAAGTGAAAGGCGCCATGCCCCAGCTCATAGGCCATATATTGCGCTAGCTTTGCATCAAAGGGGAGTTTATCCATAAATATAAATCCAAATTGTCGATTCAGTGGCTTGTATGCTACTCTGTTATCATCGGTGGCACTATCAATCAAAAATAGATAAAATTCTTCTTTAAGGGCTACATGGTTTTCGAGCCATAGGCCTATTATTTTATTCATCTCATCGGTGTAGTTGCTGAGCATCCCTGTTCCGGCACTTTGTAGTTTGCAGTCGTTGTTTATGTCCCAGTCGCTGCGCTTGGGTGAAAATGGTGTTGTTACGGATACTTGCCACTCAGTTACGGCTTGTTTGTATATTTTGTTTAGTTGGTTTTCTAGATTTATTGCATCAGCGTTCATGTTTTTAGCCACTTCACCTGGCTGGATTCGCTAGCAAATGTTTTTGGTGTCAAATAAAACAAAAATAAAAAAAGCCTCTAGTGAACTAGAAGCTTCTATGTTTTTGTCGGGGTAAGAAGACTCGAACTTCCGACCTCTTGCACCCCATGCAAGCACGCTAGCCAACTGCGCCACACCCCGATTATTTTATAATTTTAACCGAATGCAAATATATAAACTTCAATATTCTTTGGGCAAACTTTTAAGAACTTTTTAAACATGGTGTAATTATTGTTACACAAAGCGTAAATTTGTAAAAACAGAAAACATTATGAGTTTATTTAAAGCTATGGATACGAACGCATTAAAATCTACTGAACCTAAACCTAGTAGCAATTCAGAGCACTTTCGCTGTTTAATAATTGGTAGTGGTCCTGCTGGTTATACGGCAGCAATTTATGCAGCACGTGCGAATCTAAAACCCATAATATATCAGGGTTTAGAGCCTGGTGGTCAATTAACTACTACTACTGAAGTGGAGAATTTCCCAGGATACCCACAAGGTGTTACTGGTCCAGTAATGATGGAAGATCTAAAGCAACAAGCAGAGCGTTTTGGAACTGATATTCGATGGGGAATTGCTACTGGAGTAGATTTAACACAATGCCCTTTTAATGTAACCATTGACGAGAATAAAACAATAACAACCGACGCTCTAATAATTGCAACTGGTGCTACAGCCATGTATTTAGGATTAGAGTCAGAAGAAAAATATAAGGGATCAGGCGTTTCAGCATGTGCTACTTGTGATGGTTTCTTTTATAAAGGCAAAGATGTTGCAGTAGTTGGTGGTGGTGATACTGCTGCTGAGGAAGCAATGTATCTTGCAGGACTTTGCAAAAAAGTGTATTTAATTGTTCGTAAGAATTATTTGAGAGCTTCAAAAATAATGCAAGAGCGCGTATTAAAAACGCCAAATATTGAAGTGCTTTTTGAACATACTACCAAAGAAATAGTTGGCGACATGGTGGTTAAAGGCGCTATACTAAAAAATGCAAAAGGAGAAGAAGTGCACATCAATATTGATGGTTTCTTTGTTGCTATTGGTCATAAACCCAATAGCGATATTTTTAAACCAAGCATACATACCGATGAGACGGGGTATATTCTTGTTCAATCAAATTCATCAAAAACAAATATTGACGGGGTATTTGCTTGCGGTGATGTTATGGATCCAGTATATCGGCAGGCTATTACTGCTGCTGGCTCGGGTTGTAAAGCAGCAATTGATGCTGAGAGATATTTATCCGAACATGGTTTATAGTGAATAGTTTATTATAAAAACGAGATAAGACTATTGGTCATTCTAAAATATTAAAAACAAACGCGTACATTCATTAAAAATGAATAAAAGCATTTATAAGCATTCATCCTTCTTATTTTGGTTTCGCCAGTGTGCTGCAAGCAAACTACCAATAAGACTATGAGTAGCGCTAGAAATAGCTGCTGGTATAGCGGTAAGAGGATTCGCAAAATTAACGCGTTCAAGAACTACACCCAATCCTGAATTTTGCATTCCTACTTCAATAGAGATTGTTTGACTTGATTTTTTATCTTGACGTAAAAAACGACTTACAAAATAAGGCAAAGCCGCCAGCATGTAGCATAAAAACGGCGAAAATGAGAGAGCATACTGAATGTAGAATTGCATCTTTGCCTGCTCCTACTACACTTGAAACGATGAGTACAATTGTGATTACAGCTATTAGTGGTGCTGTATTATTTAATATTTCCATTTTTTTTGAAAAGAATCGATTTAGAATAAGACCAATAATAACAGGGGCTAGAATCACCTATACGGTACTAAAGAATAGACCCCATGCATCTACTTCTACCCTATTGCCAATAAGCCATCCGGATACTAAAGGCGTCATTGCAACGGCCATAAAAGTCGATATCGTAGTCATCGTAACCGACAATGGAACATTTGCCCCAGCAAGCCAAGTTACCACATTTGAAGCCGTACCACCCGGACAGCAGGCTACCAATATAATACCAGCAGCCATAGCAGGCGGTAAGTTATAAATGCTAGCACATAACCATCCCATAAATGGCATAATGGTATATTGAAGAAATAGGCCAATTAATACTGGAATTGGGTTTTAAAATACTAATGAAAAATCTTCGGGCTTTAGTGTAATGCCCATTCCAAGCATTATTAGGCCTAGTCCGTAAGTTATCCAATCGCCAGTAAACCATTTGAATAATTGGGGTTTAACAAAAGCAATACTGCATGTGATTAGCACCCATAAAGGAAAAGCGGAGACGAGAAAGAGGATGGTGCGGTTCAATTTTTGAGGGGTTATTTGAGAATAATTTTATACCGGGACTACTTCGACGCTCAGCTATCTCTATTGGGTTAGTCTCAACTACAGTGGCTTTGACGCCGTTTGGTTAGACTAGGCTCAACCATTGCAGCCAACTACATTGTGTTAAAAAAAATCCCCCGTTTTGTCGGGGGATTTATGTTATATTACCAATTTAAGATTTTCAGATAATCGAAATCAGCAGGATTTGCAATATATTTCTTAGCTGCATCATAATCAGCAGCAGTAATATATTGAACATTTTTGCGCAAAACGGTTTGAGCCTTTTGTGAATTAATGTTTACCAAACGTGGTCTGATTTTACCATTTGGCCCTTCCAGATCTTTTAAGTATAAAGGAGCTACATCACCAACAGGATCAACATATACCATGCAACCGGTTTTGCCTTCTTTATAAAGAGTGTGAACGCCAGTACCCATTAGGGTTGCATAACTTAAATCGAAAGCGATAGGACGGCAGCAACGAATTTCATAACCAATCTCCACCGGACGGCTCTTCACTTTTAACTTAATAGCGCTTAATTTCTCTTGTAATAAAATATTGAAAATATGCGCTTTGCTAACATTACCTAGTTCAGGATGACCATGATCATCAAAAGTGAAATTTATACCACAATTCTTAATATCTTCATCATTAATAAAATGGAAAACCCCTTCGCTTATGATTGCAACACCATATTCGATACCAAGTATCTTTCTTTTTACGATTGAAGAAACCATCAAATTCACAATTTTATCAATAGTGATTTGAGTTTTGTTAAACATTTCAGGGATTATGATCATAGGGCAATGACAGGCAGTACCCATACCAAAAGCTAAATGACCAGCCTCACGCCCCATTGCAGATATTACAAACCAGTTACCACTGGTACGCGCATCTTCATACACGGTAGTAGTTAGCTTAACACCCTCTTCTTTAGCTGAATGATAACCAAAAGTAGGGCTACCTTCAGGTAAAGGTAAATCGTTATCAATAGTTTTAGGAACGTGAATGTTCTTAACCTCTACCTTACTGGCTTGTAAGAATTTTGATAAACGATTAGCAGTTGATGCAGTATCGTCACCACCAATAGTAACAAGAAGTTTCACATTATTTTCAACAAAAAAGTCGACTTTAAACTCATCGTCTTTCGGTTTGTAACGGCTCATTTTAAGAGCTGATCCACCAGTAGTAACAATACTATCTGCAAAGTTAAAATCTAACTCAGCAAATTTTGGCTCTACAAAAATACCAGCATAACCACCTTGGATGCCTAAAACGCGGTAACCATCTTGTAGAAAAGCTTTGGTAACAGAACTAATTACGGTGTTAATACCCGGAGCAGGGCCACCAGCACATAGGATTGCAACAGATTCTTTCATTTTATTGTGTTTTTTAAATATTTACTAAATGGCCATAAAAATAAACAAATACAACGATATGCAAATTGATTCTGCACAATTATACATCAATTGTTTTTAATATAAAACTAAAATTATGAATGTCAGGATATTGATTGGAAAAGCTCATGTAATTGACCACCCAGTGCTTTTCATTTCAATCGTAATATTTCTTATGTCAATTAGCATTATACAAAAATAGTTTTAAATTTTTGAATAGTCGCTAATATACCAGTCCATCATACTTTGGCGATACTGAGAGTTAATTTTGAGAAAAAAAACAATTATGAATTAACTGATTTTATCTCAAAGTTCACTACAGAAGAAAGTTGCAGGGAATATTTTAAAACAATTAGAATGCGGGCCCATTGGCCATTTGGATTGATCTCGAAATAGACCCAATTCAATTTATTGGTTACGGCCATGTCAATTGCTGCGAAACGAAGGCCATACTCAGCAGTCAGCGAGTATATCTTACTGCGAATATCGTCGGGGAGGGCAATTTCCTCGTAAATAACGTCAGCCATGTTGTTCCGCCTAATGTCGCAGCGTTGGCTGCCATCTTCCAGTGCAATGAGCTTTACAGCATGCACGTCTGAGTCGACGACTGTAATCCTTACATCATAGGCCTTATCGATCAACTCTTGGAAGAGTGTCGGACAGGTGCCCAAATCTGATAAATCTGACATCTGTTGTCGTGTGACCTCGCTTGTGTAAATTAGAGATGTTTCATTTTCGCTAGTGTCACTAAGAAGTCCGTGAGATAGTGGTTTTGCAATCATTTTTTGGTCACACGTGTTAAAGAACTCTTCGAGTTCTTTTGGATCTTGAGTAACCAGTGTTGAAGGGATGGTGAATCCATGACGAAGGGCGGTGCTAAGTTGTTCGACTTTATGAGACGCTTTGGAATTTGCTGATGGATGGTTCATCCATTTATCGGCGGGAATATGAGCAAAGAAGCCCTCAAGGGCTTCTGACCACTCGTCTAGCGCATAGTTTGTCTCGGATTCGTTCCCGTACCATCCTACCGCCTTGAGTCGCTCTGGTCTGCGATACCACACCGCCGAAA
>JBBRXJ010000120.1:0-5469 GCA_038248505.1 Bacteroidales bacterium
AGTCACTAATAATGAGTGTTATAATAAAAAAGGGGGGGGGGTAAAGGTTTGTTTTTGATAAAACAAAAATCTACATTTGTATAAACAACGGCATCAAGAAAGTAGTTTTTCGAGATGCCTATAATTGAGTATATAGGGACTTACCACTAATTAAGTGTCTTTTATAAGCCTTTTTAATGCTTATTATAATAATCGAATATATTGCTTAATTTGGTCTCTTGCTTACACTTTATGAAACCTCTATGTTTGAAAAACACATATATAACAAAAATGAAATCATCGACATGGAGGTTACATCATACCATTTAAAATTATTTTTATTATAATGAATAATTATACCCTATATGGTTTAAACTTGGCATCAGAGATTCTTTTGCCAGAAGTGCCAAAGGCTGAAGGATCTCCTGATTTTACTATTGAAATTGCCGATGTTAAGGAGCCATTGAATCCTTTAACACAAACAGCTTTATACCGAGCGGGAAAAAATTGGTTCTTCCTTACCGTACCTAATATTGTTAATATTCTAGTGACTGATGGTAATAAAATACTTGTTGCTCCTTGCCCTAAGGCCGATATACAAGATGTAGTTACCTTCATTTTGGGTCCAGCAATATTAGCTCTCTTGCAGCAACGAGGGTATTTCGTTTTGCATGCAAATGCCGTAGTAAACGATGATAAACTTATAGTTTTTTCTGGTCGATCTGGTGCTGGTAAATCAACTCTTTCAGCTGGTTTTTTTAAGAGAGGTTTTAAAATATTTGCTGATGATATTTGTATAATATCGCAAGAAATAGATGGGTTTTTTGTGCAACCTGGTTTTACTCGTCTTAAATTATGGGCCGATGTACTCTCTGAATTGGGCGAAGATATTGATATGTTGCATCCTGTTCGTGCAGGCTTGCAGAAGTATAATTTTGAAACATCAACGGAGTTTTTTAATTCAAAAATGCGCATCAGATCTATTTATTTTTTATCTACTCATAATAAAAACGAGGTGGAATTAGAAAGCATAAATGGTATTGAAAAGTTTAATATGGTGAGGTTACAAGGCGGATTGGTAAGAGTACAGGAAGCTTGTTATAGTGGTGAAGAATCCTTTAAATTCATTATGAAGCTCGCATCAAACATTGAAGTGAAAAAATTGGTGCGTCCTCAACATCGGTTTTCTCTTAATGAGTTGGTTGATATTATTGAAAAGGATATGAAATTTGTATGATACAATCGGCACAAAATAATATCGTATGGTTAGCTTCATATCCTAAATCAGGTAACACCTGGTTCAGAATTTTTCTTGCAAATTTATTGAAAGGAAGAGAGGAGCCTGTTGATATTAATGCGATTGGTATTTCTATTGCCAGCAGCCGCGAACTAATTGATCAAGCACTCGGCATTTGTACTGCGGATTTAAGATTTGATGAAGTTGAGAAATTGCGTCCTCTTGCATATCAACAAATATCAACTGAAGCAAATGATATCATTTATTTTAAAGCGCATGATGCCTATTTTCTCCCAAATGGAAAAGATACTCTGTTTCATTCTCAAGTCTCAAAGGCCGCCGTTTATTTTATTCGAAATCCTCTTGATATTGCAGTTTCATTCGCACATCACAATGCTACTAGTATTGATCGCATAATACAACGAATGGCTGATGATACATATACCCTGTGTGATAACGAAGATCGCCTAATTAATCAACTTCCACAATTTCTGAATACTTGGGGCGAACATAGTAAGGGGTGGCTCAATCAGACCGATATCCCAATTCTTGTGCTACGTTATGAGGATATGCTTTTGGATACTATGAATACCTTTAAAAAGGCATTACAATTTCTCGATTTAAAGTATAGCGATTCTGATATTTTGCGAGCAATTGAGTTTAGTAGTTTTGATGTGTTAAAATTACAAGAACAAAAACAAGGCTTTTATGAACGTATGGCTAAAGCTTCCTCGTTCTTTAGAAATGGTCGGGCTAATGACTATATTAACCATCTTACAAAATCGCAGATTGATCAAATTATTCAAATTAATTTTGATCGTATGAAATGTTTTTCTTATATTTAAAGTGATTATGCATAATCATATACAAAACATACAAAACATACAAAACATAAATTTTACTTTAGATCGGGGCGATAGTTGAATAATTGCGGGTGAAATCCTTGTAATTACTGGTAGGTTGCTTGTTGTGGAACAAATGTAATTGAAAAAAATCAGACATCTCCTTTAGTTTTTGTATAATGAAAATTGTCCATGATGTACAATAATGTATAATCTATATTTTATTTTAATATTTGTGAAACGAACCTTAATACTAATTTTTTAAACTGTGATTTAATGACATCAAAATTTGAAATACATGATCAAATTATTCTAAACAAGCTTCATGGTTTATTGACAGGCCTCATTGATGAAGAACTTGTAATGATGAACATTGAAAAAGGCGAGTACTATGGCCTAACGAAGGTTGCCAGTCGTATTTGGATGCTTTTAGATAAAGAAATTAGCTACGGATTATTAATTGAAACGCTTCTTAAAGAATATGAGATAAGTGAAGAAGTATGCCGTAGCGAGGTGCAGCGTTTTTTAATTGAATTAGAGAAGCGTAAATTAATTCGATTTTCAAATTAGTTTTTTTGTTCACCTTTAATTTTACTTCTCAGCAATAGCTTATTTGAAATATGGTAATTATTCGAAAATTCAATAAGTGGCCAACAAAGCAGAAGAAATTGCTCTTTAGTATTCTTTGTAATGTGCTCTATGCCAAAATTATAATAATGTTTGTTCCATTTAGGTATTATATTAAATCAATAGGGTATCCAAATGCCTCAAGTGTTTTAATACAAGCTATTGATGAAACAGAATTAGCCATGATAAAAAGCATATTTCACAATATTCAAAAGTATTTAGCTTGGTTTTTTAAGTGTTTTGAGCAGGCGGTTGCTGCTAAAAAACTCCTGAATAAGAGGCATATACCCTCGTGTATTTGCTTTGGCTTGACCACGGATGAAGGAAAGCTAAAAGCCCATGCTTGGGTACGTTGCGGAGACTCATTTGTAACTGGGAGAGTTAACAAAACTTTTACAGAAATTCTAAAGGTCTGTTAATCGGTTAAAAAGACTTGCTTTTATTTCATTTTCAGAAAAAAATTCGTAATTTTGGTATTTAGACACTATTATATTTAAGTAAATGGAAAATATAAGGTTAAATATTGAAGAAGACTCTTTACCTATCAAGTTTGCATGGAATAAACCTGAGTTAAAAGTGTTGAATGTTAAGAAAACCGAAGGTGGTACCAATGCTGGTGTAGATGAGGGTTCAGCATATAATGGCACTCTGAGTAAAGCATAAGTAAGAGATTATTAAAAATAATTTCATTTTCTGTTCTCTGCAGGTGATAATATAAATAACCCCTCCTATGAAATACACATGTAAACTTTCCGTTAATAGAAACATAGGTGAAAATGGCAACAGGTATGTTGATCAGGCTACTGAACAAACTCCTATGAGTTGCATTCGACCTATTACAAATAATTCTTTACGGGTTAAAAAAGTAATAATCTTTCTTGTATTTATTTTAACAACATTTATTAATGTTGATGCCCATATACATAAATGGAATATTTCAAATCATTTAAGTGCTTCAAGCGATGTACGAATTGTTGATATTAAAAGATATAATAATGACTTTTATATATCAGGATTATTTAAAGGGGTAATGGATACCCTTACTTCAAAAGGCTTGTACGATGGTTTTATAGCGAAGTATGATGAGAATTTGAATTTGAAATGGATGCGACCAATTGGCAGCAAATTACTTGAGTTTGAAATAAATTTAGTGATTGATAATTCTGGTAATTTAGTCTTGCTTGGCGAGTTTCAGGATACTTGTTGGTTCTCAAAATCAAGTTACCTCGTAAGTACAGGTGGATATGATGGTTATTTTGCAAAATATACTAAAGACGGACAATTTATTACATCTAAGATTGTTGCGAAAGGTATATCAAATCAAAAAGTTTTATCTATTGACATGGATATAAGTGGAAACTTTATTACCACTGGTTTTTTTGTAGATTCTATTATTATTGAATCTACAAAATTAAAAGGGAAAGCTACCGATAATTATTTTGCAAAGTATGATGCAAATGGTACTCTAATATGGGCTAAAAAGCTACTTAGTAATAATAGCGCTTCTCGTTTATCATCGGTAAGTGCTTTTGATGATGGCTATTATTTTACGGGTAATTTTAACGATAGTATTTATTTTGATATTAAAACGACGAAGAGTAATACTGCTACGAAGAGTAATGTTTTTCTGTATAAAACAGATTTTAATGGTACTGGTAGCTGGATGCGTAAGAGCTATGGTAATCAAAATGACGTAACAGGTACCATTACTCAAGATAATTATGGTAGTGTTTATTATTCGGGCTATTATCAGAGTACTTTATTTTATGCCGATAGTACAGCATCTCTTACTTCGCACACTTTTACAAATGCAGGTAATTTCGATATGTTCATTATGAAATACAATAGAACCGGAACCTTGCAGTGGATTAAAAAGTACGGTTCTGCAGGAAAGGAATATGCAACTTTTATTACTCAGCAAAATGATATTTTATATGCGACAGGATATTTCTCAAGTAGTATTGTTGTTGCTGGAGATACATTAAAGGCCTTAGGTGCTACCGATCAAAATATATTCCTTATAACGTATGATTTAGCAGGTAATGAAATTGATGGCGCGTATATTATGGGATCAAATGATGCTATTGACTTCGGTTCGAGCGTTGTTGTTGATAATAAAAGCGCTGCATATATGGTCGGTACTTTTAATGCGAATTCTATTACCGTTGGTGATAGCACTTATAATAATACGGTGGTGGGTAGCGATGGAATTATTGCAAAATTTATTTCTCCAATTTCAGCTGTCTTTACTACTAGAACCAATGTGTCATGTTCAGGAAACATTGACGGTTTATTAACGATTACGCCTTATTTTGGAGTTTCTCCTTTTTCCTATCAATGGAGTCATAATGCATTGCTTAATTCAGCAACAGCATCCGGTTTAGCCCCAGGCACCTATAGTGTAACGGTAATTGACAGCCGCGATTCTTTAGATATTAATTCATTTACAATTACAAATCCAACGGCTTTAGCAATAAGTCAAACCATTACGCCAATAAGTTGCAATAACGGGAAGAATGGGGCTATAAGTGTTACCGTTAGCGGTGGTACAACTCCTTATTATTATGCTTGGACGGGCACAGGTGCTGGTGTAATAGCTAATTTTGAAGATCAAACAAATCTTTCAACGGGTATATTTAATCTTACTGTAACTGATAAAGGAAAATGTACAAAAAGCGCAACATACAATCTTACACAGCCTGCTAAAATTCAGTTTGGTGGTTCTGCTATTACCGATGTAAATCCTGGTGGTGCTGATAATGGCATTATTGATTTGAATGTAAC
>JBBRXJ010000121.1:0-5328 GCA_038248505.1 Bacteroidales bacterium
GATGCAGGAGCATTTTAATAACTCCAATTTTATGGATTCCAAACAATATCCCCGAATGACGTTGAAAGGAAAAATCACAAACCTTGCTGCAATTGATTTTTCAAAGAATGGTAAGTATGCAGCAACAGTGTCGGGAGACTTAACGATAAAAGGAATCACTAAGCCCGTAACAGAAGCAGCAACTATTGAAGTTAGTAATGGAAAACTAACGGTTACCAGTAAATTTATAGTGAAAGAAATAGGTTCTTATGGAGTAGGAAAACCAATGGGCAAAAAGAAAAATAATGTAGCAGATGATATACAGGTTAACTACAGCGCAGTATATGAAAAAGGGGATGAATAAAATAAGTTAACATCCAATTTCCAACTTTTAATAAGATCTGCATTCATTTTATGAATGCAGATCTTATCTTTAATTATACAAACTAATTATAAAGCATGAAAGCATTAAACATTATTATTCTCAATTTGTTATTTTCCATGATTGTAACTGCTCAAACCTCGCCTCATGGTATCAGCGTAAATGATAAAGCCCCCGACTTTACAGTCAAAGATCAAAATGGGAAAAAAGTATCACTGAAAAATGAATTAAAGAATGGAGCAGTGGTGTTAGTTTTTTATCGTGGACAATGGTGCCCCTATTGTAATAAACAGTTAAAGGAATTACAGGATTCTTTAGTTTTCATTAAACAAAAAGGCGCAACATTAATCGCTGTTTCGCCGGAAAAGCCAGATAATATTTCTAAAACAGTTGAGAAAACAAAGGCCGGCTATCCCGTACTTTTTGATGATAGCCTTAAAATTATGAAAAGCTATGATGTGGCCTTTAGAGTGGATAGTACCACTATCGAAAAGTACAAAAAGTTTGGAATTGATTTTTATGATGCAAATGGTAGTAATGGTGCTACTTTACCTGTGCCTGCAGTTTATATTATTAACAAGGAAGGGATCATTGTATTCAAACATTTTGACCCGGATTACAGGAAAAGAGTTACTGTTCTGGAAATTTTATTGCATTTGTAGATTTCAGGTTTTATTTTTTAGCAAAAGTTGTAAGGTAACCGACATTAAGCCGTCACAACCGAGGTAAATAGTTATGGCAAATATCAAAGTAATATCATACGAAGAGGCAACGGGAAAGTTGAAAGATATTTATGACGGCCTGATTGAAAAGAGAGGTAAATTGGCAGATGTGCATACTATACAGAGCCTGAACCCCGATACCATTATTGCGCATATGGAATTGTATATGACGATTATGTTCAGCCGTTCGCCCTTAACAAGGGCACAGCGGGAAATGATAGCCGTGGTGGTTTCAGCAGCTAATGGATGTTCTTATTGTCAGCAACATCATGGGGCGGCTTTGAATAACTACTGGAAAAATGATGTAAGGATTGAATTACTAAAAATAAATTATGAAACCGCCGGGCTTGATATTACAGATACAAAACTTTGCCGCTATGCAATTGAATTAACTATTCATCCGGATAATTTTGAAAACGAAAACAGGATAATGGATTTAAAGGAAACAGGGTTGGAAGACAGAGCTATTCTGGATACCACTTTGGTAGTAGCCTATTTCAATTTTGTAAACCGTATTGTTTTGGCTTTGGGTGTACAATTAGAAGAAAAGGCAGGCGAAGGATATAAATATTAAAACAACAAAACCATGACTATTCAGCAATCTGTTCACGCTATTTTTATTCAACTGGAAAACTCATTGCTCCAGCTTTCAAATGAGCAATACTGTAAAAAAATTGAAACGCTTTCTGGTGCAAGTATCGGGCAGCATGTAAGACATGTAGTGGAAATGTTTGTTTGTTTACAAGACGGCTATACAGCAGGAATTGTTAATTATGAGAACAGGAAAAGAGATATTACCATTGAAACATCAAAGGAAACAGCTATTGATGTAATGAATAAAATAAATTCCGCTTTGTTGAATGAAAATAAACCCCTGGTATTGGAAGCAGGCTTTGATGAAAACAGCGATGAGTTAAATAATATCCCCACCAATTATTTCAGAGAGATTGCTTATAACCTTGAACATGCTATCCATCACATGGCTTTAATTAAAATCGGTATTAATGAAGTACCGGATACTCAATTGCCGGATGGCTATGGAGTGGCATCATCAACTATAAAATACAGAAAAGAAACTATTTGAAAGTGAGTGACATGAATATCATGAAGGCAACTGTACTTCCTGATTTAAAATGAATAGATGACATTCTATATTAAACGAAGTATTAAAAAAATCTGAAATAGTAATATCTAAAGACAAACATTGGATCCACAAAACCATCTGGCTTATTGTTAGAGTTCAAAGCTTCTGTTTATATCCAATTAAAAAGCCTCATATTTCTATAAAGCTTTGGGAGAGTTCGCCGGTTCTAACCGCGGACTCTTTGCTTATAAGCAGCAGAAGCTGCAAAGCAATAGCGTGTTTATCTTTTGCATCGGTGCCGGCAGTGCTAATTGTTTGCATACTGCCGTTATGCGTTCCATTTAATTTTTGGCATTCAGGTAGCAAGTATGTCGCAGTTTTACAAAATATTTTGGTAGGATAATCTGTTCAAAACGACGTAAAAATTTGCCGTGATTTAGCCTCAATAGTTTTTGCTTGTTGCCGCCCGTATAATCTTTTTATTTAAAACTTGTGGCCATCATCTTTGTTCAAAAAACGGTGTGCAGTAATGGCTACCATGTGTATATAGCGCCCTTGATGAAAGTAAATAAGAATAAGTCATTCTGAAAATTAAAAAACAGCATAGTTTCTTTATTTATAGATACTATACACGCAATAAATATTTTACAAAAAATACATGATTATTTTAATCAAAATATTTTACCGGAAATCAAAGACAGAACTTTTGAAAGAGTCAAAAAAACGGCCCGTCAAAAGGCAAGTTTAGAACATACTCTAACATACACTACATTTCTATGAACAATGAACTATTAACTATCAACTAAAATAATTCACCCAATCTCCAGCATCATCCTGCGATAATGCGTTGGTGTCATTTCTTTAATGTGTTTAAACTGCTTGCTGAAGTGCGCCCAGCTATTATAACCACTTTCATAGCAAATTTCCAAAACAGGTTTATTTGTACTGGATAGTAGTTTGCAGGCATGGCTGATGCGGAGATCCTGTATAAAATCGAAATATGTTTTTTTGATATTCTTTTTAAAAAAACGGCAAAAAGTAGGAATACTCATGGCGGCTACATCTGCTACCTGTTGTAAGGTAATAGGTGTTAAATATCGCTTAAAAGAAAATTCAATAATCTTTTCAATAGACGGATTTACATTGTTGTTTGAAGCCGTGAAATTTTGCGTAAGAATATTAAATGATGCGCTGCAGCTCATTTTTTGAAGGCAAAGCAATAAATGTATAATTCTTTGGTAACCGGTAAGATTGTCAATTTCCGTTATCACGCCAGCCAACTCTTTCTTTAATTTATTTTGCAACTGAATACCATCATTTCTTTTAAGTAAATGATTAATATTTTTTAGTTCTGGTAGTTGTAAAAAATCTTCGCCAAAAACGGTTGGTTTAAAATGAACAACTACCGCAGCACCTGTCATTTTGTGCTGTTGTTTTTTAAACCAATGCGGAAGATTGCCCGCCATAAAATAAATGTCTCCGCTTTTATAACCTCCAATAAAGTCACCCATCATTACGGTGCCATGCCCTTCTGTTATCATAATCAGTTTAAATTCGTAAATTATCTGTCAGATGAATGGGCAAATTGATTTGATAAAATATTTATGTACAATTGTATTCTTATTTAATCAAACTATAAGCATGGCACAGTCACCATTTGATAAAGCTTTAAATGCCCTACATTTTAATATAAATTTAGAGACTTCTGCTGAATCGGTAATCAAAAACTTAACCCAATCAAATGGATTAACAAGAACAAGTCATTCAGGTGACTCATTTTCCCTCTCTTCCAGCATGCAGATGAATACGACTGAAACTGTTCTAAAAAAAAGCTATTCATTTGCAATGAATAAAAGCCCGATAACCGGGGTTAAGATGGACTCGGGATATATCAAAATCGTCGTAGGTGAAACGAAAAACGAAAAAAGAATATTGCAGAAAGAATGGTGTATTCAATTCGAAAACCAAAATGGCGCCAGGGAATACTTTAATATGTTGAACGAAATCTTTCTTCCGCTCTCGATCAAAAACTCTCTTAAAGAGTAAAATGAAATAACTTTTTCAGACTTTGTATCACCTAGCCCAGAACAAGGGGGTATAAGGCATCTAACTTTTGCTTTAGGTCAATCTTCTATTTCTAAAAAATACGAAATTCGATTATTTTATTTCTATGATTTGGATGAATAAATTAAATATTCAAATCGAATATCGGTAAAAGAATGTTTGGACAGGTAGATGCCAATGGCAACCCGGTGAAAGGAACTAATGAAGTTAGTAGTACCAGGGTAAATAAAACCGATGCAGCAGGTTGGAATGCCAATGCTGGTAACAGGGTAAGCAAGTTGGGTTATTTCGGTAAAAAATTAGGGCCTAACATGATGTTGAAAGTAATGGCCGGCGATGAAATTGCCGCCAGAACGGATTATTACTACACAGGTCAGCCCGATAACAACGTTCCAAACAATATACTATCGTCGATAGTGAGCAGCCTGTTTAGTTCTTTGAGTTACGGTGCCAGCTCCACTAATTTGCATGGCACAGCAACCAACATCACTACTAATATTAATACGACTCCTGGCGAATTTGGTACTTTTTTGAATAATCAAAATACCAATACTGATGCCACTCCACAAGCTTACATGAATGTGTTATTCTTTGATGAGAATTTTAATTTTGTTCCATACGATAATGTAACGGGACTGGGCAGCTATGCCTTGAGGGTTACCAATAGCGGCGATGGGCAGAGAATTCTGCCTCAGATATCGAAAGCTCCTAAAAATGGCTATGCTTTTGTATATTTAAGTAATGAAAGTAAGACATTTGTGTATTTTGATAATTTTGAAGTAACACATGTAAGAGGAAGGTTAATTGAAGAAAATGCGTATTATGCGTATGGGTTAAAAATAGCCGCCATCAGTTCAAGAAAACTGGGTGATGGCAGTGAGGGGCAGTTAAGGAATCAATATCTTTACAATGATAAAGAGCTGTGGGAAGACGGCGACTTAAACTGGTACGATTACGGGTTTAGAAATTATGATCCGCAAATAGGTAGGTTCCCCCAGTTGGATCCGCTGACATGGGAGTATCCAGAGCTAACAAATTATCAGTATGCCAGCAACAATCCTATTAAGAACATTGATCTAGATGGTCTGGAAGGAATA
>JBBRXJ010000122.1:0-5009 GCA_038248505.1 Bacteroidales bacterium
GAAGGAGAGGAAGGGGTTTCAAAAAAGAAAAAAGAGTATCCACCAACTAGTCGGGAGTTTTATTTGCAAAATATTCCGCTCACCGATTCAATGATGGCTGTGTCGCATGAAAACATTGAAAATAGCTTATATGCGGCTGGCGATATTTATAAAAATGATTTAAAAGAATATGCCGAAGCGGTTAAGGTCTATGAAGATCTGTTAAAGAGATATCCGGATAGTAAATACGCTATTCTTACAGCTTATCAATTATATAAACTCTCTAAAGAGGCTGGTCTTACTGCTAAAGCGGAACAGTATAAAAATTATATTTTAAAGAATTATCCCGAGAGTATGTACGCAAAGGTAATTCTTGACCCAAGCTATCTTGACCGTCTTAAAGATGAAGAAAGTAAGGCAAATAAATATTATAGTGAAACGTTTTCGCTTTTTAAAAATAGTCAGTTTACTCAGGTTGTAAATAACTGTGATTATGGCTTGCAGAATTTTGTTAGTGATAAGGATCTTGTAAAACGTTTTACTTATCTGCGAATACTTGCATTAGGTAATAATGGTGACATTCGATTGTTTAGACAAAACTTGCGTCAATTTGTAGTTGATTATCCGAAGGGGGAAACCGCAAAGGATGCAAAAAGTATTTTGGCTTATCTTGATAAGGCTTATTCTGATATACGAATTGAAGAGCAAAAACAAATTGCAGAAGATATTTATAAATTTAATCTGGATGAACCACATGCAGTTGTTATATTTATTGAGGCAAATGCAAATATGAATCAAATCGTATTTAATATTATTAACTTAAATCTGGAGCAATTTGATTCATTGGGTTTGAATGTGAATGGAGAGATGCTATCAGAGAACAACAATATTTGTGTTGTGAATGAATTCTTGAATGCTAATGCAGCAAATCGTTATATTAAAAATTGTTTGACTCAAAAGGATGAAATAATTAAAGAATCAAATTCGACGGACTTAAACATAATGCCTATTTCAATAACTAATTTCAATATTCTTAAAAACGACAAGTCGCTTGAACGTTACACCGAATACTATCTTAAATATTACAATAAATAATTATTGTAATAAAACGATTTTTAATAAGCCTAATAATTAATTAAAGGTGTTTACGTTATTAAGAACAGATGATTTTTTCTTTTCAATCATAAAAAAATGTACGAATGAAAAATGTTAATATTCTTTGGGTTGATGACGAAATTGATGTGTTAAAGCCGCATATATTGTTTTTGACAGAAAAAGGCTATAATGTTATTACAGCTACTAACGGTAGTCAAGCTCTTGATGAGATATTTAAACATTCTCTGGATTTAGTTTTTTTAGATGAAAACATGCCTGGTTTAAGTGGATTAGAAACGCTTAGTAAAATTAAGTTACTAAAACCAGATTTGCCTGTGGTAATGATTACTAAGAATGAAGAAGAAGATATTATGGATGCCGCTATTGGCTCTCAAATTCGTGATTATCTTATAAAACCCGTAAACCCTAATCAAATCTTATTAGCAATAAAAAAGAATATTGATAATCAGCGATTGGTTACCGAAAAAACAACCTCTGATTATCAGTCAGAATTTGGACGAATTGGTTTGCAAATTAATGATTCTTTAACATTTAAAGATTGGGTTGAGGTATATAAGAAACTCGTTTACTGGGAATTGGAGCTTGAAAAAACGGGTCGTAGCGAGATGTTTGAAATATTGAATATGCAAAAACGCGAAGCAAATGCTATTTTTGCAAAGTATGTGCGTAATTCGTATTACAAATGGTTTGATGATGATACTAAAGATAAGCCCTTATTATCACATAATATAATGCGTCAGCGAATTTTTCCGATGCTTGATAAAGGCGAGAAAGTGTGTATGATTTTTATTGATAATTTACGTTTTGACCAATGGCGTATGATTTATGCCTCATTAAAAAATTATTTTACCATTGAACAAGAAGAACTTTATTGCAGCATTTTGCCAACAACTACTCAGTATGCTCGTAATGCCATCTTTGGTGGTTTAATGCCTCAAGAGATAGATAAGATTATTCCAAATCTTTGGCTTAATGATGAAGAAGAGGGCGGTAAAAATCTGCATGAACTTGATTTGTTTACAAAACTAGTAAGTCGCTACGGTAAGAATTATAAGTATTCGTATGACAAAATTAATAATAAAAAAGGGGAGAAAAATGTACTGAAGAATTATGAGAGTTTGAAAAATAATCAGCTAAATATGCTGGTGTATAATTTTGTAGATATTTTGTCTCATGCTCGCACAACCGTTGATATGATTAAAGAACTAACGGATGATGAGTCTGCTTATCGATCTTTAACATTATCATGGTTTAATCATTCAGGACTACTTGATTTATTAAAAAAACTATCAGAAGAGAAAGTGAAAGTTGTTATAACAACCGATCATGGTTCGATAAAAGTGGACAATCCGATTAAAGTAATTGGAGATCGTGAGACATCAAGTAATCTAAGATTTAAGTCGGGTAAAAATATCAATTACAACCCTAAAGAAGTGGTTGAAATTAAAGATCTCAAAAAGGCACATCTACCTGAACGAAACATTAGTTTTACCTATATTTTTGCTACGGGTGCTGATTATTTTGTGTATCCAAATAATTACAATCATTTTGTAAATTATTACCGCAATACCTTTCAGCATGGTGGTGTTTCAATGGAAGAAATGCTGATTCCTTTTGTAGTTTTAAAACCCAATAATGTTTAGCTATGGCTTTTTCAATTAAGGTATCAGATATTTCTGAAGTGGGTCAGGCAGCAGAACAGTTATTAAATGCTTGTAAGGGTAGTCGAATGTATGCTGTTTTTGGCGAAATGGGAGCTGGTAAAACTACCTTAATTAAAGAGATTTGTCGAATATTGGGTTATAGTGGGCATGTTACAAGCCCTACATTTACTATTGTTAATGAGTATCGTACAGAGAAAAACGAGATCATTTTTCATATAGACTTTTATCGTATTGGTGATGAAAAAGAAGCATATGATATAGGCTACGAAGAGTATTTTTATGGTACCAATTGGTGCTTTATTGAATGGCCTGAGAAGGTAGCTGATTTGGTGCCAGAACATTTTGTTAGAGTTAATATAACTTTAAATTCAGATTTTTCACGAACGATTTCATGCGATGAGTAAGTCCTACCGGATTTATTAAAAAAAAAGGTAAGTGAGACTTATATTTCAAGGCTTGGTCTTAGTTCTTATGTCGTTTTACTCCTTTAATTAAAAAGGTTTGGTTTTCTGCCTGTAAGTTAGTACCTTCATGTTTTAACATTGAAAGGTAAAGCTATGTCGTACACATCATTGAATAAAGGCATTTTACTTCCGCGCGAGGAGATGCTTGAAGTTGCACATAAACAAAAACATCTTGTAATAGGCATTCCACGTGAGATACATGATTCTGAAAGCCGTGTGCCTTTAACTCCCGAATCGGTTGAAATATTAGTAAATACAGGCCACGATGTTATTATTGAGAGCGGAGCAGGCAAAGGTTCTAATTATGATGATAAGGATTACAGTGAATGTGGTGGTTTTATTATTAATAGCCGCAATGATGTTTTAAAAGCCGATGTGGTTATGAAGGTAGCTCCTTTTCATCAGGAAGATATTGAATTGTTTAAGGGAAATCAGATAATTATCTCATCAATACATTTAAATGGGAATGGACGTGATTTGATGCGCGGTATTATGCAAAAAAAAGTTACTGCCGTTGATTATGAGAATATAAAGGATGAGTATAATGAATTTCCGGTGGAGCGTACTATGGACGCTATTTCAGGGAATACGGCCATATTAATTGCGGCTGAATATCTCAGCAATGCGTTTAATGGCAAAGGGGTTATGTTGGGTGGTATACCTGGTATTACGCCAACAGAAGTAGTTATTTTAGGCGCGGGTACAGCGGCTGAATATGCAGCACGTGCTGCCATGGGGATGGGGGCTGTAGTTAAAATTTTTGATACATCAACATTTCGTTTACGAAACTTACAGAATATGTTAGGGCAGCGTTTGTACACTTCGGTCTTTCATCCGCGTGTGTTGCAGAAAGCACTTAAGTCTGCTGATGTTGTTATTGGCGCATTGCCGCATACCGAGGATTGTCGTAATTATTTTATTACTGAAGACATGATTCGCGAAATGAAACGAGGCTCCGTAATCATTGATCTTTCTATTGACCAGGGAGGTTGCATGGAAACATCGGAATATCGTGATAAGAAAGACCCTTTTTATGTTAAGCATGGCATACTTCATTATTGTGTTACAAATATGCCTTCGCGTGTAGCACGTACTGCTTCAATTGCTTTTAGTAATGTTTTTACCCCGCTGTTGCTTCGCATGGGGCAATCGGGGAGCCTCAATCAATTTCTAAAAGAAGATCCGGGATTTCGTAATGGAGTATATGTATTTAATGGCATTTTAACCAATCAGCATATTGGAAAGTACTTAGATATACCATCGCAGAATATTGAATTATTGTTGGCAGCTTTTTAAAAACAGTAATAGGAATGTCTTTCTGATTTGTTTTTTTGTGTTTTTTTAATTTTTAAATAGATTGCGCTAGAGGCAAAGAAGTACCGAAGATTTTTTTGGAAAATTATAGTGGAGCACTTCAAACAGATGGTTACGCAGCATACAATATTTTTGAAGGAAAGGAAAATGTTACCCTGTTAGCATTTATGACACATGCTAACAGATATTTTGATGAAGCCAAGAACAGCGATAATAGAAGAGCTATAGAAATGTTAACACTCCTGCAGCCACTATATAATGAGGAAAAGGTTGCACGAGACAGCGTTCTAAACCCGGAAGAACGAATGCAATTAAGGTTTAGAAAAATCTAAACCAACATTAGAAGAAATAGAAAAATGGTTTAAGCATACGACAGAGACAACAAACATACTGCCACAAAGCCCACTGGGCAAAGCAATTGCTTACATGCAAAATCTTTGGCCACGCTTAATCCGTTATCTTGATGATGGAC
>JBBRXJ010000123.1:0-4756 GCA_038248505.1 Bacteroidales bacterium
GAAATCCGCCGTAATGGTATTTAGTTCAACATGGACTTCATGCTAGGCACTACGTGCCACATGAAGTCCTATTTATTATGGCTCGTTTTTCCTTTATTAATTCTTATATTCAGACACTCCAACACGAGTCCCAATCCACTTATTTCCTTGTTTATCTATGGCAATGCATGTAACCCAATTATCAATTATGCCACTATTATTAACATTATAGTTAATCTCTTTTGCTCCATCTAATTTTGATACTCCGCCTCCAATCCACTTTACGTTGTATCCTATCCATGTACGTCCTGTATTATCAATAGCCAAACTATGAACACTACCATCTTTAAATACTGTAGTCCAATTTGCGCCATCAAATTTAAACACGCCACTTAATGGAATTTCAACCAATACATTTCCCGGAACATCAATAGCGATTGCGCTAACGCCTTGCATTGCGACAGCTGGATGAGGATTCGGAATGGTGATTGTATTCCAATTTTTATCATCATATTTTGCTACTCTTCCATCAAATACATCACCAATCCATTTATTATTCTTAGTATCTATTGCGATGGATGAAATAAAACTAAAAGGTAAATCAGTGTTTGTCGCTGTGTAGGATGTCCAATTTGTGCCATCAAATTTTGACAATCCATATCCCCATTTGCTAAGCCAAATATTGTTTTGTGCATCAACAGAAATAACATTAACCATTGTATCACTCAGATATGTTGTCCACTTATTGCCATCAAACTTAGATACTCCCCCACCAGTCCCAAGCCACTTATTGTTTTGTGCATCAATAGCGATGCAATAAACACCATTATTAACTAGACCACTGTTGGCAACATTATATAAGGAATAGTTAGTACCGTCAAATTTAATAAGTCCGTTAGCAGTAGCAAACCATTTATAGCCTTGTATATCAATTGCAATTGCGTTTACCCCATCAGCTAATCCGTTAGAAGTGAATGATGTCCATCCTGAAGTATCTTTTGCTTCCTTTCTACATGAAACAAATAAGATAAAAGTTGCTAAAAAACAAATCCTTAAATATTTTACCATAACTATAGGTTAAATTGAGTTCTAAAATGAGCCATAACGAGTCTGTAACCACCCCAATGGCAGTTATTTTTCATATAGTTGCCATTACTGAATTGTGAAATGACATCTCAAATATACTTCAATTATCATCATCTTCATTTATCAACTCAAAAAACTAAAGCCCGGGCGCAGCACCAAACTATAACCGGGTCAGTCTTACTCAAGCCGGGGCGCGGCTTTAAGGCGAACCCCGGCTAAGGCTTGAGCCAGGCGCTAATATTTCTCCTTTTGGAAACCCCATTCGCGTATTACACTTTTGTAGGTATCGGGGTAGTTGGCTTTAAGTATATTGATAAGTGCATTATGCGTTTTTTTGATGGTTTTACGCAGTTCGTTTTTGGCGCTTACCTTATTGGATACAGTGCCATCAACCTCGGAGGCCTGGGTTAATAGTGCTTTATAGCTGTCCATAGTGGTTTGCCAGAAAGCGGCTCCGTATTTCTCGTTAGCAAACCCAAGTGCTGTAATGGCCGCCAGGGTGAGTGGTAAAGCGGCGGCGCGTTTATTGCGGTCGCGCGGAATAATGAAATTGCTGCCTGCGCGCACTATACCAAACTGAGGATAATACGAAGGGGCGTTTGCCTTTTCGAATTTATACACCAGGTATCCTTTTACGGCGGAGGTGCCTTCGTCAATAGCTACATCGAGCGCGTCGAGTTTGGCGGTTACTTCTTTACGGCCTCCGCCGGTGCTTTGGCGCTCGGTAAGTGTGGTATTGAATGCATCCACATTCGCCTTATGCTGTGCTTGTGTCATCCACGGTAAAGTGATTTGAGGGTTTTTGAGCCAGGCGGCTGATGAATTTACTCCAAGGTCGCCGAAATCGGCATCTTTGGTTGGTGCGGTACTGGTACGCTTCACATTTTTTACTAGGTCTGCTGTCATAATTTTAATTTTTAAGGTTAATACTTCAATTGCTATAATTTATTGGTAAGGGTACAAATCGGAATCAGGAAAAGTATATCAGGCGGTATTGCGGCAGTATGGCAGGGATAAACGTAAGTATAATAGCTGTGTTGTATGTGGCTTGTTATTTTAAAAAGGTATTCGTTATGATATGTAGCTGGACGAACAAAGTAAAATATGTTTATAAATTGCTTTGTATTAAGTGTATGTATTTAAAATATATGTACGCATTGTTTTGCGGTATTTATAAATATTTTAAGAATATATACATAACGCATCAAAAAATGAGTAGTTATTTTAAATATATGTTCGTGTTACATTGTTATAAGTACTATTATTTTAAATGTATGTCCGTATTATCCTGAAACAAGGATCTTATTATATGTTTTACAGTATATGCTCCATATAATTTCCGCTGCCGGCAGCCATTGGGTAAGGCCTTGGATAGTTTAAACCTTCGACCGTATTTTATTCGCAGTGCATTCGAACGGGCGTTGCAACAATGGAAAAAGAGGGTTGTATTAAAACAGATCAAAGAACGAAAGCAGGATCAAATATAAAAAATGTTTTTGGTTTGATGCAATAGTTGAAAAATATTATTTTAGTATCAGGAACGATAAAGAAAAGTCTTATTTTTTGATTTACCCATCCCTGCTTTACCTGGCTTCGTCCCTATAGCTATCGGGATTGTTGGCGGGGCCGTCTACTCGATTAGCAACTGTTATTATTTCTCTATTATAGCATCATAAACTTCTTTAATGTCTGATGGCAATAATTTAGAGGGAATCTTATAAACGCTTGTCTGCATGTTTGTAAACCAAAACTCTAAAACGTAGTATTTACTTTCTTTCTCGGCACTTGAAATTTGTTTGAGGCTTGTCAGGTCAATTTTGTTAACATAATCAAATATCTTTTCTCTCTGTCTTTTCTCTGTCTTAACTCGACGTCTATATTTTTCGCCTTTGATATCTAAATAATTCACAATTGGGCTAATGAAATATACTCGTTTGTTTTTGATTATAAGTTCATATTGCTGAGTAATTGATGAATCTCCACAAAAAAAAATATTCATTTTCTTGATTTTCAAATCAGCATTTTGGGCTACAGAACTGAAGAAATTTAAAAGGAGAACGAAGATTATTAATAAATATCGTTTCATTTTTTGGTTTTTATAGTCGAAAGTGAATTTTGTTTTATAATAGTTGCCAACGTTACATATAAGTTTTGTTGGGGATTTTGAAACACTTTCTTGTCGAGACGTTAAGAACTAAATTAGACGCAAGTTCTATAAAATCTGCGATTCCGCCCCAATAAAATTTATATGATGTTAGCGCAAGTATTTATTTATACCTATTCCTTTTTATTTCAGCCCGTTTAAGTGTCATCTTAGCGTTTTTTGAACAATTTATCCAAGTTATCAATCTATGTGATTCTGTCAACTCAAGGAAATCTTCATCAAACATTGTCCCCATGCCATTAAAATTAGACATATCAATAAAGACTTTTTCATCAACTGGAAGACTATCAAAAAAAGCATATAACTCATCTATTTCATTAGCTGAAATTGAGCCATACAATTTATATGTTAATGGTTTGTCCTGCAATTTTCGTAATCCCAATCCAAAATCGAAATATTGTTCAAGTTGCTCCAAATAGTTTATAGTTTTTTGGCTAACAAACTGTGTGAACATTAATTTGAATAAAATCTCAATAAGTTCGTGGTTTGAATCTTTTTTATCTGGTGACCAAAATTTAAATGTTTTCTTATGGTCATTTTTCAATAATTCTCCATATACATTAATCCCATCAGTCCCCATATTTAGATGATAATATACTACTGTGTCACCATTTTCAATTACCTTCTCTTGTCCAATTGTGTCAATGGAACCTTTATTCACAAAATTGTAATCTTTCAAGTAACTACTTAAATGTATCAAATCAGAGTCTGAAACAATAATTTTGTCAGTAAATTCATCTGTCTTCAAAGTCATTAAATAATCATTCGATTGTTTTAGCAGAATGAATCTTGAATCCTTGATGAATGATGGGTTGAAATCAATCGTCAATTTATCAATTTGAGCAGAAGAGCTAATTGATAAAAACAAAAATCCTATGTATAACAGTGCTTTCATAATATTTGCGCCAACGAGTATATAACCACCCCTATGGCACTTATTTTTCATATAGTTGCCATTGCTGAATGGTAGAATGGCATCTCAAATATACTTCAATTATAAACATCTTTATTTGTCAACTCAAAAATCAAAACCCGGGCGCAGCACCCCACCGTACCCGGGTCAGCCTTAATCCAGTCGGGGCGCAACTTCAAGTCGCACCCCGACTAAGGCTTGAGCTAAGGCTAATACTTCTCTTTCTGGAAACCCCATTCGCGTATTACACTTTTGTAGGTGTCGGGGTAGTTGGCTTTAAGTATATTGATAAGTGCATTATGCGTTTTTTTGATGGTTTTACGCAGTTCGTTTTTGGCGCTTACTTTGTTGGATACAGTTCCATCAACCTCGGAGGCCTGGGTTACAAGTGCTTTGTAGCTGTCCATAGTGGTTTGCCAGAAAGCGGCTCCGTATTTCTCATTGGTAAACCCAAGTGCTGTAATGGCTGCCAGGGTAAGTGGTAAAGCGGCGGCACGTTGGTTGCGGTCGCGCGGAATAATGAAATTGCTGCCTACACGCACTATGCCAAACTGAGGATAATACGATGGGGCGTTTGCCTTTTCGAATTTATATACCAGGTATCCTTTTACAGC
>JBBRXJ010000124.1:0-3863 GCA_038248505.1 Bacteroidales bacterium
AAGATGAAATTGAGTATCAGAATTCGTTATTCCCCAAATTGCAGGGGGCTTACTTTTGAAAAACCAAAATAGCTTACCTGATTATCAGGCAAGTAAGAATAAAAATTAACTATATTCCGGTTTTACCGGACAACAATGATTATTATACTTCATTAAAATCTATTCTCATTGCTTTCATTTATTGAATATCCTTTTTTATAAAGCTGTTAGATTGTCTTTTTGTAAATATGTTTAAGTCTAATTCATTTATGATGCTGGTAAATTATTAGCAATAGTAATCGCATCGGATATACATATAATCCAGAATGGTATAAGGTCGCCATGACGCGGAAGGCTGAGTTCCTTGAAATTTTAGTACAAGGTCAATTGTTAAGACCATTACGAGTACTTCTATTAATAATAAGTAATCTATTAATTTTTATAAAAAAAAGTTGCATACAACTCTAAATCATACCAATACAAAATTATGGCTATAATGATGATAAAAAACATTGATTAGAATGATTCTAAATAGTATTATTATTCCTATATTTGTAATATGAATTAACCCTTTAGAAAATGAAAAATCATAAAATAACATTCTTTGTAATGCTACTAGCTACAATTGGGTTAATTGAGCTAAGAGGACAGACCAAAGAACAAAACATAAAGAGTATGAACACAACACAATTTGAGTTCGCAGAACTGCCTTATGCATATGACGCATTGGAGCCATATATTGATAAGCAGACAATGGAAATCCATTACACCAAGCATCACAGAGCCTATTATGATAACTTTTTAAATGCCATAAAAGGAACAGAGCTTGAAAGCAAGAGTTTAATTGAAATTTTTGCTATAGTAAGTAAACAGACTCCTGTAATCCGCAATAATGCTGGAGGCTACTTTAATCATCAATTATTTTGGAGTGTAATGAAGGCTAAAGGTGGTGGTATTCCTGGTGGAAAGCTAGGTGATGCCATTTTAAAATCCTTTGGATCATTTGAGGAATTTAAAAAACAATTTGGTGAAGCAGCAAAAACGCGTTTTGGTAGTGGCTGGGCATGGCTTATTGTTGATGCAACAGGAAATTTGGCTATTAGCTCAACAGCCAATCAAGATAATCCCTTAATGGACATAGCTGATAAAAAAGGTACCCCAATATTCGCACTTGATGTTTGGGAGCATGCCTATTATTTAAAATATCAGAACAGGCGTGTTGATTATATTGAGGCATTCTGGAATGTAGTAAACTGGGATGATGTTGCTAAACGTTATGATGCAGCAAAAAAATAGATAATTGAGATATTGTTTAACGTGTGATTAAAGATTGTGTGAGCATAAATGCTCACCTTTTTCAGTGTTTTCATGGTTTAAGGGTGCCACGCTTTCTTTTTGAGGAGGCGTGGCTATTCTTTTTAATAGCTTAGTAAGCCGTGGAATTTTTTATTGTTTTTATGTTTCTGCCTATAATAAAGGATTATTCGATTTAATCCTATAATATTCTTACTAAACATCAAATATTTTTATATATATTATATGGATAAAAAACTGCAATGCTATGTTAATTTCCATCTGTATACCTTTTTGAATCACCCCAGCTGCCATACCCAATCTTATTCCCAGTTGATTTAATTCGCATCTCCAAACAAGATTTACATTTATCGGCATCTTCATCCATACAAGGTTTATCCTCATAAAGCTTATAATCTTCACGATATTTTACGGGCGTAAGATTTGGCATTATTACATTCGCTCCCACCTTAATTGCGCGCTCACGACCAAGTGGATCAATAGCCTGCATTGCAGTTGTAGCGGCAATATTCACATCTTTCATAAGAATCCGAATGATTGCCACCATTTTTAAAGCTAAGTCCAATCGAGCATTACGACTTAATAAACTTGAGCTATATTGATACAGTGGCGTTTCAACATGTTCAATATATGGACCAAGGCCAAACATATGAAAACCCATTCGTCGAAATAATATTAAATCATCAGCCAAATCTTCTAGTGTTTGAAATGGCAAACCTACCATTACACCAGTACCGCATTGATATCCTAACTCTCTAAGATACATTAACGACTGCATCCTATTATCAAAAGTATGATGTCCATCCTCTGGATGCAATCGTTTATATAATTCTTTATTAGATGTTTCTAGACGTAACAAATAACGCTGAACACCGGCATCGAACCACTGCTTATACGTGTTGTATGATTGTTCTCCTAAACTTAATGTTATACGCAATTCATTGTTTGTCGCCTCGTGAATTTTTCGTATCAGTTTACTAATTGTATTCACAAAATTTGAATCTTGTCTTTCACCTGACTGTATAACAATAGATGCATATTTATTGTTATAAGCAAATAAGGCTGATTCAACAACCTCTTCATCCGTTAAACTATATCTACTAAAATTACTATTACTATTGCGTACACCACAATAGTAACAATCCTTTGAGCACATGTTGCTATATTCAATTAGTCCACGATAATAAACCACATTCCCCACATACTTCTCTTTTACCTCAGCTGCTTTTTCAAATAGAGCCGTCAAATCACTATCGGTCGCCTTTAACAAAACAAGCAGTTCATCACGATTTACAACATCTCCATTCAATATCTCCCGAACGCTTTTCATTTTCATTTTCATTAACATTTATTTGATCTAAAATGAAATTAAACTACAAATAGTCATCATTCTGAATTTCAGAAAAAGGAGCCACTGCCCTATTATATATTCCGTGCATATAAGCAATTGCCATTCCATAATTTGTAACAGCAACACCTGCATCTATTGCTTGTTTTAAACGATTCGTCAGTTGCTTATTTGTAATCATACAACCCCCACACTGAACAACTAATGCATAGTCATTTATTGAACGAGGCAAATCATCCAGACCAGATACTATATCATATATCAATTTTTTGCCTGTAAAATTATCCATCCAACGAGGAATTTTCACTCTACCAATATCATCACATGATACATGATGAGAGCATGATTCTAATAATAATATTTTATCATTATCCTTCAATTTTCCGATAACAGGAGTACCTGATAAGTAATGTGAAAAATTGCCTTTTTGATGAGCAAGCATGATACTAAAGCTCGTTAGTGGAATATTTTTGGGTATTGCAGCATCTGCTTTTAAAAAAACTTGACTGTCGGTAATAACTAAAGCTGGACTAGGCACTAAGCGTGACATCAAATGATCAATTTCGCGTTCCTTTACAACTACGGCAATACAATCATTGTCGAGAATATCACGAATAGCCTGAACTTGAGGCAAAATTAAACGCCCCTCAGGAGCCTCTGAATCGATAGGTGTAATCAATACAACTAAATCACCTTGCTTTAAAATACCGCCCAATAAGGACTTTGAATGATACGCTGTTTCAGGAATATTTCTACGAAGCATCTCGATGAACAAATTGAGTCGTTCATTTTTAATAGCACACATTTCAAAAATATCACAATGAAATTTCTCAACAAGCTGTTTTTTCAGACTAGGATGTAGCGATACAATATCCGATTTATTGTGAACAATGATGAATGGCACATCTTGTTTATGGAGTTCGGTAACAATCATTTCTTCTGCTTCACTAAAAACATTTTCGCTAATTAGCAAAATAGCAAGATCAATGGTTTTAATTTCTTTAAAACTTTTTGATACTCTTTTATCACCAAGCGTCCCATAATCATCAATTCCTGCTGTATCAATAAACACAACAGAACCAAGTCCAGCTACTTCCATTGTTTTACGTACCGGATCTGTAGTTGTTCCTGGTATTTCTGAAACAATTGCAATATCTTGTTTTGCAATTACATTGATCAGGGAACTCTTTCCCATATTTCTACGACCAAAAATACCAATATG
>JBBRXJ010000125.1:0-3825 GCA_038248505.1 Bacteroidales bacterium
ACCTACAAAATTACCTAAATGAGTATTGTTACAAATACAACAGAAGATATTTTGGAGAAAAAATATTCGACAGATTACTCATTGCATGTATAGAAAATTGTTAATAAACATGCGTTGGGTGCAAAAACGGATAGTCATTTTATTGAATATTAAAAAAAAAGAGACGATTCTTCGATAGTTAAAAAGTAGGCACTACAATCTAAATGAATTGTAGTGCCTATTAAAATTTATTTTGCATCTAAAATTACAGGAGGATTTTTCCCCCCATTCATAATAATTAGCTTGGCATTGGGTGATGTAGCAATGGCTTTAATCATCTCATATTGCAATTGTTTATCGCTAAGACCAGTACTTAATATTTTTTGATAATCGGCAATTCCTTGTGCTTCTACTCGTTTTCTTTCAGCTTCTTGTTTTTCTTTTTGAAGAACAAAGGTCATTTTCTGTGCATCTTGTTCTGCATTAATTTTAGATTCAATGGTTACTTTTACAGAAGCAGGCAGAGTGATGTTTCGAACAAGCAATTGTTCTAAAAACAAACCTCTGTCTTTAAAATCTTTTTCAATGCTCTTAAAAATTCGAGATTGAAACTCATCGCGCTTGGTTGAATAAAGTGCAACAGCATCATAATAGACGGCATTGTCACGAATTTTGGTGCGGCAAATAGGTCGAACAATGGTGTTTTTGTAATCGGTACCTATTTCTTTTAATATACGTGGCGCCTCTATTGGTATAACCCTATATAAAACGGTTAAATCAATAACCACTTCGAGTCCATCTGCTGACAATACGCGTATGGCGTCATCACCCGATTTCGAGCCTTCATCCTGAACAGCTGACATGGTGTAGTTTTGAGTACGAACATCAAAAGTTACCACATCTACCATAGGATTTATTACGTTTAGGCCGCTTTCAAGTACAGTGTTGTTTACCTTACCAAAAAGCTTTTGTACGCCAACTTCGCCAGGATTTACTTGTACCACTGAGGCCATTAGACCCGCAATTGTAATTATTGCAAAACCTACAAATTTTATTACACCACTATATTGGCTGAGTGGTGAGTTGTTGCGTTTTACGGTAAAGCCAATTATCACCGTAATAATTCCGATTATTATCAATAACATAGGTCAATAGATTTTTAATTAAAAATGATTCAATATCAGTAAAGATAACAAAATAAAGTACTTAGTTGTGATTTGTTCTAAAATACATACTTAATATGAATGTATGACTAATGTTTTTTATTAATAAAAAGAAGTTTATGATTGTTAAGCTTAAAAAATGATATAAAAAACAAGCAACTTTTTTATAAATAAATTCTTCTTATTTGGTTTATTCTTTAATAAAAATGATTAAACGTCACATATTTAGACAGATGGATAATGGGTGTCTCATCGTCTCAAAATGCATGATGCAACATTTGTGCTATATTTTGAGACAATAGTGCTAGGCATGGGCGCAAAGTGATTGTATCTTTACATTAGCTTTAATACCCTATTTGTTTTAAGTAACAATAGCTTTTACCTTTAAATGAATCCTGGTGGTCACCTGCTGCCAGGATTTTTTTTATGGAATTTCTTACTATTTCGATATTCTTATTTTACCATTGCCTACAGTACTTAATTTATTTTTGAGCTGTCATTAGTATGAGGTTCTCAATATTTGTTGTTTTGTATACAACAAATGATACGGATATAGTCTGACGCCTAATCGATACTCCATTTAATCGAATTTCCCTTTGTCATCACTTACCGTACCAATGGAAGGTTGAGAATTGAGTAATACAATATTAGCTCCAGGTAGGGGTTTTTTCGAATCTTTATCATAGATAGTGCCACGAATGGTTTGCTTATACTCTTGTTGCGCAATGAGTACCCATGAAAATGAGAGCAATGAAAAAAGTGTAATAAAATTCCTCATAATTTTTTTCTTGCAAACATCTTACATTTAAATTATCCTTCAAATAAAAAAACGACTAAAGCTTTTTTTAATCGATTAAGGATGGAAAAATTGGCTATATTTTTTTTATTAGTCTAATCTTAGATGATTTTTCAGAACGGCATCGGAGAATATAAACACCAGAATTCATACTTGCAATATTCCATATAACAGATGGAGTAGCTGAGATAACCTTATTTGCAACGAGCTTGCCATTGAGATCGAATAGTTCAAGTTGAAGTTCCCCTTTAGTAATATCAGATTCAATGTTTAGTATCCCATCGGTAGGGTTTGGAAATACTGTTAGCTCAGCTGTATTTTGGAATTCGAATTCGGGGGTATTTACTGTGTTCGAATCAATAACTATAAGCTGTATTGTTTGCGTATCACAACGATCGGGCTCGCAAATGGTATTGCATGTAATGAGTTGCACATTATATAAACCCGTATTTTTATACGAATGCATTGGTGAGTTAGCTGCTGATGTGTAAGTGTCTCCAAAGCTCCATGAGTTGCTATTCGAATTCTTACTGATGTTGGTAAAATAAACATCAGCTTTTTTTGCTGCAGTGTCAAAATAAACAATGGGCGGGGAATATAGAAAACCAGCCCGTGGATTTATGCAGCGCAGGGTATCAAAAAATTGTGCTTTTGTTATAGTGATATTGTTGTTGCTAATTTTAATTGAACCATGCACTTCTAAAATTGGTATGCCTGTGAGTTTATCCCACCAAGAGTAAATGATATTTTTTGAAACCGTCATTGGCATTGAAAAGCCACTGGCTATAGCTGTATCGTGATTTTCAATAATTGTTTTCATTTTAAGTACGGAGGAGTATGATTTGTACGGCGTGCTTAAACTACCCCAGCCATCAACCACATTTACTCTTTTTTGATTGGTGATATACGTTATTCCTAAACCTGCATTATTGAGATCAAGAATGTAGCGTGCGCGTGAGCTGTCTTTGCTATTGTAGGTGAAAGGGAAATGATATACGGTATCAATATGATTAAATTTGATAGAGTAAGGGATGGTCAGACCTGTTGTTGAAAAGGTCATTCCAATGAGTGTTGCTTCAAGTGCAGGCGTTGTGGTTCGGGTATGTAGAATGACATTTGAGAATTGAAACCCGCTAATGGTAATTGAATCATATTCTAGTGCAGCCATATCCGTAAGGCTATTCTATTGGCTGTTGCAAAAAGAGGGTAGCTTACCACTCAAAATGCAATTGGCAATATATCCATTTCTATAACCCGCATTATCGGGATCGTGATGGAATTTTTTACGTTGGTCGGTAATACTTAATGTGCTATAATTCCAACTGTAGTTAGCACTCGTTAAACTAAAATCAAATGTGCCAAGACCTGTTATGCAACGGCTGACTACAATGCTGTCAGGGGCACTTATGTAATCAGCGGCAGTGTAACTAATTTGAGCATCTAGGTTGTATGCCAATAAAAGCAAACTAATGCCGATAATATATTTTTTCATATTTAATTTCATAAAAACTTTATTTAGTTGTTCAGAAAAAAAATGTACACTCAAATTATTCCAAATAGAATGTTGATTTTATAATTATAGTAAATGTAATAATTATTTTATAAGATGCATGATTATATTTATTGATTCTGCATTATCATACACCACCGAAACATTTTGACGTAACAATCAGATTGTTTCGCAAAAAAAATATGAATATATTAAATTTTTCTCAGCGATTTCCTGATGAGCTTTCATGCAGAGAGCACTTTAGAGATGTAAGAATTAAAAACGGTGTGAAATGCAAAAAATGTGGATGCAAGAAACATTATTGGTTGCAAAAACGAGGGCAATTTAAATGCAAAAAATGTGACTTCAGAACGACACTTATAAGCGGAACCGTGATG
>JBBRXJ010000126.1:0-3520 GCA_038248505.1 Bacteroidales bacterium
CCACCTTTCAGAGCTGCAATAAATGCAGGGGTTGGTAGTGTGATGACTGCGTATTCAACTTATGATGGTGTTCCAGCAACTGCTCATAAAAAATTATTGATTGATATTTTAAGAAGAGAATTGGGCTTTGATAAGATGCTTATTACCGATTGGGCAACCATAAATAATCTTGTCAAAATTGGTATAGCTTCGGATGAGAAAGAGGCTGTTTTGATGGCTATAAATTCAGGTGTTGATGTGGATATGACTAGTGGTTTATATCTTAAGCATTTGGAAGCACTTATAGCTGAAGGTAAAATAAATATTAAAAGTATTGATAAAGCCGTAGAGCGTGTACTTATTGCCAAATTCAAATTGGGCTTGTTTGATGATCCCTATAAATTTTTTAATGAACAGAGAGAAAAGGAAACACTTTTAAGTCCTGACCATCTTGAATTTGCGCGTAAATCAGCTCGTGAATGTATGGTGCTTTTAAAAAATGACAATAAAATTTTACCATTAAATAAAAGTATAAAAAAGATAGCTGTTATAGGTCCACTTGCTAACCGACAAAAGGATTTGCTATCGTGGTGGGGAGGAAACTATTCACAAGGGAAACCCGATGAGGTGATTTCGGTTTTAGAAGGATTGAAAAAAAGTGTTGATTCTTACGTTGAAATAAATTATGCCGAAGGAGTAAAATTGGATGGTTTTGATCCAAAGGGACTTGAGTTGATTCCCGAAGCAGTAAAATTGGCATCGGAGTCGGATGTAGTAATTTTAGTTGTGGGTGAAGAATATTGGATGAGTGGTGAAGGTGGAAGTATATCAAATATTAATTTACCCGGAATACAAGATGAATTAGTAAATGCAATTGCCAATACAGGGAAGCCAATAGTGAGCGTGCTTGTAAATGGTCGTCCGTTTGACATTCAAAATCTAACGAATAAATCCATGGCAGTGTTAGAAGCTTGGCAACCAGGGACAATGGGCGGTTTGGGCGTTGCAGATATACTTCTCGGAAAGTACAATCCATCAGGCAAGTTAACGGTTTCATTCCCAATCAATACGGGTCAAATACCAATTTATTACAATTACAAAAGGACATCTCACGATGCAACAGGCGAAGCACTAAAAAATAGATGGGTAAATAAATACCTAGAAATTCCAACTACGCCTTTATTTCCATTTGGTTATGGATTGAGCTACACCACTTTTGTCTATTCGAATTTAAGACTATCTAAACAAATTATTACCGAAAAGGATGAACTTGTCATAGATGTTGATGTAACTAATACAGGTAAAATTTTTGGCGAAGAAGTTGTTCAACTATATATTGGCGATATTGTATCTTCCGTTTCAAGACCGCTAAAAGAATTAAAAGGATTTAGAAAAATCGGCCTGGATCCAAATGAAAAAAAGGTGGTAAGTTTCATTGTCAAGAAAGACGATTTGTCTTTTTATAATCAAAACATGAAATGGGTTGCTGAACCAGGCAAATTTAACATCATGGTAGGCGCATCCTCTGAGGACATTCGCTTAAATGGTTCTGTTGAATTGAAATAATTTTTTGTTTAAAATAATTTAGCAAAGTTTGAGACAAACCACATACTCATATGTGTATGAAAAAGAATTGATTAAAGAAAATATAAAAATTAGGTAAAGTAAATTTGTAAATAAATCAATAGCAATACTTAAAAATAAAATGGAATGAAAAAAGAAATTATAACAATCTGTGGATTCGTACTTATCACATTACTTTCCACTTTCGGCTGCAAAGACTCAAATGTAATACCAGATCCATTACCAAAAGACACTACGACAGTAAAAAAAATTACGTGTTATTATGTTTCTACTACTGGAAATGATTTAAGCTCTGGTTCAAAACAATACCCTTTTGTATCAGTTAACAAAGCTGCACTTGTTGCTCAAGCTGGCGATACAATTGTTGTAAAAACTGGCACTTACAAACCAACAGCCATAATAACATTTGCAAATAGTGGCACTTCCACAGCTCCAATACTGTTGATGTCGGAAGAAAAAAATGGTGCTGTAATTGATGGTCAAACCTCCCTACCCACCATCGCTTCACGAGAAGGCCTCATCATTATTTCAGGCAAAAGCAAAATTATTATTGACGGCTTGCGAATAATTAATTCGGGTTTTTTTGGTATTTTGATAAGAGATAATGCTTCAAACGTAACCGTTAAAAACTGTTCCACCTACAATACAGGCGCTTCGGGTATTTGTGCAGCAAATGCATCATTTATAAAAGTATTAAACAATAGTGTTCAAAGAGCTTGTTACGCTCCTGGCGGATTGACTGTAAACACCAGTGAATGCATCACTATGGCTTCTGTGAATACGTTTGAAGTAGCGTACAATACCGTTTTTGACCGTCTCATCGATGTCAATAATGGTGGGGAGGGAATTGATATCAAAAATGCATGCAAGGATGGTAAAGTGCATCACAATATAGTATATGATTTAATTCGCGTTGGTCTTTATGTTGATTCTTACAAAAGCGCACTCAATAATATTGAAGTTTATAGTAATACAGTATATAACTGTAGTAGCGGACTTAATGTGGCTTGTGAAGAAGGGGGCACCAACACAGACGTTAAAGTTTATAACAATTTAATCTATAATTGTACAAGAACAGGTATTCGATTAGCTGGTTACTTGAGTGACGGAGCTATGTATAATATTTCAGTTTACAATAATACAGTCAATAATTGTGGATACGGAGCTGGTCCATGGGAAAATTGTGGGATGTTGGTTGAAGCAAGTAATGTATTGAATACGAATTTTATAATAAGAAATAACATCTTTTCAAATAATAAGATTCAAATTAGAACTAAAAACCAATCTTGGTTGACGTTAAATAATAATTTGATATTTGGAGCTAATGATGCTTCTGGAACTGGAACTAATGCCATTATTAAAGATCCTTTATTTGTAGATGCATCAGCAAATAATTTTAGACTAAAAGTTGGTTCACCTGCAATAGATAAAGCATCAGGCACACCATCTTCTTTGTTTGATTTCGATGATAATGCACGTCCTTTTGACGGTGATGGAAATGGTATTGCAGTTTCTGACATAGGCGCATTTTAGTATAGATAAAAGGTTTTCAGGCAACTTGCTATTTTAAGCACAATACATACAAAATTCTTTAAACAAAAAAAAATATTCCCCTTAAAAATTATTTACTAATGAAAACACTCTTCAGCAAAATCAATTGCATCACGATTCTTTTAGTTGTTTTTTCAGTTATTCCAGTATTTGCTACCGACTATTATGTCGATGCCGTAAATGGGAACAACTCAAAGAACGGTTTATCTTCAACTTTGGCAAAACAAACCATACAATCGGCCGCTAACTTAACAAATCCAGGCGATACCGTTTTTATCATGAACGGAATTTACCAAGTCACTTCTGTAAATGGGAATGTTTTAAATATGACCCGTTCAGGTGCTGCAGGACAGTATATTACTTTTAAACCAATGGCAGGGCATTCTCCAAAATTAAAAGCCTCGGG
>JBBRXJ010000127.1:0-3453 GCA_038248505.1 Bacteroidales bacterium
AAAAGCAGAGTAAACTTGAATCTAACATGTAAATATACCGTTGAATATCCTAAAATCTCATTTACAATTGGTTAAAACGGATCTGAATAATATTTCGATAGCCTTCCGATGGCACAAACCTGCTGTGATCAGTAGTCATCGTGTGAACTATATTGGATGCATTAATCCAACAAATCGGGATAATGGGTTAAGTCAGCTCAAAGAATTACTTTATCGGATTGTGAAAAAATGGCCCAATGTTGAGTTTATGACATCTGACCAACTGGGTGATATAATTTCAAAATAAAATAATGAGCTTCACTTTAAAGCAACATTTCACGCGAAACCTGCTTAATATTCCAGGTTGGCGAACCAATCGTAAGATTGTGGTCATAGAGAGTGATGATTGGGGAAGTGTTAGAATGCCCTCTAAGGGAGTTTACGAAAAGTTTCTAAAAGCTGGCATTCAGGTCGATAAAGATCCTTACTGCCGATACGACGCTTTAGCAACAAAAGATGATTTAGAGGCACTTTTTAACTTACTCTCATCAGTAAAAGATTCGAAAGGGCGACATGCAGTATTAACGGCAAATAGCGTAGTTGCAAATCCTGATTTTGAAAAAATTAAAGCAACTGATTACAATCAATACTTTTTTGAGCCTTTTACAACGACCTTGAAACGAAGCAGCCGCCATGACGGAGTATTCGATTTGTGGAAAAAAGGTATTGCTGATGGGCTTTTTCATCCGCAATTTCACGGCAGGGAACATTTGAATGTACAGAAATGGCTCCATGTATTGCGTGAAGGAGAAATCGCCACACGATTAGCTTTTGATTTCGGAACATTCGGATTGACAGCAGCAACTGCACCTACCATTAAAAACCATTACATGGGTGCTTTTGATTCCGCTACTCCAGATGCGATCATGAATTATGACACAATTTTGAAAGAAGGCCTTGATTTATTTGAGGAACTGTTTGGATATAGATCAAGTTCATTTATTCCTACAACCTATACATGGAGCCCTTTGATTGAACCTTCCTTAAAGAGATATGGAGTGGACTATCTTCAAGGGTTGGTTTCCCAGCACATTCCATTGGATAACGGCGATACTTTTAAGTACAAAAAAAACAATTTTCAAGGTAAAAGAAACGCTAATGGGCAATTCTATTTAATGCGCAATTGTTTTTTTGAACCTACTCATTTTAGGGATAAGATTGATGTCGTTGATGATTGTTTACACCGTATAAATATTGCTTTTAATTGGGGAAAAGCAGCAGTAATAAGTGGTCATCGCTTAAATTTCATCGGATCCATTGACTTTCAAAACAGAAATAAAAATCTCATTTTATTTAAGGATTTACTAAATAAAATTGTAAACCGCTGGCCTGATGTGGAATTTATGTCTTCCGATCAATTGGGAGATGTCATGAAAACTCAGCAACTAAAGAATTAGCCGTTCCTAAAACCAAATTGTATTACAAAACCCCAATTAAATATTGATTTTTAACAGTAATCATGATAAAAACGCTCAACGATTATAACCTTTTTAGGAGAGCCGATTTAAAAATAAATGGTGTAAAAAGACAAAATATTTCATTAAAAATAAAGACGTTCTTTTTCCCATCACCAACTATAATATTTTTGAAATATCTTCGAAAGTATGAGTATTATTCAAATTGTCGTGGGTTGCACAACAAAATATTGATGGTATATTACTATTCCAAATATAGAAAGTATTCTCTGAAAACAGGTATAAGCATACCAAAAAATGTATTTGATGCGGGACTTTGCATCCCTCATTTTGGCTCAATCGTTGTAAACGCAGCATGCAGAGTTGGCAAAAACTGTATGATAAATTCGTGTGTAAACATAGGTGCAAACGGAGGCAGCTCGAAAGCTCCTCAAATTGGTGATAATGTATTTATTGGACCAGGTGCTAAGATATATGGTGATATTACAATTGCAAATAATGTTTATATTGGAGCCAATTCAGTCGTTAATAAATCAATTTGTGAAGAATATGTTGTTGTGGCAGGCATTCCAGCTAAAATTGTAAAGCATGAGCAATTACTTTGGTGGGAAAAAAACCGGCTGAAATTGATTTCTTTAAAAAATTAAATGAGAATATAGGATCATAATGAAGTTTTAAATAATGGATAAAAAAAGAATTTTATTCCTCATTCCCTCTTTAGTCGGTGGTGGTGCCGAACGTACCTTGATTAATCTATTGAATCATCTCGATTATTCAAAATACAATATTGATTTAGTGGTTGTTTCTAATACCGGGATATATTTAACACAGGTTCCATCTACCGTTACAGTTATTCCTTTGTTTAATAGTAATCTATTAGTCAGATTGCTTGCACTTTTTCAAAAAAAAACAGGCTTTACCTGGTTCTTTAAACAGGTTGTTAAACGGAAGGTTAAAGGTGATTATGATTTAGGAATATCATTTTTGGACAGTAATTTTACAGATTTACTTTTTTTCATTGATGGCCTAAAAAAGCGAGTAGCCTGGGTACATAGTTCCTATAAAACTTACCGTAATTTTTCTCGGTTCTATGCTAATATTAAATACAGGAATCGACTTATTAAAAATCGCTACAGCCGATTAGATGGAATTTATTTCGTTTCTAAAGACGCAATGGATGAATTCATTGAAGTATTCGGAACATTTCCGGTTATGAAGGTTATTTATAACCTTATAGATTCTAAATCGATACTGCTAAAAGCGCAGGTTGAAAACTTTCAAAAGAATAATAAATTCCAGTTTATTGCTATAGGTAGCTTATTACAAGTAAAGGGTTTTGATAGATTAATCCGATCTGCAGCTATTGTGAAAGCTAGAGGCTTTGATTTTAGTCTGATCATTGCGGGCTCTGGTCCTAAGGAGGCAGAATTGAAACATCTCATTAAGGAACTTGGAATGCAGGAGGAAATAAAATTATTGGGGTTCTTGGCAAATCCTTACCCAATTTTAAAAGCAAGTGATGTGTTTATTATGAGTTCATTATCTGAGGCTTTACCTACTGTTCTATGTGAAGCCATGATTTTAGGCAAACCAACTCTAGTAACCAATTGTAGTGGTTGCAGAGAATTAATTAACTCAGAGCAATTTGGTTTAATGGCTGAGTTGAACGATGAGTCTTTAGCGAAAAAAATGATACAATTCATCAACAATCCGGATTTGATTATTCACTATCAAAAGAAATCCTTAGAAAGAGCTCTATTATTTGATGATAAACGAATGTTGGAAGAATATAGTTTTGTATTTAATATTTAATTGCTGGCTTGAAACTCATACAAATCAATACATCTGTAAATTCAGGCAAAACAGGTTGTATTGCTGAAGATATTGGGGGGAGTAGCAACATAATCACCCGATAGTTATAGTGTAAGTGACGGATAGTGTATTTATACCTTTTTCGCTAAAGTGTAAAGCAAAATACACTCAAAGTGTAAAGTAAAAC
>JBBRXJ010000128.1:0-3232 GCA_038248505.1 Bacteroidales bacterium
TAGAAAAAGGCAAAAATAACCTTGTAAAGGTTAAAAAACTAAAGATATGTGGTTGTTTTTTTACTGAAATATCAAAAATAATCAAAATAAAACTCCTAAAAATAAAACTGGAACGTTAGGGGGCTTTTTGCAACGGTCTCTATATATACTAAAATTCCACGTTCTTGTGCCCCATTTTTTCTTCTTTTCATTATTAAAACCTAAATCCAAACGATGATAACTCCGCATTCTAAAACTATTTCTGCCATTATACATTTGAACTTCTGAATAATTTCGTTCTTTTAAAGAACTATCCTCTTCATAAGTACCAGTATTATCTATAAGATTATACTTACCAACAGCAATAGTTATAGCACTGCCTGTTGCAAAAAACCAACAACCGGAAAACGACCATTTATCATTTATTTTATGATTTATAACCAAACTTAAATCATGCCTGCGATCATATTTATATGGATACCAATTTCCATTATTAATATTATCAAATTTTCTATTAACCCATGCTAGTGTATAGCCAATCCAGCCATTCGTCTTGCCTTCCTTTTTATGTAATAACCACTCAGTACCATATGATTGGCCTATACCTCCTGTTTCAACTTTACTTTCCCAATCTTGAGTACTTGAAAAAAACGAACTTCCTTCTTTAAATTCTATCAAGCCTTGCAAATGTTTATAGTAACATTCAACACTAAACTCATAATCTTGTTTAACTGTTTTTGCAAAACCCAAGGAATATTGATCCGAAATTTGAGGCTTAATTTTTGTAGTTGCAGGAACCCACAAATCAGTGGGTAAGCCTGCTCCAGTATTTGATAATAAATGAAGATACTGCTGCATTTTTGAATAGGATCCCTTTATTGAAAACTGCCTTGCAAAAATATAAGTAAATAAAATTCGCGGTTCTAATGATTGAAAATTAGTGTTTTTAACAAAATAATTTGAGTAATGAATTCCAATATTCGTTTTTAAATTTTTTGTAATAGTATTCTCGCTTTCAATAAAACCAACAATTTCTTTAGTATTTATTCTTGTGTTTCCAAATGCAGTATCTAATAAAGTTGATTCATTCTCAGTAGTTTTATATGATGAAACACCAGGGCTAAATGCATGATACGTTCCATTAGCTCCAAACCGTAAAGTATTATTTGATGATATAAAACAATCATAATCAATTTTCGCACCAACATCTTCAATATATGATTGATAATTTGTATTGTAACTCTCAGTTAAATTCTCTGTAATATCCGTATTACTATATTTCATTTCAGTAAGAAAACGATATTTAGAATAGTAAAAAGATGTGTTTCCAAATAATTTAGGATGATATATGTGATTCCATCGCAATGAATTAATGGTATTCCCCCACTTAATTTTTGTGCTTGTTTTATTGCTATAACGCGCCTCACTATTCGACTTTTTATCCTTATAATTTGCCAATGCTCTATCATCGCCATTATAAAAACTATAATATAAACGATCTTTGTCGGAGAATTTATAATTAAATTTCGAATTAATATCATAAAATGTGTACCCCCCTACTAATCCATCAAATGCTATTCGAGTAATAGGTCGCATCAATAAATCAAGATTACATCTTCGATAAGATAAAATAAACGAAGATTTATCATTAATTAATGGACCTTCAAAACTAAGTTTCGTAGCTACTAATCCCATTGAAGCTTCACCATGATATTCTTTTAAATTACCATCTTTCATTCGTATATCAAGTACAGATGAGATTCGACCACCATATCTTGCAGGAAAACCACCCTTTACTAATTTAATATTACTAATAGCACTCGAATTGAAGATTGAAAAGAAACCGCCTAAATGACTAACATAATAAAGCGGTACTTCATCTAAAAGTATAAGGTTTTGATCAGGACTACCGCCTCTTACATATATGCCACTTGATCCCTCATCACCAAACTTAACACCCGGCAGCATTTGTATGGCTTTTAATATATCATTCTCTCCAAATAGCACTGGCAGATTTCTAATTTGAGACACCTGTATTGTATTGGTACTTATCTCATTTCGCTCTTCTATTCTATTTTTAGCATTAATGGTAACCTCATTCAATTGAGTTGCTGAGGATGATAGCTTAATGTTAATAAATGTATCTTCTTTAAATGAAACGAATTGCTCATTATAACCTAAATATGAGAAATGTAAAACCAATTTTTCTTTCTGTGGTAATGATAAACTAAAATAACCATAGCTATTTGTAACCGCACCTTTACCTAAACTTTTCTCATAAATTGTTACTCCTATTAGTCTTTCTTTGGTAAGGCTATCTTCTATATATCCGCTTATAGTATAGCTTTGAGAATAAACTCTCGAAAAAGTTATTAAACAAATTATTATTAGTTGTATTTTAAAGCTCATTTTTTATTGATTAACTTCTATTCTTGCCCATATCGTATCTACATAACTAGAGTAGCCAGCAAAAATACCAAGTCCCCCTTCAATATTTGAATACATTTCAACTGGTTCGCAGCCAAATACGCCTCCATCTTTACAAGCCATATGGCGTATAAGTGTCTTTTTATACTTATAATAATTCTCTGAAATACTTCGAAAATGAACAATAAACGTATAGTATGGATCAATTAAATAAGCCCTTTCCCCGTTAGGCGAACTATACGCTGGAGGGTAAATATTTACTTTTATCTCTTTTTTCAGTCCATTAATTAATTTATCAGAAAATAATAAGTCCCGTGGATAATAATCTTCATTCCCTTCTTCTTTAATTATTATATCATCAGAAGTACAGGAACCATACCAAATAATATTAGGCGACATAGTTGTCCATACTGCTACTTCATAAAAATTACTTTTATTCGGATCGTCTTCAAAAAATATACTAAATTGTGAATAATAGTCTCCTTTATCATCAATTCCTGCACTATCTTTAATGTTTGTTATTACTATATTTTTTGGCAAAACAGGTAAACAATCCTCCGCATGTATTATTTCGCGCCTAGGTATTAAAATACTAACAGAATAGTTACTGCTTAAAACGGGGTATTCTGATAAATTATATCTCCCGTTTTTTCTGTCAACAAACTGGTCTAGTAAAACACCATCCTTATGGGCATCTCTAAAAACCTAAAACTGATGCATGTCTCTGATTGTTAATTGAATATGCTTGTTTTTCTGAATTAATTTTAGTATACTTGCTGAAAACAACAACGATGAAAAACATTAACCCACTTGGATTATTTGATGA
>JBBRXJ010000129.1:0-3223 GCA_038248505.1 Bacteroidales bacterium
CATTGTGATAGTTTATCCAAGAATTGCTACCATCAGTTAAGGAAACCGTGGTAGAATATACCTTTGTGTTTTGAGTTAAATTATAAACATACAATGTTGTAAGTAAATCATACGGACTTTCTACATACTGGCTTGAAAGACTGCAAGCTACTATGTCATCTCCATTACTATTTTGATAAATAGGCGAAAAAAAACAATTAAAAAAATTTGGATTTTTACTTCTTATTTCTTCTGGCAAATCATTATTGGTAATATCTATTGCGGCACTGAGTTCTCCAGTTTGAATATCAACTTTTAATAATGAAAATTTATCATAATTATTTGCATTTGTATAAGCATATTTCCCTGCTCCTCTTACCATATTTCCCATTCTTCTGTACTCATCTGGGAATGGTGTTATCCATAAAACTTTTCCTTTTTCGATGTCTATACGATAAATAAATCTTTCGTATCTATCAAGTTTTTCGTCTTTTGAAGCATATACATCGTCGCATGCAACAACAGTATTTTTTATTTGATATGTACCGAAGGTACAAATAAATCTTAAATCTTTTTTTGGAGCAAAATCATAATTTGTCAATCGCCATTTTTCTTTTCCAGTTTTTATGTCTAATCCGTGCAGAATACTTTGTTGCACACCCCAAGGCTCTGGTGTACTATGAAAAACTACAGTATTGTTATATACAGGATAACCAATGCCAATATCGTAAATCATACTTTTTCCGCATATATGGCTTTTCCAGACAACATTTCTATCATCAATATTGTCATCTTTGCAACTAGTGCATGATGTTAATAACAAAAGAAGATATAACCCAATTATTATTATTTTGTTGTTCATAAAAGTAATGTTTAAGAATTTGAGTACATTTAAAAATATACTCAAATTCTATTGGTTAAATTTATTTTTGAAAAGTCGGAGGATCGTAACTTAAACCATTTATTACCTTTCTAAATTCCTCTTTAGTCTTATAATGATTAAACTCTTCCATGTGGTTTACGCCTTTAATGGTAGAATTTGCCCAAATCACGTTCGTCCCTTTGGATTTATCAAGTTGTTGTGAGTAAGTAGATACTGTAGCATCGTGTGGGCAGGAAATGGCTACGGTTCTATTTTCCCCATGCTTTTATAAAATACGCATCGGTATAGGTATGTACATATATTTTTCCATCTGCTCCATTCGGTCGAGAACTCGAAAAAGCCTGCTCGTTTGCTCCTGTTGCTATTCGTTTCAATTCTTTTCCTGATTTAGGGTCTCGCATTTGTAAATCACTGTGTTCTCGCTGGTAGATAATACCGTCAATAATATTAGCGGTATTGCTCCCTGCTGCTGGTACATCGTATAATTTTACCCCAGTATTTATATCAAATGCAAACAATCTATCTACTGTAAAACCCAAGGCCAAATTATCGTACCCAAAAACTTGCATTGCAAAATCATTACCATCTTTACCTAAAAAATATTGCCACAATATTCCTTTATTATCAAAAGCGTCAAAGCACAAAACTTCATTCCCTTTACCTACAATTAATTTACCGTTATGATAACAAATCCGACCATAATTACCATCATGCAAACTATCTTCGCAAGCAACAGGAGATGTATAGACTTTCTTTTGTTTGGTTAGATTATATACAAATAAAGACATGAGTAGAGGTTTTCTTGTTTCTGAAACACCATTTAAACTTAATGCAATAAATTCATCCCCCACACCATTTTTATAAACATCTGAAAAAGTAAATATAAAAAAATTGGGCTTAAATTGTTGCAATGAAGCAGGCAATTCTTCATTTGAGATATTCAAAATATTAGACAACTCGCCTGTTTCAATGTCAATTCTTAATAATGAGAAGTGAGAATATCTATCAGCAGCATCGATATACGCATATTTACCACTTCCTCTTACTATTCTACCCATTTCGGTATATCCAGCGGGTAATTCTTTTACCCAAAGTACTTTTCCTGCATCAATGTCAATTGCATAAGTATAGCGTTCACGGGTTTGATCATAATAAAAATCACAAGCTACTACAATATTTTCATTTTGATAATAATAATCTGCATTATTAAAGTGTAATTCTTTTTTGGGTGCAAAGTCAGCATTGGTTAAATGCCATTTTTCCTTACCAGTCTCTGTGTCTAATCCATATAAAATACTGTTTTCATCATTATCACCAGCTATGGGTGTACTGTGAAATACAACAGTGTTGTTGTAGATTGGATATCCGAGTCCACTTTCACCTATCAAATCATTTCCACATATTCTGTTTTTCCAATATACATTATTATTTACCATTTCATCTTTACAGCTTGTACAAGAAGTAAAAAGCAGGATATAAGCGAAATAAATTATCAATTTATAGTTCATATTGAAGAAAAATTAACGTAGGCATAATCAAAAAGAATCATACCTACGTTGGGTTAATAAATTATTTTTTAAAAGTTTTCGGCTCGTAACCACCAAGCACAATTGCATTATTAAACTCTGCTCTTGTATTTGGATGATTAAACTCTTCCATGTGGTTCACGCCTTTAATAGTTGAAGCAGCCCAAATAACATTTGTACCTTTGGTTTTATCTAATAGCTGCGAATAAGTAGATACTGTAGCGTCGTGTGGGCAGGGTACGGCTACGGTTCTATTTTCCCCATGCTTTAATGCAATACGCATCGGTACCATTATGTATAAATACTTTTCCGTCAACCACGTTTGGTCGACTACTTGCAAAACCTTCCTCGTTTTTTCCTGTCGCAAATCTATTTAACACTTTACCAGTGTAAACATCACGCATAACCAAATCATTGTGGTCTTCGTTATAAATCACACCATCAACCACAGATGCAGTACTATGACTTGATATTACATTGTATTTTACAATTCCCGTATTAATATCAAAGCATACCAACCTATCCACACAATATACCAATGCCAGATTATCGTAACCAAGTACTTGCATTATTTGGTCATTGCCACTACCAGAACCAACTCCATCGTTTAATATTACCGATTTTTCCCAATACTTTTTGTTTTCGAAAGCATCGTAATAATAAACGTTATGATGTTTTCCAATAATTATTTTACCATTGTGATAGTTTATCCAAGAATTGCTACCATCAGTTAAGGAAACCGTGGTAGAATATACCTTTGTGTTTTGAGTTAAATTATAAACATACAATGTTGTAAGTAAATCATACGGACTTTCTACATACTGGCTTGAAAGAC
>JBBRXJ010000130.1:0-2949 GCA_038248505.1 Bacteroidales bacterium
AAAATTTGTACTTTTACTCATGGTTTTTTTTGTTGTGTAGTTACTCCTAAGATAACCATCTGGGTTGGTCCTAACCGACCAACCCTCTTTTTATTTTTTTACCGGACAACAGTGTTCATAAATGTATAATTATTAACTCATTGTATTTTTAACTTGATTTTTTGATTATAATCATACACCAAATATAAATTTCTTTGTAAAATACATAAGTAGGTGGCTGAGGTACCACGTTGAGTTTATCGAAATGTACCGAAGCACTTGCATGGTAAAGCTTTGAAATTGTGTCGATTCGATGGTGTTTCATCAAATTTAACGTGGTACATCAGCGTTCTAACTCATCAAATTTATATGCGATTTTTCTTCAACAAAAATCAGATACTATTTAAGAGGTATACAATTATGCCGTATCAAAAAAATAAAATATAAAACAAGAGTAAATGTTTTAAAGAGTTCAATAAATTGGACGTATTTTTAAGGCATGGAAAAACAAAACATAGATGATTTATGCAAGCTGCTATCGGCAGAATTTGGATTACAAGTAAAGCCAATACGCTCATTACTGGAGTTAATTGATGAAGGAGCCACCATTCCTTTTATAGCCCGTTATCGTAAAGAGCGTACCGGAGGTATGGATGAAGTTCAGATTGGCGATATTAAAAAACGTTATACGGATATCATTGAGTTGAATAAACGTAAAGAAACTGTTATCTCAACTATTGATGCTGCGGGAAAACTTACGCCAGAACTCAAAAAGCAAATAATGGAATGTATTGATGCAGTTATTCTGGAAGATATTTATTTGCCATACAAACCTAAACGTAAAACAAAAGCCAGTATTGCAAAAGAACGAGGTCTTGAACCTTTGGCAACATTATTATGGAAACAAGGAAAAATTAATATAGAGGATGAATCAACAAAATATATTAATGACAATGTTAAAAGTGTTGATGATGCACTTGCTGGGGCACGTGATATTATTGCTGAATGGATTAGTGAAGATGCAATAACTCGTAATAGGTTGCGAAGTCTTTTTTCGGGAAAAGCTCTTATTTCATCGCATGTAGCTAAGGCAAAAGAAGAGGAGGGCCAGAAATATAAGGACTACTTTTCATTCTCAGAGCCATTAAACCGTTGTCCTTCGCATCGTTTATTAGCCGTTCTCAGAGGCGAAGATGAAGGATTTCTTCGAATGGGTATTGCACCTTCTGAAGAGGAAGCTATTGTTTTACTTGAGCGATTAAATTTGCGATCGCAAGGTGCTTTAGGTGATCAAATAAAGCAGACGATTGAAGACTCGTATAACAGACTGCTTCAGCCATCGCTTGAGACTGAATTCAAAAATTTGGCAAAAATTAAAGCCGATGAAGAAGCTATTCGGGTATTCGCGGATAACTTACGTCAGTTACTTCTAGCAGCGCCACTGGGTACAAAACGTGTGTTGGCAATCGATCCCGGCTTTCGTACTGGTTGTAAAATTGTTTGTCTCGATGAGAAAGGGGATTTATTGCATAACACCAGTATTTTTCCACATGCTCCGCAAAACGAGACACAGAAAGCAGGAGAAGCAATTATGCATCTGGCAGAAAAATATAAGATTGAAGCAATAGCCATAGGTAATGGTACCGCCGGAAGGGAAAGCGAAGAGTTTATACGTTCGTTATCATTCAAACAAAAGACTGAAATTTATATGGTAAACGAATCGGGTGCCTCAATATACTCAGCATCAGAAGCCGCACGAAAAGAATTTCCTAATCACGATATTACGGTGCGTGGCTCAATTTCCATTGGGCGTCGTTTGGCTGATCCCTTGGCTGAATTGGTGAAAATTGACGCAAAGTCAATTGGTGTTGGCCAGTATCAGCACGATGTGGATCAGAAAAAGTTGGCTGAGAGTTTAGATACCGTAGTTGAAAGCTGTGTAAATCATGTTGGAGTTGAAGTAAATACCGCTAGCTATCATCTCCTTCAATATGTGTCAGGTATTGGTCCGCAGCTCGCTAAAAATATTACCGAATATAGAGCTAAAAAAGGCAGTATAAAAAGCCGTCAGGAATTAAAGAAGATTACGCGCATGGGTGATAAGGCTTTTGAGCAAGCAGCTGGTTTTTTACGTGTTGCAATATCTGAAAATCCCCTTGATAATAGCGCTGTACATCCTGAGAGTTATGCTATTGTTACAAAAATGGCAAAAGATTTAAATAGCAGTGTGAGTGATATTATTAATGATGAAAAAATTCGTTCGCGCATTGTAGCTGGTTTGTATGTGACAGAAAAAGCTGGGCTTCCAACCATACGCGATATTTTAAATGAGTTAGCAAAACCAGGACGCGACCCACGCGAAGAGGTGAAAACATTTAGCTTTTCAGCTGATGTACATCGTGTTGAAGACTTACATATTGGTATGGTTTTACCTGGTATTGTTACAAATATTACTAATTTTGGCGCTTTTGTCGATATTGGAGTGAAACAAGACGGATTGGTTCACATATCGCATTTGGCTGATAAATATGTGAAAGCACCTAGTGATGTAGTAAAACTTCAGCAACAAGTTAAAGTTAAAGTAATGAATGTAGATGTGGCAAGAAAGCGAATTGAGCTGAGTATGAAGAATGTGAATGTTTAATAACAGTTGATCATTTGATATAAGATATTGTTTTACTCATAACTTCTATCACATGTTTTACAATAATAATTTATATTTGTAATAGACGACTTAAGAAAAATAGTCAAACAGATTAAAACAAATTAACGATGCGAAAAGGAATACTCTCAGCAGGCAATTGGGTTATTGATAAAGTCAAAATTTTGGATGTACTTCCTGATCGAGGTATGCTTGGTAGTATACTTGAAGAAACAACAGGTGGTGGTGGTGCGCCATATAATGTACTGATTGATCTTGCAAAAATGAAAGTGAATATTCCTCTTTACGGGGCAGGTATGCTTGGCGAT
>JBBRXJ010000131.1:0-2672 GCA_038248505.1 Bacteroidales bacterium
AGAAGTGGGACTTATTGAGAAATATGGTTCTGGAATACGGCGTATATTTGATATTTGTAAAACATATAATATCGTCGCTCCATTGTTTGAAGAAGTTTTGGGTGGGTTTAGAGTAATTTTATATAATAAAAGGGTAGAAAACAATTTAAAGGTCACTGAAAATCAAGGAAAAATAATTTAATAAATGTGGGGAAATCCATATATAACAAGTGTTGAGTTGTCAAAGTTAATAGGTATTTCGGATCGAAAAATAAAGGAAAACATTAAAATATTAAAAGAGACTGGAATAGTTTTTAGAATAGTTGTTGATAAGGGGGGCATTGGGAGGTGTCTTGATTGTTGATTATTGAAGGGAAAAGTAGAAAGCAGAAAGAAAACCACTAGGGATATTATTTGATGAGTTTATGGGGATCTGTGGTGTAGATGGCTTTAGGGTAGTGTGGCGCAGAGACTAATTTGATGTGCTGATTGTTGATATGCTGATTAATGATCCGCCGTGGCGGAGTTGATGATTGATAAAGAATACCACTAATGATATTAAGTTGATGATTAAGTGGGTATGATCAATAAAAAACAGAAAAGGATTTACGATTGATATGTTTGAGAAAATAAGGAAGAAAGTATTAAAATTAGATCAGCTATCTGTTATACGTGCGGAACATATTCGTAAGCGTATCGTATTTTGTACGGGTTGTTATGATATATTACAGACAGGACATGCGGTGTTTTTTAGTCAATGTAAGGAGGAAGGTGATATTCTTGTAGTAGGCGTTGGTAGTGATATGGTGATTCAGGAACTTAAAGGACCAGGGCGTCCTATAAATCCCCAAAATAATCGTGTTTATTTGGTTGCTGCGCTTGGTGAGGTTGATTATGCTGTTATAAATAGCGATACATATGAAGAGGGAAAAATTGATTTTAGAGAAATAGTGGAACAATTGCGTCCCGATATTTTTGTATTAAATGATGATGATTCAGCCGTAGAGAATAAAAAGACACTATGTGATCGTTTAAACATTAAAATGATTACTGTTGCCCGAGAAGTGCCTCCTGAGCTTGAAGCTACATCGACTACACGCATTATTGATAAAATAAATTTTGCCTATAAGGCTCCATTACGTATTGATTTAGCTGGGGGTTGGACCGATATTCCACAGTTAATGCAAGGGAATATTGGCTATGTGTCAAATATCGCTATTAAGCCGCATGTTGAGTTAAAAGCTGGCGTGTTTAATTTAGGTGGTTACCCTAGAGGTAGCGGGTTAAGTACGAGTACAGCTGTTGAGAGTTTGAAAATGATTAGTGCAAAAAATTATAATGCCGAGAGTAAAACTTTAGAGCAAATTGCCGAAGATTTATATCAATTTGAAAACAAAGAATTGAATTGGTTGATTGGTCGTCAGGATCAATATGCCATTGTTTACGGTGGATTTCATTGCTTTGAATTCAATTTAAATTATGGAAAAAGTTTGAATATCGAAATAAAAGATCATTCTGTAGATACATTCTGCTCGTCAGTTCTTCTCTTACACACAGGTGTTTCGCGCAATGCACAAATTGCTGTTGAGGATGTGTATAAAAATTACAATACCTCAAATGGCATTGAAGCACTAAAGGAATTGGCAGTATGCGGCAAGGCATTTGCAATTGCTCTCAGCAATGATAATTATGACGAATGTGCTGAAATCATGAATCGTAATTTTAAAGCTCAAAAGAAATTAGCAGCAAGTACAAGTAATGAGCATTTAGAAGAAATATATCAGTTTGCATTAAACAATGGCGCATTGGGCGGAAAGATATGCGGAGCAGGAGGAGGAGGAGCTTTTGTATTTTATTGCAAGTCGGATAAAAAAGAGTTGTTATTGAAAATTAAAAAGAAATTTAGTGATTGTTTTGAATTGTCATTTGAGCTGGAAAAGCGGAATATAAAGGAGTTGAATGTGGTTTGATTATTGATGTGCTAATCCGCCGCGGCGGTGCTGATGTGATGATGAGGAGGGAAAGGCAGTACTACCATCTTAAAAAAATAGATATAAATTCTTTTGACTGAACATATAAAAAAATAATTTTCATGAATACGATACCAAAAAAATTACAGCGATTGTTTCACCGAGCGAACCAGATTCCTTCCCCCTTCACTGTTCACTGTTCACTGATTACTATTATTCTTTTAACATTACTGACTTCATGCGGTTCCTACCGAAAACTTACCTATTTGCAAAATATAAAAGAAACAGGTAGTGATTCGGTAATAAAGCCCGCAATACCTGTATATCATTTGCAGCCTACGGATATTTTGTATGTAAAAATTATTTCGCAAAATAAGGATATTAATGAATTGTTTAACTCAGAGCAAGGAAATACTACTACTGGGTCGTATAATGAAATTGGTGCTTATTTGTTGAACTATCCAATAGATGATTCTGGTTATATTAATTTGCCGGTGTTAAAAAAAATTAAGGTGGCCACATTGACTATGGATAAAGCTAAAAGCTTGATTGAAGAGCATGCCAAAATTTATTTGAATGATGTACAAGTTATCGTTCGCTTAATAAGTTTTAGATATACGGTTTTAGGTGAAGTAAAAAGTCCGGGTGTACGCATTGTATATGATGAGCAAGTTACCATACTTGAAGCTTTGGCAGGTGCAGGCGATATAACCTACAATGGAA
>JBBRXJ010000132.1:0-2579 GCA_038248505.1 Bacteroidales bacterium
TGTGTGATTTTATCCATGGATAGTTTATTTGCTGTTGCTGTTGCAAATATCACCTTTTAGGTGATACTGTCAAAGACATAACTAATTTATTTATAATTAATTATAATGTTTTTTTGTTATGTCTGCGACTTCTGGGTTATAACTCAGTTTAAGTATTAAGTTATTTTACTTTATGTTTGCAGATGAAATAATTATGAAACGAATTGCATTATATATTTTATTGGTGTTTGTACCGCTTTATCTATCGGGACAAAAGTCGTATGTGGTAAAGAGCATAAGTTCTTTAAGTGGTGTAGTGTACACAGGTATTGATAATCCTTTAGACGTTGGAAATAATAAATTTTCGCTCGCTGATATTTTCATTCGAACCAATAACGGTATTGTTTACAAAGTTGATACCGCATTTGTTATTGTACCCAATCATTCAGGAGTTGCTGTTTTATGGCTTTATGATGCAAATCGTAAAGAAGATTCTATACTAATACAACAGGATACCTTAGTTGTTTCAGAACTTACAACTCCCAAGCTTCTGATAAATTCGGTTGAGGTGACAGAAACGTCTCCTCTGAGTATTCTTTTTCTCAATAGAATGGATAGTATTGATATTGTTTTTACCGATGATCTCCCTAGCCTTCGTAAACACTATTCTATAGGATCATTTACCTTTGGATATGTATATGGTAATTATTATCTGTCGTATGATAATAAAGGAAATCATGTGAGTAATGAAACCCGAAATGCAATTCGCCGTGTGAAACCCGGTACTGAAGTGGTTATACGAGTGAATATCAATACCGAATTATTCTTACAAGTCCGACGACCAATTTATCGTTTTAATGTTAAATAGGAACTGATTCGCAGCTAGAGCATAGAAGCTGAAAGAAGATACACACTTCACAATCCAAAGAATCCATTTAAAGCCCGCATCAAATTTTCAGGTGCTCGCTGTGGCTTGCCCGTTAATTTATTAACAAATACAAGCGTGGTACTTCCTGTATTAATTACTTTAGACGATTCATTGTACACCTCATAGTCAAATTCAATTCGAACATTAGGAAGCTTCTGGATAAAGGTTTTTATTGTTATTAATTCATCGTAATATGCTGGTGCAATATATTTTATTGATAGATCAATAACAGGCAAAAGCACTCCAGCTTCCTCCATTTCCTTATAGCTGATACCCAGGGAGCGAATTAAGCTCGTTCGTGCTTCCTCATAATAGAATGCATAATACCCATAGTAGGCATAACCCATCTGATCGGTTTCTCCGTAACGTACCCGTATTTTAGTTTCTGCAGAATACATTTTTTGTTAGTTTAGATTTGATCAATAGCGGATCACTCGCCAATTATCACTATGTCATTATCTATTTAAACGGCGCATTAGGTTCCTTAGCCATATGATTGTAGGCCATTTTCTCCATAAAAGAAGGGAACCATTTTGAGAGAAAAACGTTCAGTTTTCCTTCTATAAAAGTAAGGATTAATTGGCGTTTATGTCTCTCAACACCATTTGCAACGTGGCAAGCACATGTTGAGGCACTCATCATTTTCTTTTCATCTCGTGGGGAGTCTCCTTGAACAGAGCCATCTGCTAATAAGGCAACATTGCGAATATTTGATGCGGTAAAACCAGGAGCTACAACTAATACATGAAGTCCAGTCTTTAAATTTTCAACACGTAAGGCATCTAAAAAGCCCCGAACTGCAAATTTTGAGGCTGAATAGCCAGTACGTGCAGGCAATCCAACATGACCAGCAATAGAAATTATACCAACTACCGAACCTTTTACTTTCAGCAGCCAAGGTAATGCATATTTAGTGCAATATATTGTGCCCCAGAAATTTACATCCATTAAACTCTTTATAACTGATAGCTCAGTGTCATTAAACAAGGCACGCATGGATATACCAGCATTGTTTATAAGAATATCAATACGTTGGTACTTATCGCTTACTAATTTCATTAGGTTTTGGCAATCGAGTTCTTTTGTAACATCCGTTGCAACCGACATTACTTGATAACCCTTTGAACTAAGTTCTTTTTCAATAGTTTGTAATTTATCAATACTTCGTGCAGCCATAACAACAATAGCACCGCGCGATGCAAATTCACGAGCCATGGCCAATCCTATTCCAGATGATGACCCTGTAATAATGGTAACTTTATCTTTTAGCATATTATTTTTTTTGCAAATGTAGAAAATTCCTGATATATTGAGAAATCAATACATCTTAGTCTGTCTTATAGGTTGATAAAAGTAAACTGTATACTTTTTTTAATATCTATAACACTATATAACAATTATATAACTACTTATTTAATATTTTTATGCTCTCAAAGTTTGTTTATTCCAATTAATAGTTATTTTTGCAGCCGTAATAATTTTACCGATTCAGTAGCTCAGCTGGTAGAGCATCGCCCTTTTAAGGCGGGGGTCCTGGGTTCGAATCCCAGCTGGATCACTAGTATTAAATGAAAAGCCCTGTAAATTAAGGAATTTACAGGGCTTTTTTCGTTTGGGGGAAACATTTTGATTTTCCCTATTTTTTTGCGGCAATTTGATTTTAGAGGGTAAA
>JBBRXJ010000133.1:0-2511 GCA_038248505.1 Bacteroidales bacterium
GCATTTATCTCATTGAATTTCGTTCTGCTAAATCCCGTTTTACTGATAAGTTTATAATCAAATAAGTAGCAGGAGTCGTAACTAAATTTGAATCGGTAGGAACAATATCTGTTTTAAGATATTGTTCCTTTTTTTTTGAGATTTTCAGTAATCATACAAATTGATGTAAAGAGCAATATTCAAGATGTGAATATTGCTCTTTTTGTAGTTGTTATGCTTTATTGTTAACTTGGCTTTTATTTATAGAACACGTTAATCAATAGATATATTTTCTTAAACAGATTAGAATATATTTAAATTATATGTTGCCATATTACTTTTAGTATGATAAGTCATAAACATATACTACTGATACCATAATTTACTCTCATTTACTGCTTGAATACTTTACAATCGATCTCGGATTTACTCGTGTACTAACAAAAACTCAAAAGCTGTGAAAATTACTTGTATTACCAGAAAATGCCATTTAGCATTCAACTCATTATTTATTATCACTTTGCTTCTCATTCTCAACACAGAAGCTTTCGGAAAAAATTATTACTTTTCGTCTTCAATTGGAGATGATATAAGAACAAGCACCCAAGCACAAAGTCAATCTACACCTTGGAAGACAATAAATAAACTAAATCTCATTTTTGCAAGTTTGTTACCTGGTGACTCAGTATTATTTAAAAGAGGTGAGACTTTTTATGGCACTCTTAAAGTTACAAAAAGTGGGACAATTGTTTCTCCTATTATAATTGCTGCTTATGGAACAGGAGCAAATCCTAACATTACAGGTTTTTCAACGATAGCAGGATGGACTCACGAAACAGGCGGAGTATATTCAAAAGTAATCACAACATCTGCAAAACCTAATATTCTTAGTATTGATGATAAGGAATACGCTATGGGTAGATACCCAAATACAGGCTGGCTTTATTTTGAATCTCATAGCGGTACAACTTCCATTACAGACAATCAACTAACAAATACGCCAAATTGGACTAATGCTAATGTAGTCATAAGAGTGGATGATTGGGGAATATACAGATACCTAATTACAAATCATTCAACAACCACAATTACTTATTCGGGTGGAACTAAAGCGATAATAGATAATTATGGATATTACATACAGGATGCCCTTGCTACATTAGATCAGTATGGGGAATGGTATTACAATACATCAACATCTACACTGTATGTTTATTTCGCTGGAGTTGATCCATCAACGAAAATAACTAAACTTACATCTATTGATAAGCTTGTAACCTTTACATCAGGAATTGATTATATTACATTTAGTAATCTGTCATTTATAGGAGCAAATGGAACAGGTATTTACTGTAATAACAACGATTATATCACAATAAAGAATTGCAATTTTGACTATTCAGGGAATAGAGCAATCAGGTACGGTCAATCGCAGTATGGATTGATTGAAAATAATACTATTAATCATTCACATGACCAAGGGATTGCCGTATGGAGTTTATCCCCTAATGCTATTATCAGAAACAATACTGTAAAAAATACGGAAATGATCCTTGCTCATGGAGTTTCTGACTATATGAGTGGCAATGGTATTTTTGCAATCCAATGTGATAATTCTTTAGTTTATGGCAATACCGTTGATTCGTCTGCCTATTGTGGTATTGATATGGGTGGGACTAATCAAATAGTCAGAAGAAACTATGTTACTAACTCAATGATTTTCAAACAAGATGGTGCTGCAATTTATTACGGTCTGCAAGCTACATATAGCAATATGACTATTGATAGTAATATTATCATTGGTACAATAGGAAATGCAAGTGGGAAATCTCTTGGTTCCACCAACGGAGGAGCAAGTGGAATATACATTGATTACGGTACTTCGGAAGGTGTTTTAATAAAAGATAATACTATTGCCAATTGTAATGGTCATGGTATTTTTAATCATGCAAGCCGTAATATTAATATTGCAGGTAATACTGTTTTTGATTGCAACGAGGCTTTATATTTCCAGGAAACTCCAGGTTTAGGACTTTCAATAAATAATATGACAGTAGTAAGTAATAAGTTTATTGCTAAATTATCTACTCAGTTAACAGTTTGGAGTAGGTTAAACACTGGAAATGTCTACACCGGTTTAGGCACATTTAATAATAATTATTACGCAAGGCCAATTAACGATTCAACTTCAACTAAAGCACTAATTTCGGCTTGGAATGGTCCAGAAATAAGTTTATCTTCCTGGAAATCATATACAGGTCAAGATGCTTATTCAAATAAATCGCCAAAAAGCATCACGAGTCTGAATGATATCAGATTTGAGTATAATGCTACTAAAGAAAACAAAACTATAGCTTTACCTGGGACGTATATAGATATTTCAGGAAATACTTATGTTAATAGCATCACACTAAAGCCTTATACCTCAGCCGTTCTATTAATAACTTCAACAAATTCTAACACCCCCCCTACAATATTAAACCAAAATATTCAACTAAAAGAAAATACTCCTAACGGAACAACAATTGGCAC
>JBBRXJ010000134.1:0-2422 GCA_038248505.1 Bacteroidales bacterium
ATTGTGTTACCTTTTGATCATCATTGTTATAAGGATCATCGTCCTTTGTGCAACTTGCTAATATAGCAAGACTTACAATAAAAAGTAATACTTTTTTCATGTTAAAAAATTAGATTAGTACTGCGAACAAGTAATTTACATCAATATTTTTGAATATATACCCCATGCGGCTCCCTGTATTGAAATTAAAACTTTGTAATTCTACTTGCCTTAATTTGAAAAGGGTTTTTCAAATCTGTAATGCCTCACCAAGCCAGGGATATATTAATTGTGTCCGCTTGGCAAGGCTCACGCAATTAATTTCAAAGATGTTATTAATATCATTTTAATTACTGTTTAACAACCTAATCATACTTACGTGTCGTAAACACCTCAAATGTGACACGTTTTTAGCGTCTTTTTTTTAACAATTCCTTAATTTATATCCATTAAAAATAATACATCTTGATTATCAATATGATAAAGGTTTTATAGTTTATCTGTTTTTAAACATGTTGCCAATGAAAAATACTTAGAATAACCAGGCAACTTTCCTCTAAATCATCATCACCACTCCCTCGAATTCCTATTTAAAGGACATAAGCAATTGGTTAAATCTACAGGTTAATAGGAATAGACCCTAAATTGTTACCCTTAATAAAACACAATACATGTGTAACTATCAATCACTATGCTGTTTAAGAACATAATATTTTTTTCATCCTGATATTTGAATAGCACCAAGGTCTTTAAGGTGCTGAGCATTTTTAGAAGCGCTGAATATTGTTTTCGTTAAATAAAACCTACTTTGTGTCCAAAGTAAGTCAAGATAACTATCAACGTGGCTATTCGATAGTCAAGTGTTCCTTTCTCGATCTGAACGATACGTGCTGGAGAAAATTTTAATAAAGAATTCAAGAAGTTTTTAAGGGGAAAAACATTGATCAATAATTTTTCCAATACCTTGGTGGTGTTAGTCACTACCATTCCGGCGCTGGAAGCCCGATCCGGAATGATTGATTATACATTTTTGCACCCTGGCAAAAATGATTTAAAGAAAGGGATCTGCTAAAAAACAAATGTAATGAGGTTCAGGGCCTTTGCGGGGCGCGGGAGGAAAGTGTTAGCCTTTTTGAAGTGTAGTGGAGTGCAACGAAGCGGAGCTGAAAAATAGGCGAACTCTTCCCGGGCAAAAGGGCAGGTGTTTTCAATTTGTAGCCTTCTTCCTACAAATTGAAATCTCCTTTTTAGACAAACATTCTTAATCTTCTGTGGTTGGCTAAAAACCGTGCGAGGGCAAAGAATGTGTTTCATACCACTGTAAACCGAAAAAAATACCCCGGAGGGTATTAATTTTAAAGCTGACCTTCATCAGCAAAGCTTCTGTATATCTCTCTTTCAGGGGTAATGATTATATGATCTAGCAACTGAATGTCAAGCAGATTTCCAGCTTCTTTTATTTTCTGGGTTATCTTCTGGTCGCTCTCGCTTGAGTTGATGTTTCCTGAAGGATGGTTGTGAGCAACGATAATTCCTGAAGCATTACCCTTGATGGCATACTGGTAAATCAGCCGAACATCCGTTACAGTGCCAGATAATCCTCCTTCAGAGATCGTGGTAATTCCAAGAACTTTGTTTGCCCTATTTAGCAAGAGCATTTTAAAAGATTCCTTATGCTCAATTGTGTTCTGATTCCAGGAGTCGAAGAAGATCTTTTGTGCATCCCTGGTTACAGCTATGCTACCGTTACCCCATTTACGACGGCATATCTTTGCCCTGGAGAATGTCTTCAGCTGCTGAACACTATCGAAAATGCCGTCATAACTGTAAGATATCGATTCCGGATCTCGTGCGGATTGATCCGAGACCAGGTAAAAAGTGCCGTCATATTCTTTTTTCATTTTTGCTAGGGAGCAAAATGTATAAACAATCATTTCGATTTGGGCTTTTGCGGGCGAAATGGTATGCGATTAGCACCAATTTGGGTTTTGAAAGCTTCAGCGAAGTATGAGCGATTAAAAGCTTTCCCCTAAAAACTTTATTGTGCGTGTTAGCGGATAAGAATATTATTTTACTGCTAATAGAATTTTATAAAACCTCCACCGAATTTACTCAACTGTGGAGGTTTTATTATTACAACTTACTCCTGAAGTAAGAAATCAATGTTTTACAATTAATTGTTTTGAAGTTCTTTTCTTACCATCATTAATATTCAAAATGTAAACTCCATCTTTAAGATTATAAACCGGAATTGTTAACCTCTCACCACTGAATTTATACTGCCTCTGAAGTATACCATTCATATTTGTAATAGTAACATCATATATCTGATATGGATCTTCAATTTTATCAAAATCGGCCACTGATATAACTACCTCATTTGAAGCTGGATTTGGACTTAGCAAAAATTCTTCTTCATAAACATCGATGTAGTAGTAAACAG
>JBBRXJ010000135.1:0-2393 GCA_038248505.1 Bacteroidales bacterium
TAAAAAGGATGAGGCTACTAAACCCGACAATAAAGTGCAGTTAACAGGCTACGACCTGAAAATAAACCAGCAGATGACCGGATTTAAAGCCAAGCTTGCATCTGAGTTAAAATCCGGCGAAACCATGAGTGTTGACAGTGCGTTGTGGTATGTTGGAGCCACCGCTAATTACACTTACGACAACTTTTCAAACGGTAGTCAAGCACCTGGTAAAACGTACATTGATTCTACAATAGTTTATCTGCCTGTAAATAGCGGTACGCTTACCATTGAGCAGGTAAATACATTTTATGAAGCAGTTGTGGATGGCATGAAGGAACTGTATGCAAAAGTGACCGATAGCGATAAAACGTTTGGTGTTGTAATGTTGGAACCACAGGCAACAACAGGTTTAAAGAATGGTAATACAACCCAACCAGTGGTATTGAAAACTGTTATTTATTCAACCTGGGGATTACCATGGTATTTGCAGTTCCCTGAAAGTGCGAGTTATTACTGGAATGTAATGAATAATATTGGACAGCCCGTTTATCCAAATGCGATTTCAAAACTTCAGGATTATTTTGCCCAGTATAAGTATGGTGACCCAAATTCCGTGCCTCTTTATTCAGTTGCATGGATAAATCCGGTTCCACGTTATATTGATACTAAGGAATTTACTTATGGAACAGGTCTTGAAAATAATTATGAATATTATTATCTGGCTTGGAATAACAGTTTATATCCTGATTTTCACAAGTACTTATGCGGAGACGAAATGAATTTTTATATGGCGAGATTGATTGAAATGGCTACTGTTAAAGTCCCGCAAAAGTATGGGTTCACAGTTTCATCTACATTTCAGTGTTATCACATCCATTTAAATGGACTTAGAGTTTTAGATGGGCCTGTTGAGGACATACGTCATTCATGTACATTTTGGTATGCTACCAGAGTTGTTACACCTGAAGGGCCTGGCTCTCTTGATTGATAATTCTCAATTAATATTTGGCCCTGTTGCTTTATGTAACAGGGTCAAATATTATTTAATTTTAAACATAAAGATATTATGAAAACAAATTACATACGTTTATCTGTCTTAATTTTCTTTTTTTTGATGATAAAGGCATATCCTCAACAAAACTATAGCAGGATATTGTCTTCACCTGATCACCAGTTTTGTTCCAATGCAGTAGAAACAAGTAATAACGAAATGATTTTCTTTGCTAACTATACTCAAAAATCGAATGGTGGCGAACTGACGTATAATAGCTGTTATGCGCTATTGGTAAAGGTAAATGCCAGTGGCGATTCAGTGGCCAGCAGGATTTTTATGGAAGGGGGCGATTTTACTTATTATAGCCGTATTTTAAAAGTTGAAAATAATGAGTTCATTGCTATTGGCACAGGTTGTAATGTGTTGATGCCGAATCCATTTGTAAATTACAAGGTGCTTTATACCCGATTTAATGAAAACCTTGAAATAATGGAGCAAAAAAGTATTATGTATTATGAACAAACAAATACTTTTTCGTCAGATCCAAGAGTTATAATTAATAATGAAAACCAAATAATTGTGGTGGAACAACGCAAAAATCAATATCCTTATGTTACTTGCTTTAAACTTACTATTGATGGTGATTCAATAGCATCCTATTCACTACTACCTCCTTCATATTCAATATTTGGGGATATCGTGCAAAAGCCGGATTATACAGGATATTATCTTACTTTTGATGGAGAATGGGATATATATGAGCCATATTCGGAGAGTACAATAATTGAAGTAGATAATGATTTCAATTATATCTCCAAAGATTCCCTACCGGCTAATATTGGTTCGCACAACCAGATTCGACAGTTTAATTCCAGCACTTATATCACAGGAGGACAGGCTTTTCGTGTTTTTACACCTTCAATTTCACCACCCATGCCATGGATAACACAGGAGTATTGTATAGAAAAATTGGGCTTAGATTTAAAAGCAACAAAACAAGCTTTTTTGTGCCCTCTTGACAAAATAGAAGATACTATTTACAGTGCAGCTAACTTGCAAAACTTTGACTTTATTGATACAAATAATATTTACTCAGTTTATGTTCGGGAATATTTAGTGATTTTTCCTGCTGTTTATAATTATTTGGTTATAGCAAGACTGAATACCAATTTAGATGTCAAATGGCAATATTTCTATGGCTTTGAGGCATATTATCATCCATATGCAATTTATGCCACTAGCGATGGAGGATGCTTTTTTATTGGACAACGTTATGATTACCAAAATCAAGATGAAGAGAAAGACCTTTTTTATGTAAAAATAGATTCATCAGGCTTGTTTTTGCCAAATAAAAAGCTAAGTCCGATTGTGCATTCAGCTATCCTGTATCCCAATCCTGGTAAAGACCTGGTGTATA
>JBBRXJ010000136.1:0-2248 GCA_038248505.1 Bacteroidales bacterium
GGGAGCTAGCATTGAATTCTATATGGGAAAATCACCCAATAAAAAAATGGCAGATTATGAGCAACCATTGATGATTGCGAAATAAAGATTCAATACTTAAAATGGCTTCGTATTACGAAGTCCTTTATATCCTTATTTTTTCTGGTTTATGAAAATAAACAACGGATTGAAATCTACTCATAGGTTTGAAATGTCAGCTTGAAATATCAATATTATTTCTTTTTGATGAGTGAAATATAATATCTGAAATATCCGAAACTTGATAAAAATAAAGCTCCACCGATGCCTATATACAGTATAGCTAAATATTCTTTGGGTAAGGAGGAATGTCTTAAAGCAATTCCCATTATCATCATAAAGGCAACAACAATATAGGTCTGCCACGACATAAATGAAAATGCGCAGGACTTTTTGCCTTTTGCGTTTATTCTGCTAATGTTTTTATTGGCAAATCTGCTGAATTTGAATCTGGCAAATAAAAGTGCTAAAACAATTCCTGCAATCACAATATAGACGGTATATTTTCCTTCGTAATGCAAAAGCCAATGGTAAGCAATATTACAAAGCATGATGCCTACAAAAAACCATAGTAAGCCTGATAAAACTAATAAAAATGGGCTATTGATAGACGGTGTAAATCTGTTGAGGGTTTTGTTTTTTTTCAATTCCTGGGATGGGTTATATTTTAATCAAATGTAAATAAAAAAACAGAATATACATATAAAAGTTTTACATATTCATACTTTAATTAATTTTGTACCCGGAATATGAAATAAGGAAGTATAAAATAATACAACATAGGAATGAAAAGAGTAATGGTATTAACCGGTGGAGGTGATTGTCCTGGATTAAATGCAGTGATTAGAGCGATTGTTAAACGTGCTGCTCAGGAAAAAGATTGGGAGGTAATAGGAAGTATTGAGTCGTTTAATGGTATTTTGCGCGAGCCTACCGAAATTGTATTGTTGGATGAGGCTAAAGTTGCCGGTATTCATGTGCAGGGAGGCACCATTATTGGGACTGTTAATAAGGGTGGTCCTTTTTCATGGCCGGTCAAAGACAATGATGGTAACTGGAGTGCCGTTGACCGATCCGATGAAATGATCCGCAAGCTTTCCTATATGGGCGTAGATGCTGTAATTAATATTGGAGGTGATGGCTCTCAGCGTATTTCACAAAAGCTTTTCGAGAAAGGACTTAATATCATTGGTGTACCTAAAACGATAGATAATGATTTAGCTGCAACTGACTTTACCTTTGGCTTTCAAACTGCAGTTCAGATTGCAACTGAAGCAGTTGATAAACTGGTTACCACAGCAGCCAGCCACAACCGTGTTTTTATCCTTGAAGTGATGGGTCGCGATGCAGGTTGGATTGCCGCTCATGCTGCCATTGCAGGTGGTGCCGATGTTTGCCTGATTCCTGAAATCCCTTATAAGTTAGAAAAAATCATAGAAAAGGTTAATTCACGTTATCATAAAGGCAGAGGATTTTGCAATATTGTAGTTGCGGAAGGTGCAATGCCTCAGGGTGGTTGTTCAACAGGAGCAGAAACCCGAGAAATAGGTAACGAACACATTAAACTAGGCGGGATAGGGGAAAAATTAATGATTGATTTGGTGAAAGCCGGTGTTGAAGCCGATATCAGAACATTGGTGCTGGGACATTTGCAAAGAGGCGGAACGCCAATGGCATACGATCGTGTACTTGCTACAGAATTTGGTGTGAAAGCATTTGAGATGGTGTTGGCTAAACAATTCGGTCACATGGTTGCATACCGTCACCCTCATATAAATGCTGTTCCTTTTACAGAAGCACTCATACATCCAAAACTGGTAAGACCCAAAGGGGATATCGTAAGAGCTGCCAAAGGCGTGGGAATTGAGTTTGGCGACTAAAAATGAAACTTATGTTTAAATGTAAATGCAATTTCCCCGATGGAAATTAGCAATAGTTAAATTCAGGATGATAAAATAATAATCTGTATTCTTGATTCATAAGTAATGTAGAAAGATGAAAGGTTCTATCTTAATTTTTCTCTTTTTTATTAATTTTTTACTTTTTGTTTGATCAAAAAGTAACAATCCCGAAGTTTCGGGATAAAATCCCTGCGCAATACAAGTTAAAGCGATATAAATATTTGTACATTTATTTACTTATGAACTTCGCTTTTTTTGTGTTTAATATATTTATTATTTATAGGTACACAAAGAATATCCATGATAAATTTCTCTTCGTATTATTGATA
>JBBRXJ010000137.1:0-2221 GCA_038248505.1 Bacteroidales bacterium
ACAGTATCAAACTCTTAAGGAATGAGTGCTATTATGATGATTTTATGTTTCTGAAAGTTAACAATATTTCGAGCATCCTGAGTAAAGTAAATAATGGCAACACAACCTACACTTCAGGTTTTATTTGAATAAATATAGTGTGCTTACATGGGTTTTAACATCTAAATAATTAGGAATCAATAAAATATAATATAATATCTTTGCGTCCTAATTCACTGATCATCTGTCACTTATTGCTTTGCGTCTTTGCGGTAAATAAAAATCTAACGGAGTATTGTAGTAAAGTAAATAATGGCTACACAACCTACACTTCAGGTTTTATTTGAATAAATATAGTGTGCTTACATGGGTTTTAACATCTAAATAATTAGAATTCAATAAATTAACTAGCAAAAATTATGAAATACAATGCTACTAAAGAGAAATTGGACTATCTACTTGAACTTATAAGTAAGGAGCGTACCGGAAATGCTGATGATTTATGTTGTAACATATCAGTTTCGCAGCGGACCCTGTTCCGATAAGGTTCTGTACTTGCAGGAATACATACTACCTTTTGGAAAAAGAAGAAAAAACATGCCACAGAGTGTAAATTGTCAGTGTAACTGACAGCTTTTGGCAGCACAGCAGTTGTATATTTGTTCATCGAAATAATCTGGTTTAGTGCCAGCATAAAAATTAATCAAATTAATAATTTTAAAAAGTATCACAATGAGAACACTATTATTAACTTTATCTGCAATTTTGATAAGCATTGTTACCATGATTTCGTGTACAAAGGAAAAATCAGAAACTGCTACACCCGCTGCCGCATTATCCGACGAACAACTCGTTGGCCAGGTACATTGGTTTATGGAAGCGGCTAAGGATGTGAAAGAAGGGAAGTATTTGAAAAGTGGCGAGAAAATGGTGTTGGATAGTGCCATCTACTACATCGGTAATACACTAAATTACAAGTATGGTTTTGTAAGTGAGCCATATGCGCATATGATTTATGATACAGCCGAAATTGTAATTCCATTCTTATCAAATGAAGGAAAAGCTTATTTGGTAGATGTTCTGGATTGTTATAACATAACAGTAACAAAACTTAGGCAACATTATAGTCAAATTATTAATGAGAGAAAATTTCTGATCGGTTGTGTTGTAAACAGTACAAATTGGGTTGTAGGGCATGATTCAATTACGATAAGCGTTATAGGCAGGTTTGGATATGGACAACCAGTAACCCCATCTGCCAGTTTAGAGGGCTATTGGTATGAAAGAGACTCCCATAATTGTGAAAATACTATTTATGATATGGGAGCACCAAATTATCTTGATGCAGAGATTTGTTTTGCAATGAGGCCTGCCCCAGCGCCGGGGAAAAGAATTACATATATAAACCAAGATACTGAGACTAATGCATTTTCGGATCCTCAGGAATACGAAAATGATGACGACGATATCCCTGGAGATAATTTTTGTGATTATAATTTTTATTATGCAGATGTTCCTTATAATCAGATTACTGATGAATTATGTTGCCTTGGCTATGATGCATCACATGATATTGATGAACTTTATTTCTATAGATTTAGTATGAGAGATGAGTTAAATGAATGGCTTGAAGACCATGATAGAGATTTTGTTGATATAGTGACATTTCATGAATATGATGGGGCTTTTCCACAACATACTATTCTTAAACACTACTCTTATTTAACATATGGTGTCAAAATTATAGTTACTATAGGGAATGAGCCTTATCCGATCAGTATTATGGATTAAATCAGAAATCACTGAAAAATTAGGAATTTTAAAATGAAAGCTATAGTCAGTTTATTTAAATTAACAGGAGCAATATTGTTTTTATGCGTTTGGTTCCCGGCAAATGCACAAAATTCATACAGTTTGTTATTTAGCAATACACTCAACGAAAACACTTCAGATTTTATTGAATATCAACCAAATAAATTTGCTATTGTTGGTTGGTCAAATCCTAATGGTTGGCTCAAATCAACCTCAAGGGCTAAAATCTGGCTGATAGGATCAGAACTTGATACAAGCACTCTTACATTCAGTTTCGGAGATACTGCAGCTTATTTCAATAATATATGCAAGCGTTCGGATGGTACTATTACGGCTTGTGGTAACATGTACATGCCACCCGATTATGAAAAAAGCTACATGTTTTTTGTTGATTTCGATTCTTTGTTTCAAATCCATAACCAAAAAGTAT
>JBBRXJ010000138.1:0-2137 GCA_038248505.1 Bacteroidales bacterium
AACATTCAATTTTTATTAAAAACAATTCTCACAAAAAACAGACAGGGCATTTAATTCCAAAAAATAAAGAAAAGCGATAACTATTTTTTAGCCGGCATTAAAAGCAGAGAATACAATAATGGATCACAGTATGAAATTATTACCAATACTTATTTTTTTATTTTTTTGCAATTCAGTCTCGGCTACTGACTATTATATAAGCTCATCTGGGAATGATTTAAATAATGGCCTTTCGATTTCTACCTCCTGGAAGACAATATCTAAGGTCAATTCCAAATTTTCTACATTAAACCCAGGCGACAGAATTTTATTTAACCGGGGGGATACATTTTATGGATCGTTAACAATAACCAAGTCTGGTTCAGCAGGTTCTCCGATTGTTATAGGGGCTTATGGTGCAGGTATAAATCCCATTATAACTGGCTTTACAACTATAACTGGATGGACAAATGAAGGTAATGGAATATATTCAAAATTTATTACTTCAGCATCACAAACAAATATAGTGACGATTGATGGTATAAATACTGGAATGGGTAGGTATCCCGATTCGACCTATCTAAACTATGAATCTTTCTCTACAAATGTCTCAATAACTGACAATGAATTAAATGATGCCACTAATTGGAAAGGTGCTGAGGCTGTCATACGAAAAAATGATTGGGCTTTAGACCGATGTCCAATTACAAATCATGCAGGAAATGTTCTTTCCTATACTAATCTAGGTACAACTCAAAGTGCAACTGCAAATTATGGCTACTTTATTCAAAATGATTTGCGGACTTTGGACCAATTTGGGGAATGGTACCACGATATAAATACTGGCAAATTTTATATGTACTTTGGAGCAGATAATCCAATTAATAAAACAGTTAAGGTAGCAACGCAGGATAATTTATTATATAGTCATAATTACAACAGCTATGTAACTATAGATCATATTTCATTTGAAGGTTCGATCAAAGCTGGGATGGAATTTTTCGGTTACTATTCGGATAATATATCTATTCAGTATTGTGATATTAATTTTGCTGGTATTGATGGCATTTACTTCGAAGGTTGCAGAAATACGACCATTTCTAATAACAAAATAAATAATTCTTCCAGAGCCGGTATATCTGTTGTCGAAGGAGGTAATAACAATGTCATAAGTAATACTATAACAAATTCAGGCTTAATAGCTGGTGCAGCTAATATGGGTACAACTGCCGATGGAATATTTTTCTCACAGTATGCTGTAACAGGCACTCCACAACTTGGGATAATTCAATATAACAACATAGATTCATCCGGATACAATGGCATTTACTTTGTCGGAAACAATGTGGAAGTAAGAAATAATTTTATAATTAATTCATCCTTATTACTTAATGATGCCGGAGGCATTTATACTGGAAGTGATTTCTATACAGGAAGAATTATTGATGGAAATATTGTATTAAATTTAATTGGAAATATTACCGGTACCACAAGAAGTACCTCTATGGCAGAAGGTATTTATATCGATGGGCATTCTACAAATATAGAAGTCGCAAATAATACCGTAGCAAACTGCAGCCATCAAGGCATATTCATTCATGATTCCCAAAATCTTAATGTATACGAAAATACTGTTTATAACAATAATGTTCAACTCGCTTGTCTATATGATGGTGCACTTTTCCCCATAACTGGTTGTTTAATAAAAAATAACATATTTGTATCTAAAACAACAACCCAATTAACCGGCAGTTTTATTTCAACAAGCAACGATATTACTTCAATTGGAACTTTTGACGATAATTATTATGCCCGCCCAATTAATGATAATTTAACTTTGGAGGTATCAATAAATGCTTGGGGTTCTTTTACAAACTACTCACTTGCAGGTTGGCAGTCTTTTTCCGGACTAGATGCGAATTCGCATAAATCTCCAATTTCAATTAAAAACGAAAATGATCTGAGGTTTGAATACAATGCAACAAAAGTTGCTAAAACGATTTCATTGGCTTACCCAATGATTGATGTAAAAGGAACAAAATATTCAACAAGTATTTCCCTTCAACCCTATACATCTGTTGTATTAATTAAGGATCCGATTGTTTCACCAGGTGTTCCAACTATAGTTGTTGCCTCAGCTGGAGATGCAATTGCATCT
>JBBRXJ010000139.1:0-2115 GCA_038248505.1 Bacteroidales bacterium
ATTGGCCCAAAGACAAAGGAATATATCTCAATGCTGATCGAGCAACAGGATTATCCTGAAACAGGCTATAAGCAGGCGTTGGGTATCCTTAGTCTAAAAAAGGCCTTCGAGAAAAACAGAATCGAAACCGCCTGTGTTATGGCTCTGACGCATGAAAGGTACAGTTACCGAACCATCAAACGCATTTTAGAAAACAACATGGATAAAATGATGGAAGAACAACCACTGCAAACTCATATCCCCTTTCACATGAATATACGTGGATCGGAATCATACAATTAATCATTAAAATAAATAGAAATGAATAATCAAAGCACCATCGAAAAAATGAAACAATTACGGTTGTATGCTATGGCTGAGAATTACCATAACAGTGTGCAAAACAACCTTCACAGGGACTATACGCTCGATCAGTATTTAGCTTTACTAATCGATCAGGAATGGGAAAGTCGATACAACAAGCGCATCCAAAACCTAATTACCACAGCAGGATTTAGGTATCCCGCTTCGGTGCAGAATGTCGATTATACAGCCAATCGTTCATTAGATAAAAACACTTTTGAACGTTTGGCTTTGCTCGATTTTATCAAACGTGGAGAAAATATAATCATCACCGGAGCAACCGGTACAGGCAAAAGTTATCTGGCACAGGCATTGGGCCATAACGCCTGCACAAGGCAATGCAAAACCATGTATTACAACTTTGCTCGGCTTATTGATCAAATCAAACTCTCAAAACTAGAAGGTACCTATATGAAGTTATTGAATAAGCTAGAAAAATGCGACCTACTCATATTGGATGATTTTGGTTTAAGTGCATTTGATGACCATGCTAGAAATGCATTAATGGATATTGTTGAACTGAAATATGACAAAACATCACTCATTATTGCGGCTCAAATACCAGTTAAAAACTGGCATGAAACAATCGGGGAAGGGACTATTGCAGATGCAATTCTAGATCGCCTTGTACATGCTTCACATCGAATTGAATTAACTGGTGAATCATTAAGGAAAAACAAAATGAAAAAAACTCAAATAAATTAATAATTTTGGTCTAGAAATCATTCTTTTTTTGTGGCACAACATCACCGAAACAAGTGGCACAATTACACCGAAATATCAAACTTAGTATTTGGAATATTAATTATTCATTAATTTACACCAATTTCCACGTAAATTGTTCTTAATTTTTACCTTTGTTCCTTTTAGAAAAATGAGGTTGAAAGCAGAAAAAAAATGCTTTATTTTACTCTTTGTATAAAATAATCAATTATTAAGTGAATATTCTACTATTAAACTCAATAGGAAAGACAAAGTGGGGGGGTGGTGAAAAATGGATGTTGTTGGCTGCCAATGGCTTAATTAATCGTGGGCATAAAGTTGTGATTGGATGTAAAAAAAATTCAATGCTCTATCATAAAGCCACAGATAGTCAAATACCCACTGTTATTATTCCAATTAATTCCGATTTTAGTTTATTGGGCTTTACTAAGCTATTTCAATTTGTTAAAAATCAGTCTATTGATGTTATTATTGGTTGTCAAAATCGTGACGTAAGATTGTCGGGTTTAGTTAAAATGTTTATGAGTAAACCCATCGTAATTAGTCGGCAAGGTGTTCAACTCATAAAAAGAAATCTAAAATATAGACTTAGTTTTGCACCATTGTGCGATGGCATGATCACCAATACTTATAGTATAAAATCGGAGTACGATTCATATGGATGGTGGGATGATGAATTTGTAAAGGTAATATACAATGGTGTTGAACTAGATCTCAACAACAACAGCTCATATGATTTTAGTTCACATATTCCATCTTCAATTGAGGCTCCTCAAATTATACTCTCAATAGGAAGATATAGTGCACAAAAAGGCTATTCTTATTTGCTGGATGCTGCGCGAAAAATATGTCAGATTAATGATAAAGCTTACTTCTTTATTGCTGGTGAAGGACGAGAGAGATAGTCGATGCAATCGTATATTAAAAAGCATGGATTAGAAAACAGAGTTTTTCTTTTAGGTTTTGTTACAAATACCCATGCATTATTAAGTGGCGCTGATTTATTTGTTTTACCTTCATTGTATGAGGGAATGCCTAATGTTATTTTAG
>JBBRXJ010000140.1:0-2102 GCA_038248505.1 Bacteroidales bacterium
ATATCTTTCGTGTTCGATTCCGAGAAAGATATTGTTGGTGTTAGTTTCTTATTAAATCGGATACCATTATCTCTTAATGCAGCTTTATAACCATCCATTCTATCTTGCATGTGATGCATTGGGGTATCGTAATGAAAAGTTGCAATCTTCTTTCTACCTTTTTTAATTAAAAAATCAACGGCATTGTATGCCGACCTAAAATTATCTAATAAAACAACATTTGCAGAAACACCTTTAAAATACCGATCAATCATAACAAAAGGAATGCGTTGTTTATTTAGCCTGACAATCCGCTCTTTTAAGCCACTCGTCACAGCCAACACCATACCTGCCACTCTAAAGTTGATAAAGTTGTCAATCATAGCCTCACATTTCACATCATTTTCGTCGGAACCTACAATAAGAACCTGATACCCATACTGAGCTATATCGCGCTCAATTAATTGGGCTAGCCGTATAAAGTACGGATGAAGATCGGAAACAACAATACCAATAATGTTAGTAGATCCCTTTCGCAGGCTACTAGCCAACATATTAGGCTCATAATGAAGCATCTCTTTTGCTTCTTCTATTCTTTTTATTGCCTCTTTACTTATACGTGCACCTTTTCCATTCAATACTATTGAAACGGTTGTGATGGATAATCCTGTGTATTGTGCTATATCTTTTATTGTAGTAGCCATAATTTAGAATTGAGAAATGAACTAAAAGATAATTCTAGGCAAAGATATATTTAATATTATAGTAAAACAAACATATTAGTTTAGTAATATAATATATATACTATAATATGCTTATTATTAGCGTTTAAAGAGTAGTAAAACAATTTACTAAACTTTTGACCATGTCAACCTTAATGCTAGATTATATTCAAAAGTCTTAAGCAGTATACTCTAAAAAGCATTTTAGGAAATTATTGATATGAATGATTCTTCTATTCTTCTTTATTTATTCTCATACTATATCTATTTCATAGTCTTATTCTTCAAATAATAATAACAAGTATTTTTTACGATTAAACATAAAGAATCAACTTAGTTAATGACTATGGAAGTGTAGATGGTTTATTCTAATAAACGAGAAAACAACTTTATTATATATGTAGATAGCTTAAATATAAACAACCACTACTAAAAGAGTGAAGTTTAGGGATGAGCTAGGAAATTTGGGGTCATTCTACAAACTTCCCACAATCTTCCCACACCCGCTGTATTTCACCGCTTCGCCTTCTCCGTCCATGCCTATGGTTCCAAATTCTACACCGATGCTTAGAATCAGAGTGTCGTTATCAGTTATGTATTGGTTAATGTCCTCTATGCTCACTTCAAGCGTTTGAGCAGGAAGCGGTCGCATGGCAGGATTCCAGTCGGTATGTATTTCCTTGTGGTAACCCAACAATTGTTCATTCATTGGATAATAGGTTTTGCTTTGCTCATCCATACAAACATCGGTAGCTACTCCCAAAGTCACCACCCAGCGCATCAGTGGTAGTTTGTTCGGTTGCTTTAAATCTTGTTTCGGATCAAAATCGGGAATACTTACAATTGCTTTTACCAATTGTCTGTCAATTTCCCACAGGGGATTGATACGAATAACCTGATTAAAAGGGTTTTTCTTGTTGAAATTAAAATCGATCAGGTATTTCCGGTTCTGGCTAAGCCGAATGGCACGCTGTCCTTTTTCTCCGGTTTCGTCGGTGCATTGTATTTTCTTGCAAATGGCGTTTAAAGCACCACTCAGGTTATAATCGGCCAGTCGGGTACTGTTACCCAAGGCCCGCCGGATGGAACTTGCCGCTTTGGTGCAACCGCCCCACTCTTTCCCATTATCTCGCAGCGGTTTGCAACTTTCACGGGTTTTAATCGTGTTTTTACTCGGACCGCCTTTGGTGCGCATAATGACCTCATCACTTCCCCGCATGGTATAGATGGATACGCCTTTCAGACTGCCTGTTACCTGTATAATTCCTTTTACTCGAGCCATAATATTAATGGGTTAATGTGATAATGTGATAATTTGGTAATGTGCTAATGTGCTAATGAGATGATTTGAAAATGTGATAATTTGATAATGTGCCAATAACGCCTAAGTCAACTATCTCC
>JBBRXJ010000141.1:0-2081 GCA_038248505.1 Bacteroidales bacterium
AATCCTATAACCTACCAATCGCACCATACTGGAATTGAAACAACCAAGAATGCGGACAATGCGAAAAAAGTTGATTTGCTACCAATCGCACCATACTGGAATTGAAACTTTGATGCAAAACTTCATCGCGATAAGGTGATAAGATAGTTCGATGAGCAGGCGAATTTTAAATACATGCATGATAATAAAATCGAAATTGGAAAAGTGAAAAATGGATGGAATTATAACAAAGCGACACACGGTACCTCACACCTGACAGGTTTTTGAAACCTGTCAGGTGTGATAAATAAAACGAAGTCGAATTAATAAAAACTGAACGATATGAAACGTTACATAGAACAATTAATTGAGGCTTAATGGACAAAAAATATGAATATAGATTCAATAACCCAAAAGATCATTGCATACGCCTATAAATCTCACAATACACTGGGTGCTAATTTTTTAGAGAAAGTTTATGAAGACTCGATGGTGATTGAATTAAAGAAAAATGGATTGAGCGTGGAACAGCAATTTCCAGTTTCGGTATTTTATGAGAATATCCAGGTAGGCGATTATTATGCTGATTTATTTGTAAATAATGAAGTTGTGGTTGAACTGAAAGCTGTTGAAAACCTAACTAAACAGCATGAAGTACAAGTAGTAAATTACCTAAATGGCATTGGTCATGAAATCGGATTGTTGATTAATTTCGGAACTTCTGTTACTGTTAAAAGAAAGTATCGCAAATACAATTAAATGTAACACATATCAGAACATGTAAATCCTGTTAATCATGTCAGCTACTTCGATGTTAATTACATGATTAACTCATTAATACATACCCAATTTCGTTTACAATAATACATCTTCAATTATTTTCCTTTCAGTATCTCCAATCTATTTAAAACATCCACATACATTGGCATTACACCAGTTGCATGATCTTTTCCCTGCATTGCATTAAAACTCACTTGATTTTCGGTTTGCCCTAAATCCTGAAACTGATGATAGAGATCCTCTGAAATTGAAAACGGCACATGAACATCAGCAGTACCATGATAGAGCCAAATAGGTGCACTGTTTTTCCAAGCATCCTGACTGTTATCTTTCAACTGAACACGCAATTGATCATATTTCGAATCGATCGAATAGTTAGCTAACATATTAGGACTCAATAACTCACTCATATTTTTCGATAGCTGACCATTTATCTCGCCTGCCGAATACGCTCCTGTCATTAAATTAGGTAGTCGGGATGCATAAGGTTCAGCAAAATATAGCGACAAGTTTCCAAAGATTGCTCCTACAGATTGATACCCCATAATTACAAATGGAATATAAAAAGGTTGTACATAGTTTGTTTGAGGGAAAAGCAACTCCTGAACACCTTCTAAATTATACGAACCTGCTCCACAAGCCGAACCAATAAGTTTAATGCCACTCATAGGGTTTTGCTCAATATACCTATGCGTTACCAACGAAGCCCATCCACCCAAACTATAACCAGTTAAAAACAAGTTTCCATTTAACTCAAAACCTGCATCACCTCCTTGCTCCCACTCATCAACGGCCTTAATAAAATCGGTTATTGTTGACTGAAATAACGATTTATACAAATAAGGATGAAAATAAGACTCGGAAGCACCAAATCCAATGTAATCGGGAATTAAAATGACAAATCCCAACGAAGCAATCCCGTGCAAAAAAATAAATTCGGGATTCAACATGTTTTTCGATGGAGCACTTGCATGTTTTACATTAGTTCCGTTTTGAAAACTTAATAAGGTTAATGCCCCATTATTCCCTTGTGGCACACAAACTAAACCCGACACATTAATTTCCTGATTATTTGTGTATTTAGTTTTATAAACAACATAAAAAACCTTAACTCCGCTGTTAACGTGAGTTGCCAAACTGGCCATCTCAGGATATTGATTGGCAAAAAGAGAAAATACAGCAGAAATTTCAGTTTTGGAATAACTTTTGACTTCCTTTGCCGAAACAAAATGAGAATAGTTTTTTACTTCAATTACTGGGTCATCATTGCGCGAGCATGAATAAAAAAACGACAAGACAAACACAAACAATAACAAGCTACC
>JBBRXJ010000142.1:0-2005 GCA_038248505.1 Bacteroidales bacterium
ATAAATTAGAAGGTACAATATAAGAACTAGAAAAGTTAGGATATCTGCCAGCCTCATAAGCACCAATGCTATTAAGATATGAGTAATAATTATAATCCACTGTTCTAAGTTTAACTTGAAATGCCACAGAAATTATTCGGTTAGAATCAAATAATTTAAATACTTCAATTTCTTTTTCAAGAAATTCACCTAACTCGTTGATATTGTCAATTGTGCCAATTGCTTTATAATCTGAGTTCAAAACATAAACAGTATCTACAGTATATGACCCGGGATTATTTAAGTCCTCTGAGATACGAGGCTCCTTTACATATGATTTAAAATAAACAACCCCATAAAATGCATTATCAAAATTATTTCTTATTTTTACATATGCCAAAGGTATTGCAACACCCTCGTCATTAACGCAGCCATAGGGATCAAGATCTACATCGATTATTTCTATTGGTTCCGGCACAACACAGGAAGATGTTACAACATCTTCGCCTGGCACAATCACTGATAAATTAAAGGTGTCATTTATCTGTGCAACATAATTCGACACATACAATCCATTAGCTTGATGCGTGAAATTAATGCTTTCCAAATTTTGGTTAGACATGGAAATTACAGCATTTTTAATGGTTTCAAGTGGATTTCCATTTAGTTCGTCTGTGTATGCTAAATAAACTTTAATAGTATCCCCTGCGCCAATAAGGGTATTTACAGTTACTGTATTCTCGAACTCCGGAAACTCGTCTTGCACGAGTTCACGGCAAGACGAGCATAACAGACATAAAATGATAATGTAATAAACTGTATGTCTCATATTTAGTAAATATCATAACTTGCTGGACCAGCATCTGGTGAAGTTCCCCAAAAATGGCACCAATCAAATTCAACCCAAAATATTTCTGAATATCCTCCATTATCCAATCCGTTATCTAACCATACAGACCATGTGTGTGATCGATACGAATCATATACACCTGATTCATTTACATCTATGAGCCAGCCAGCCCAAACATCATCACCAAAATGAGCAACAAGTTTTGCATCAATGTCCCAAGACAGTGTGCGTGAACAATAATACCAAACCCATAAGGTTCTATGATAAGGACGTACTACAAAATCACTTTGCAAATATGTATCATTTTGTTGAGAATGATCATAACCCCATGTATTCATAAAAATTTTAGTTTTCTCATTACCATTTATTGCCTCTCGATCAATGTCATAATATTCTGCCGTTGTTTTGCTTTGTGGCTGTTTTACATAACTAGGAAAAATAATAGTAGAATCTTCAAAATAATTTTGATAGTTTAACGCATTTATTCTTTTAATTTTTTCAATATTATTATTGTTTGTGTAAATTGTAAAATTGTCAATAACCTTATATAGATTATTTGAAATTCTAAACAGACCATCTTCTCCTACCAGATATCTATTAGAATTAAATCCTGATTTTATTTCAAGAGTTAATTCTTTGTTAGAATCTGTCACCAACTCGATATACTCAGAGTTACTTTCCACAAATTGGAAGAATTCTTCTCTAGAATTAAAATTCTCTGGATTCGCTTGAGAATAAATCTCATCACATTTTCGTCCAAAGGAATAAAAACCATTACTATTTTCGTATTCACTCAATTCCTCATAAGTCATATTTGCGACTTTATTAACTTCTAGAGCATATTCGTCTATTGAATTAAATGTTTTAATGTTATTAACTGTTGTGGTTTGCAACAAACTATCTTCTTTCTCACAAGCTACAGATAAAAACATAGCCATAATTACCACTATTCCTGCAAATAAACTACTAATCGTCGAACCAAAGCTCGGCGAAGCCAATTTACGTCTTTTTTTAAACATTTTGTTATCATTTTAGTTAATTTTGTGAAGTATAAACTTCGGTCAAACCCAGATTACGTAATAGAACTTCGTTGTGAGGCGTTAAAGCCCAAAGAAATCAAGGATTTCATGAGATAAGCGTACCCGTTGGTACGATTATCGAATTAAATCCAACGTA
>JBBRXJ010000143.1:0-1994 GCA_038248505.1 Bacteroidales bacterium
TCAAATTGATGGCAAACAATTACAATCTCAATATAAGTATTTTTTAAGTGATTATTTTTCGTGGATCAAAAGACACATGCAGAGAACTGGCTTCTATATCCCGATAATATTGGGCCTTTTCTAACAATTGATGAAACATCAATGTCTCATGGTGAACTTTATGCCATTATTATAAACAAGGCAGCACATGGTCGTAAAGGCACCATTGTGGCAATGATAAAGGGTACGGATGCCAAAGAAGTGATTAATGTTTTAATGAAGATACCACAGAAAATTAGAGATACAGTCCAAGAAGTAACAATGGATATGGCTCCAAGTATGATAAAGATTATTACACGTTCTTTCCTTGTGCAATAAGGGTGACAGACCGTTTTCATGTTCAGAAATTAGCTTATGATGCTGTTCAAGAACTAAGAATAAAATACCGATGGGAAGCAATAGAGAATGAGAATCAACAAATGATTAATGCTAAAATGCATAACAATCAATACAAACCAGAGGTGTTAGCAAATGGCGATACACCTGAGCAATTATTAGCACGCAGTAGATATTTGTTGTTCAAAAACGATACTAAATGGACACAATCACAAGCTTTAAGAGCCGTAATTTTATTTGAACGTTACCCTGAAATTAAGACAGCCTATGATTTAGCCATGAAGTTGGGCTATATTTTCACCAAAACATATGATAAGGGCACAGCATTTACAAGACTTGCGCAATGGTATGAGAAAGTCGATAAATCAGGCATTACATCATTTGGTACGGTATCCCGTTCAATACAAATGCATTATCTTACAATATTAAATTACTTCAATAATCGAAGTACAAATGTAGCAGCAGAATCATTTAATTCTAAAATTAAGGCTTTTAGAGCTACTTCAAGAGGCGTGAGTGATATAAACTTTTTCCTTTATAGACTTTGTAAAATATATGCTTAAAATAATTACTCCACAACTTTTCATCCTGAGTCTTGATGGATCAATAATAACATTACCCGATCTGGTTAGTCAGAGTTGAACTGCCTAGTGGTGAATCCGAAATACTGATAACCTCTTTAGTGAACTCCGAGAAGTATCCAAATCAAATATTTAAGGACCTTTACTTTTTAAGATGGGGTGTAGAAACTTTTTATGATGAACTGAAAAATAAAATCAAAGTAGAACACTTTTCTGGCTATTCACAGATTAGTATTCTGCAAGATTTTTATGCAGCTCTATTCGTATCAAACATTCAGAGCTTAATCGTTGGAGAGATCAATGATGAGCTAGATAAAGAATTCGATGGAAATAAATATCAATATAAAGTAAATAATAATTTGTCGTATGGTTTTTTTGAAAGACAGAGTAATTACAATATTCTTTTCTGATAAAGAAATGTCATTAATTATATCTGAAATAAAAGAGTTCTTTAAAAGACATACAATACCTATTCGACCTAACAGAAAAATTGAACGAGATATGGAGAAATATAGAAAAAGAAAAAAACCTAAAGTATTTAAAAACAAAAGGGATGCTATCTGATATTGCTTAACTTAATGACATTGGGAGTCCCGCTCGTCCGTCCTCGTAATGTACTATTGAAGCATAAATGCAATTCGGCCTCCCGGCCGTTAACGAATTATACCAATATTACTTTCAAAAAAGTCCAAATTATTTTGAGAGTTTACAATGGTAAATGCCTTTTTTAAATATGTTTAGAACAATCGAGTGAAGCTAAAAATGGACTATTACATACCTAAAAAACGGTATAAATTCTGTGTTCAACCATTATTTAATCTAGTCGTGACCATTAGAATAACTTGTTACTGATAATTTGTTAACTTTGTAACAAATGGGATTTCTTTCATGATTCCATTATGGGCATCTCTAAAAACCTAAAACTGATGCATGTCTCTGATTGTTAATTGAATATGCTTGTTTTTCTGAATTAATTTTAGTATACTTGCTGAAAACAACAACGATGAAAAACATTAACCCACTTGGATTATTTGATGA
>JBBRXJ010000144.1:0-1890 GCA_038248505.1 Bacteroidales bacterium
AAATATTGTTCAATGGCAGTGGATGTCAAATCAGATTGGTGGCATAATATCAACATCTCAGAATTTGCAGGTGTCTCCTTGGGTTAGTACTGTTTATACAGTTACAGCAACTGATGCAATTGGTTGTACTTGGATAGAAAGCTTTATAGTAAATATTGAGAATCCGAGATTACCTCTCACCATTACCCAATCATGGACAACAAACGAGTGTTTATCTTCATTGGCAGATTTCTCTTTTGTATTGCCTTCTACACCCAATATTACATATACCTGGCATGTGCCAACCGGAGTAACGATTATTTCAAACTCACCTGTGAATACAATTCATGTTAACTGGAACAATATCGGACCCGGTACAGTTACTGTTGATGGAATAAACCAAAGTGGTTGTATAGTTTACCATGGTACGCTTGATTTTAACCCCAACACTTGTGTGTCTAATCCCATACAACTTAATTCACTTACAACAAGTCAAATAATAGCTACACTTACTGCTGGAACAAGTTTCAATAATAGTAACATTATTTTTAATGGAGTTATTAACATTGATGCAGATTTAACTTTCACTGGTTGTCCCAATCTGATGTTTGGCTCCAATGCCCGTATCAACGTAATGCCGGGTAAAATATTGACATTTGATAATTGCGTTTTGAAACAATCCTGTACTTGTGCATGGGATGGTATCTATGCAGAGAGTTATACGTCTAAAGTTGTATTAAAGAATAACAGTGTGATTAGAGATGCAAAAAATGCCATTGTTTCAGCAAACGGGGGTAATTTTCATATCACAGAAACTCAGTTTATCAATAATAAGTTAGGCTTGTGGGTAAGAAATTACAACCCAGATTGGTTATACGACTGGCAAGGAAATAGACAATATCCTGGTCCGCATCCGGGATACATTGCAAATACTACTATTGAAAAAGATGTTACCATATCTGGGTTTTATTCACAAGATCATTTAACAGGTATTGTGATAGATACGGTTTATAAATTAATGATTGGTGATACGATAAATATCTCACAAACAAATATATTTAGTAATTTGCAATTTGGTATTAAAACCAAAAATTCGCAAGTGTATATATACAACAATAGATTTTATCATATTTTTTCTTCAGACATATACATTCCAGATTATAGTGTAACCGGTGAACTTAACGAAGCGGCTATTTTTTGTAAAACAGAGATTAATTCTGGACCTTATGGTATTCAAATGCCTCTAAAAAATAAAATATTGATAGGTGGCGAAACAAATTCTACGCTTAAGCGAAATAAGTTTGTAGAATGTAATACAGGTATATATGGCTTTAATACAATGATGGAAATAAAGCATAATGTATTTACTTTCTCAGGATATAATAGTATTTATCTGAAAGATTTTCTGGAAGCTATAGTAGAATCAAATTCAATTTGTATGTGGCCAGATATAACTGCTGTTAATAATTTAAATAATTATGCTATTGTTGCGGATCAAACCTATACAGATGCTATTGTCAGATTAACTATCAAATCCAATACTTTGGGTATGCTCGGTACTGGAATTCTCCGTTCAGGTATAATGATGCGAAATTGTAATTGGAATCAACTTGACACATATTCTCAATGTATTATAGAGGATAATGAAATAAGATTTAGAACACCCCCTTTATTATCCGAAAATTATTATGGAATTAAAGCTGAACATTGCAATTATGCAAAAATAACTAATAATAATATTTACCCTCAAAGTCCATTCATACCAGATGTTACTTATGTAGGACGTTTTGTAGGTATATATATAAGTACAACACAATATGCACAAATCAGTACAAATCAGATTGAAAAAATGGGTGATGGAATTTATGTGAATAGCACTTCATTAGGCACGCAATATTTTTGTAATGATTT
>JBBRXJ010000145.1:0-1865 GCA_038248505.1 Bacteroidales bacterium
GAAACCGAATGGATACGTAGTATGCCCCTGAGTGAATGGAAAAGACAGAAACCGGAATTGCACAAGCGGCCGGCAGTGTTTTTATTGGGAAACGGTTAGTTTATAAAAAATAACCTGGAACAAGAGACAAGGAGACAGGGCGAGGGGAGACAAGGAGAAATGGATGCAATATTCAAACGAGACATTCAGAATATCTGTTTAACAACCTTAATTTCACTTGAAAAGATTATTATGTAAAGTTGTCATTTCCTGAACAGCATTGAGTATTGCTACTAATACTTTTAGCAAAGAAAAAATGTATTCTATCTCAGAAATACACTATGAACAAACAAATCGGACTTAAAGAAGCTATCTCTATCGGGATCGGTGGAATGGTTGGCGGTGGAATTTTTGCTGTTCTCGGGTTAGCCGTTTCATTAGCTAAAGGCGGAACCCCCATTGCGTTTTTTATTGCCGGGATTTTAGCATTTATAACTTCCTACAGTTATGTTAAACTATCGTTGACATACCCCGACAGAGGCGGAACTGTTAAGTTTATCAATCAGGGATTTGGCAAATCGATCTTCAGTGGAGGTATAAATAACTTACTGTGGATCAGCTACATTATAATGCTGGCACTCTATGCTTCAGCGTTTGGCTCCTATGCACCCAATCTCTTTGCTTTGACAGAATCCAGGACCCTGGATTTTCACATTTACTCAAGTGCTATAATTGCACTGGCTGCCCTGATTAATTATTACAGCATCAAAGTTGTCGGGGAAATAGAGGCTTATGCAGTAACTATCAAGTTAGTCATCCTACTCTTATTTATTATTATTGGGATATACGGACTTTTTGGAAATACGAACTTAACCCAGTTATCCATTCAGAACTGGGAAAGTCCGATTCAACTTATTGCAGGAGGAATGGTTATTTTTGTTGCGTATGAGGGCTTTGAATTAATTGCCAATGCTGCACCCGATATTATAAATCCGGCGAAGAATATTCCCAGAGCATATTATATTTCGGTCATTTTTGTGATTTTATTATACATTATAATTGCTGTAGTTACAGTAGGTTCTTTGCCCTTTAGTAAGATTGCTACTGCACAGGACTATGTTCTGGCAGAAGCCGCAAAACCATTACTCGGAAAGCCCGGCTTTATTATAATAACAATTGCTGCCCTGATTTCAACGTTTTCTGCAATTAATGCCTCGTTGTTGGGAGGCAGCAGGGTTAGTTACGAAATCGGAGAAGATGACGAATTGCCTCACCAGTTTACTTATAAATTATGGAACCATCCGGTTGGCTTGATAATAACCATTGTTTTCACCTTAATTTTAACCAATACTTTAAATTTAGAAACCATTTCAACCACGGGAAGCATTGGGTTTATATTGATTTTTGCAATGGTTAATTTTACTGGATTTAAGTTGTCGAAAGAAATTCTGGGCAATAAAGTAATTCCTTTAATTGGGTTTTTATTATGTATAGCAGCACTTATCGTTTTAATAATTCAGCAATATTCTCAAAACCGACTCGGGGTAATAGTGGCTCTGGCAACAGTTTCCTCTTCCTTTATAATTGAATATATTTATAAAAAATCAGAGCATCATCGAACAATAAAATGAAACAAAACAAGGAATTTAACCTTGTAGAAGATATATTCATCAAATCTATATAGATCCGCTAAGTTTATGTAACTTGTGGCATTTTTAAAAATTGATTCATGAAGTTAAATACTTTGAAATTTTATCAAACGATTTAATACTAAATCGATGTTCGAATACAAAGAATTAAGTGTTAATGATTCACTGAAATTTTCCATAAATAAATTATGGGTATTTATAAACCACGACCTTAAAGCTATTGAAGCAAATAAGACC
>JBBRXJ010000146.1:0-1785 GCA_038248505.1 Bacteroidales bacterium
GGGGAAAGAAAATGTGTATGCAGTTCTTCTGCCATCGGAATATTCAAGCGATCATTCCATTGACGATGCTGTTGCTTTAGCCAAAAACCTGGATTGCAAATACGACACAATCAGTATTGATGATGGCTATTCTGCTTTACTCGGATCGCTGCAACCTTTTTTCAAAAACTTGCCTTTTAACGTTGCTGAGGAAAATATTCAGGCCCGCACTCGTGCTGTTTTGCTGATGGCTCTGGCCAATAAGTTCGGTTATATTTTACTCAATACTTCCAACAAAAGTGAAGCGGCTGTCGGGTACGGCACCTTGTATGGCGATATGTGCGGCGGCATTTCGGTGCTGGGCGATGTTTACAAAACCGAAGTGTATGAACTGGCATACTATATTAACCGAGAAGATGAAATTATCCCGCTAAATAGTATTACAAAACCGCCTTCAGCCGAACTCCGCCCCGGGCAGAAGGACAGTGATTCGCTTCCCGAATATGATATTCTCGACCAGATATTGTATAACTATATTGAACTGCGCCAGAGTCCGTCAGATTTGATCGAAAGTGGTTTTGACGAAAATATTGTTAAACGCGTTCTGAAAATGGTGAATATGAATGAATGGAAACGCCATCAAACCCCGCCAATCCTGCGTGTTTCGCCCAAAGCTTTCGGGCAGGGACGAAGAATGCCGATTGTGGGAAGGTATTTGTCATAAATACAAAACAAAACATAAAGCGATACCAGATATTTTCCTTGTTTGTGTTTTTTAGTAGTATTAAATCAGGAATAACTTTTACGTACAATGATGCCTGATGGATGCGGTAATCCTGATAACCTGCAACACTAAAATTAATTAATATAGTCATTGCTTTCCATATTTAATTTTATATATTGCCAGCCTAATACATATTCAATTAACTGCATATTAGTAGTTTATAATAGTATATTGTTAATAACTTTTTAAATTTTTATGCCCCCCCCCCCTTGCATTTCAGTAAATAATTGTTATATCTTTGTGTTGAAATCGTATTCAGTATCTATTTTTCAAATACAATATACTCTTTAACTCAAAGCTAAACCTTGGATAAAACACAATTTCACAACCCTTAATAAAAATCAGCATTTTACTAAAGGCCTCATTAGGGGGTTGGGGTATAATGGAATAAACATATCAACGTTTAAATTGATTGCGGTGAAAATTTACAATAGAATAATATTGACAAAATAAAGAACTTACATGGTCAGTTTAAATTTACTGATTTAATGTGAAAACAGAAAACTTCAATTAGCATTTAAAAGTATAACCAACAGACGTAATTATATGAAACAATATTTATTACTTTTATATTTGCTGGTAAGTATAGCAATTAAGGCTCAAACTCCTGCATTTGCAGTGGATTGTGGTAATAATACTTTCTTTTGCGAGAGGCCAATTTCAGATACTACTCTTCATATTGGGAAGCAAATTAAATTATTAAATGGAGTCGCCCCTTATAAATATACATGGAGTTGCAAACCATTTAAGCCTTCTTCTAAACTAACTTTTACGGCAAGCGATTTTTTAAGCGATACAAGTATAGCAAATCCCTATATAAAAGATATACCAGTTCGTAATGAACCCTGGTGTTTCTATCTATCGGTTGAGGATAATAATAACAATATTGCAACTGATAGCATTTCCATAGAATATTCGCAGTTTATCTTTTATACTTTTGAAATAGATTTTACTTTAAATATAGGGGATAGCTTGCAATTTTATTATGACCACTATGTAGGTGGTGGCATACCGCCTGTAAA
>JBBRXJ010000147.1:0-1731 GCA_038248505.1 Bacteroidales bacterium
TAACCTGCACTAAAATCGAACAGGATATCCGGCTTAAATAAAGCTGGAATATTCGCATTATTTCTCTAAATAAAATTATTGTTTACAGATTTTTAAGCTGTTGATTTGTCTCGCGCCTGGTTGCCCGTGGTTCTATAATTGCTTTGGCATGGTATCATTTCCCCCATTACGCAGGAGCAATCGCACGTGCGGACAACGTCGCGCGAACATGGGCTATTCAGGAGTGCTTGAATATTGAAAAATTGACGCCATTAATTCTAAACAAACTGGTGGAGAAAATCGAGGTCGGGCATATGGAAATAGTAGATGGACAGCCACAGCAAGATATTACGATTGTTTGGCGGTTTGCAGGGGCGATTAGGCAAAATGGGTATCACAAAGTCGCCGTGTGTGTTTCCGTATTAACCAACCGTAATAACCATGCTATTTCTTAAGCTTTTTATTGTTACGAATGATTGCTAGAAAACTTACGTAAATATAATCCCTCAACATTAATAATATGTTGTATTAAATCTAACTTAGCTTTACTGTTAATGAAAGTGAAAAAACAACTCCATGATGGTGTAATCATTATTTGATATTGGTCAAAGTAAAGCGAAAGATCAATAATATCTTTATAGCTCAATTCTAACAATGCCCTTAATTGATTAATATCAGCAACCTGTATTAAATCTGATTTTGCTTGCACTGAAGATATATGTCTAAAATTATCATATACTTCAGGGAATAAATCTTGAACCTTCTTAATTGTTTGATCTCGAAAGAGCAAATCAGATTCGAAATACACATCACAATAAAGCCAGAGTTTTGTCGCAATGTTCAATAGTTTCTTTTGCATCTCCCCATATAGTTCTTTTTCAATTTGATCAAATTTGATAGAATCGTCTTTATCTACTGCTAATGGCAAGCTATCAATAAAGAAACAATTAGAAGGAAGTGTGGAAATTAGATATTCTGGCAAATAATCCACTTCAGGGGTAGTGATACCCCAACTAATAAAAATTTGTTTTGTATTCATATTAAACCTCATTTCCCGATTATTGTACCATCTGACAACAACGAAGCTATTCTCTCTCCTGCCCAATTAAACAATTTCCAAACCGAATCTTTATGATTATCTATATCCTTTACAATATACCAGCCGAGAGGTCCTAAAATTCCACGCCCTCCTTTTGGCATCATAGGCCCCTTTGGATTGTTAAATTTGCTCAAATCAATTTTACCATTTGGCAATTTCAATTTTGTTGGAATACTCTGCTTTATAAAGCTTATTCTTACATTATTTATCATAATTTCATATGCAGCCAATGATATGAGTGAAGCAATTGGTATCTTACTAGTCAACCATTTTTTAAAATCGAAGCCTGTAAACTTATATTCCGGCATTGTTACCATATAATATATTAAGAATGCTGCAATTATTGCAACTACAGCAAGACCAATTCCAATAGCAGGCAAAGCAAACGCAAAATACCCACTCGGATCGCTGTTCATAACAGGGTTGTTGTTGCAGTACGCGAACAAGTTCGCTCCCAGCAATTCCCCCTGAGTCATCTGCAATATGCCCGTGTCATCCGCATTTAACATGCGACAAGTTACAGGGTCATAATAACGACTACCTACATAGAACAATCCTGTCTCGGCATCATACCTATACCCTCGGTATCTGTATGGATTAATAACCCCTACTGTTGTTGCCAAATTCCCCGAAGTAGAGATTAATTTGCCCCA
>JBBRXJ010000148.1:0-1728 GCA_038248505.1 Bacteroidales bacterium
AGCTTTTTCATTATCTCCATCAAAACGAACAACAGAGAATTCGGTATCGACCATGCCTGGAGAGATAGAAGTGACTTTAATGTTGTGTTTTAATAAATCAATCCTCATGCCTTTGGTTATGGCATCAACAGCATGTTTGGTTGCGCAGTACACATTGCCATTTTCATATACCTCATGTGCTGCAATAGAAGAAATATTAACAATATGACCTTCTTGCAGTTGAACCATCCAAGGAATTATTTGTCGCGAAAAAAAGAGCAATCCTTTTACATTGGTATCAATCATTTGTTCCCATTGTTCCCATTTTCCTTCATGAATGGGCGATAACCCTGATGCCAATCCTGCATTGTTTACAAGAACATCAATCTTTTTCCAATCATCAGGTATTGATGCGATTGCTTTTAATGTTTGATCATTGTTTCTTATGTCAAAGTTTAGTGCTATCACTTGGCATTGATATTGTTTTTCCAACAGTGATTTGAAGCTAATTAATCGCTCATTTCTTCGGCCAGTGATAATTAACCTGTAACCATTCTTTGCGAGCATTATTGCAGTTTCTTCTCCAATCCCCGAAGTTGCACCTGTTACGATTGCTAGTTTCTTCATTTTATTTATGTTTTGTAATATTTAATGCCCCTTTTTTTACAAACTCAACATTTAATTAGGGGCTGCTTAAAAAGTCTTATTTCATCTGTTTATAATTTGTTTTTCAATGGTCAGATGGAACTCGCCGTAATAATCATGCTCCTTTGTGAGTTAATGTTACTCATGGCTCGTTTCATTCGATCACAATTAAATAACTTGATTTTTATAGATGCAAAATGGCCACGAATGCACGAATAAAAAATAAATTAAACCGTAATAAATTACATCAACATCAACTACACAATTATTGAATTTTGTAGTTGTGTGCGCCAAAGTACAATAGGTTAATTTCCTCGAATCTGACTGCAAGCAGTCAGGACACGAATAATTTTATTCGTGCATTGACCTCCGTTGATCTTCGATTCTTGGCTATTTTTCAATTTATGATTAATTGCTTATATATACGCCATTTGATATACATGATAAATAATCAAATGGTCTTTACAAAAAAACTACCCACTCATTTCAACATAGAGCCATATTTAATTCCCCGTGAGGGGATAAATATCAATAGATAATTAATGCTGAGATAATTTGTTCCCCAGAGGGGATTAACCTAAATTCATGAATGTTAATGCCCTCGTGGAAAAATAGAAGATATTGCTGCTTCAGTTTTTCAGCAGACCCTAAATTTTTTTGTATCTTACTAAATCTAATTTTCTTCTTATCTCTATATTCGTTTATTATTAAGCACCTTGTCAATTTATCATAAATATGAAATCGATTGAATGTATTGTTGCAGGTAAGGTGCAAGGAGTTGGGTATCGGTTTTTCATTTACCATCTTGCTGTGCAATTGAGTTTAAAAGGTTGGGTGAAAAATAACTCGGATGGATCGGTTCAAATTATGGTTCAGGGGAACATTGATATAGTTGAAACGTTTTTGCATCATGCCAAACAAGGGCCTGTTCATGCTAAAGTAGAGCAGATTATTACCAGCGAAGTGTTTATTAATGAATGCAATGAATTTAAAATTCGGATGTGAGCGAATCCATATGTGATACAATTTCGGATCCCAAAATTCCTTTTGCTCCTTTTTTATGAATCGACTTAATGGTTTTCGAATAAAAATCGGTAATTCCAG
>JBBRXJ010000149.1:0-1559 GCA_038248505.1 Bacteroidales bacterium
ACTTAATGAACCGACCAATTTGATTAGCTCTTTCTTAACTTTTCGGGCATTTTGTAACGAATCCAAGAGAATGTATTCGTAAATATTATCCAGACTTTCTCTGGCTAACCGGTCCCAACGTATGGGAAGTTTTTTTCTGGTTACCACTCTTGTACTTCCTTTTCCAATTCTTCATGAGCAATAAAATCGCCCGACTTTACTCTTATAGAAGCTGCTTTCACACGTTCTTTAATCTTAGTTTTGGTTAGTGCCTCTCCTTTTGCCGTATAACCAACAACCAAGTTGCTTTCATACTCTTTACTCATGGCATAAACCATTCTTAAGAAACGTTCATCGGCGTGGTCTAGATATTGTTGCACTTCCTTACGTAAAACAATTGCTGTCATGATTTCTATTTATTATCTCCGGCAAATTTAACGATTAAACTTCATTGTTAGTTCTATTCAACGAATGATATTTTTTCTTTGATCCTGTGGGGTTTACTGGCAGGGTGAATTCTACCCAACTGCCCGCCTGATTCTTTTAAATGCCGATGATGATTAAAATTCACCCTGCCAGTAGCAGAAACCGCAATTACAAATCCCCGGCAAATAGGTGACCCGGGCACCCGGCTCAAATCGGCACCAGTAGGAAACTTTTTTTCAATAAAATTATAATGGCAGAAATGTTTTTGTTTGTGATTATATATCAGCAGAATGTCGTTACAAACGACCGAATGCTTAACCCTCGTTGCAAACGAGGGTTAGTGGAACTACTTTATATATAATGTTTAGCATTTATCGAAGTGTGCGCAATTCTCATCTCAGCATACAAAATGAATTAAATTTGTATAAATGAATACTAAGCCTTTAGGAAGTCTGTCAATAATAACTGTTAAGTATTCAGACACTTTCGTGCTTTACAACATAATAAAGTAAAGTTAATTATAAGTCCATTTTATTTAATAAATAACTGGACAAAAAGTTACTTACTATTACATAGACAGAAAAAGAGACTTTAGTGTGACATTCGTCAAAATTTTGCTAATAGTGCATTTATAGAAGTTCTGAATTTATTCTCGTAATCTAAAACCATATTATCTGTTCCAGCCCAGTTGCTCTAAAAATGGTGCGATCTTCAACTGTTTCATCGCCTGATACGACAACCATTCTGCTCCAATCTCACGAACATCTTTATTCCGAATACTATTGATATCTATGATTTGTAGGTCCTTCCCACTTTGGGCTGTCTTCTTTTTTTGTTTTTCCACAAGCACGTCGATGCGCTTTTCGGAAACCATCCGGTTGTAAAATTCGTCAACGTAATGAATTACAGCTGTATCGCTGGAATATGGAAGTTCAAATAATGGTTTATCATGGTTGTTGACTTTTGAAGTAAGAATTTTTTGAATAAGGTTTAGTTGATCGGTATTTAATTCATCGAGGTAACCAGCATTCAGGATTGTACGATGGCATACCCTGTCGCAATAGTTGCGATAGCTTTCCACTAAACGGTAATAACCAGAGTAGCGTCCCGTCTCGGGATTGGTGCGCATGGATATCTTGAAATACATGGCCGCA
>JBBRXJ010000150.1:0-1517 GCA_038248505.1 Bacteroidales bacterium
ATTATTTGATAGCCCCCTAAAGCATATTTGTTCACCGCTTTTAGCCATGTCTCTTTGTTATTATCAATACTTACATATAACTTCGTGATATGATTTACTTGCAGCACTGAATCAATATATTCGTTCTCTTTAAAGGCTCTGACACAAGGCCCACACCAACTAGACCATATATCCACGAAATAAAAACCGGATTTCGGCAGCTGCTTAACTATTTCTTTAAAGGTATTTACGTGAATACTGTCAGTAATCTCTATAACAGGGCTCGTTAGTTTATACTCAACGGGTTTGTCCGGTTCTATCAAGGCATACTGTCTCCTCATTATTCTCGACCAATTATTTGTTGGATTTAGTTCTTCATATCCCTCAATTGTACTCATATCGATAAATCCCGGAGCGAATCGGATTGCAAGCGTAATAAAATAACCCCATTCGTTTTGGCGGTTAAACGGTGCATCAATATAAAGAAAGCGTACAAATTCTCTGTTTAGTTTAATTTGCATCCCGTTTTGAGAGGTAACAATTGTATCAGATTTATTGAAGACTTTAGGGCTTATTAGGTGATGCTTTTTATATGCTTGATAAGCCAGAAAATTGGCATAATATGATTGCGCATTAAATGCTGAATGAACATTAATACTTGGCGGATAAAGTTTATAAATATCTTCAATAAAGGCATCGATTGTTTGCTGTGGAATAGGAATACCTTTTTTTGATCTGAATAACAATGTATTGGTTGCCATTTGTATGGGCCACATGTGCAAATAATCATTAACTATTTGATAATACATTGGCGTAATTAGTCCTTGGTTAAGTAATTTCGTGAAAGGTTCACTCAAAGTATTCCCATAATTAACAAGTTCATTTACGAATGTATTACGATTGTCAGGGAACATATTTATGATTTCATCGGCAGGTAGAGAAATCCGGGCTGGTATATCAGTTGCGGAATATAAGAGTTCGTGGCCTTTTGCATTGTTGCCCTTAAATTTGATTGTTGAATCTTTAGTACTGTAGTAAAATTCGATTGTATCGTCAGGGAATACCAAAATATCACTTTTTGTAATGAAATCACCGTTTCCAGCAGTAAGGTAGACCAGTACAACACAAGAGATATTTACATGAACAGAATCCTGAAATGATAGAGTATTGTTTTTAATTCGGGAAATTGAGAGTCTTGCTTCAGATGGGTATAACATAGAATTATAAAAACCATTAATAGGCTTATATACTGCTATATGCACTGTATCATCCGAAATTATAGTTCCTTTAATAACAGCAAATTTTTGGCCACTTACTGACCATATACAGAATGTGAAAATTAGAAAATAAAGAAGTTTTTTCATAGAAATGGTTTTATTCGTATTAGATATTTCTTTATTGCTTTATAAAACCTAGAATTGTTGTTGTTTAATAATGTAGTTTGTTTGTGTGTTTTATTGTGTGTTTATCTCCAAGTGTGTGTCCTTTACCTTGGTTGCCAACGGTTACGCTATGGCAAGTGCGGGAATAAATTGTTG